>CAZJIF010000046.1:0-9588 GCA_964546045.1 uncultured Klebsiella sp. | reverse complement strand
GGGCAATGGCCTGACAGGCGCGTTGCATGCCGTTTGGCCGTCTCCAGCGGCCAACCCTGACGCAACTGATCGTGGACCAGCTCGATCTGGGATGGACACCAGCCCTGGCGTTCCAGCTGGACACGGATCACTGGCCACTGCCCCTCGGCGAACAGCTCAACAGCCCCCCAGGCGCGCTGACTCTCGTAACGGCGCCGAGGGCTGAGTTGATCAGCCGGTAGAAAACGCCGCGAATCCGCTCTGCGGCGGCGGGCAGAAGCGTTGGAGGACCCCTCAGGCTTGACGGCCATCTCGGCGCCGGCAGACAACAGGCCTGTCCCCATTCTGCCAAGAGCTGCAGCGATCGACTGCCTGCCCTCAGGGTCCGGCCAGAATCGCTGCTTCCACATCGGTCCTGGGCAGTCCGTAAGGAAAATGCCGCACCGTCTGCTGACCGTCCTGAAGCCAGCTGACCCTGAGGTCCTCGACCTCCAGTTCAAGCAGGGCACTCCAGCGCTGCTGGTGAAGATCCCATTGAGAACCGTGGTGGGCACGCTGCCGGGCGCCGAGCTGCCGCAACCAGGCCTCCAGCTGGGGCAGGGGGTGCTGCACCAGGGGTGTGGATGCATCGGGCAATGGCGCTTCGCTCAAGGGGTCTCCAACCACCATGACGGCCATTGGATCAGATCAACCCCCCGCAACCAGGCCAGACCAACCCCCAGCACCAGGGCAAACACAGCAGCCAGAGCCAGCAGCAGCAGGGCCAGCCATTCGCCCCCCGACAGAGGGCGTCGCAGCTCCGGCTCCCGCAGCACCACGCGTGAGGATGGCGACAGTGCCGGTGCCTGCCGATCAACCTGCAGCAGGGCGTCGTAACGCCGTCTCTGCTCTGGATCGCTGAGCACGCCATAGGCCTGTTGCAAAGCCTGAAAGGCAGCCTCGGCTTCGCCCAGCGGCAGGCTGGTGGTGTCCGGGTGATAACGCTTGCTCAGCAGGCGAAAGGCCTGGCGCAAATCTTCGGCACTGGCACTGGCCGGCAGGCCCAGGCGGTCGTAATGGCTCGGAGCAGGCATGGCCCCACGCTTTGCGGGATCTTAGAAAGGCTTCAGTCCCCCCGGCCTGTGTGAGCTCTCCAGACCTGGCCGTCCTCTGGGCCCGACTCGGCTGGCACCCTTCGCCCGAGCAGGAAACCCTGCTGCGGGCACTGCAGGACCAGTTGCGGCTGTGGAATGGTCGCCTGAACCTGACGCGCCTGGTGGAGGGCGACGATTTCTGGATCGCCCAGGTGTTTGACAGCCTCTGGCCCCTGGCCAGCGTGATCCGGACAGCCCAGGCCAGCCCGGGGCAACCGGGGCTGCAGCTGATCGATGTCGGCACCGGCGGCGGGTTCCCCGGACTGGCCCTGGCCATCGCCCTGCCGGGGGCCCGACTGACCCTGGTGGATTCGGTGCAGCGCAAGATCGAGGCGGTGCGCGCCATGGCTGCAGCCCTTGGCCTGGACGGCAGGCTCGAGTTCTGCAGCGATCGCATCGAGATCCTGGGCCGCAGCCAGCCCTGGCGGGGGCGTTACGACTGGGCTTTGGCACGCGCTGTGGCGCCAGCCCCGGTGGTCGCCGAATACCTGGTGCCCCTGCTCAAACCGACGGGGCAGGCGCTGCTATACCGCGGCCAGTGGTCCACGGACGACCAGCAGCAGCTGATGGCTGCTGCAACGCTGCTGAAAGCCCAGGTCAGTGCCGTCGATGCCACAGATCTACCGGCCGGGCGCGGTCAGCGCCATGCCATCCGCCTCAGCCCGATCGCCCCATGCCCGATGCGCTACCCAAGGGCCGTGGGCCTGCCTGCCAAGCAACCGCTGGGCAACCCGTAACCCCAGCACCCCTGCTCCGGGATGGGACCTGGCTTCAGGGGCGAGGCCGGGCTTCAGGGGCGGGGCAAGGTGCGCTTGACCCGCGCCGGAGTTGGCAGGCCGAGAGGGTGCAGCTCCTGTTGCTGCAGCCGCCGCTCGAGGTCAGGCAGATCGTCGTAGGCGACCCAGTGGATGCAGTCGACCGGACAGGTGTCGATGGCCTCCTGAATCCGTTCGGTGCTGTCTCCGTCCTGCCGAATGGCGCGCGAGCGGCCCCAGTGGGGCTCCAGTACAAAGGTATTGGCTGCGACGTGAGCGCAGTAGCGGCAGCCGATGCAGACAGCCTCATCAACCCACACCGCTTTCTGGCGCAGAGCTCCGCCCAGGAGAGGTTCTAGCCCGTTGGGGCTGTCGACCAGGGCATCGGCTGCAACCGAAAAGGCGAGTTCAACCCCTGCTGCGTGCTGATCGGCCATCAGGCCCAGCGGGTGACCACCAATTCGATGCCCCCATCCTGTTGGGTGGTCTGTTCGGACACCTGGAAGCCCTCGGCCGCACTCGCCGCCAGGATGGCTTCGAGCGCATAACGCTGGTTGAGCTGGGCCAGGAACCGCTCGGGCGGCACCGGCATCGACCAGAGATCGAGATCCGTGATCAACTCATAGGCTCCGTTGGCCGCGTTCCAGCGGAAACCCAGATCACCGCCGTTGCTGGCGCTGATCACCAGCTCAGCCGTTTCCAGCTGGCCGCGGTAGCCACGCACCTGCCGCGGACCGGCGGCCGGGGCATGACCCAGGGCCGTCAGGGCCGCCACCAGGGCATCCCGGTCACGCAGTTCGGTCTTGATCGTGCTGAAGTGCGACATCGGAGCCAGACAGAAAAGGGTCAGGACGGGGACAGGGAACCTTCACCCGGCTGGGTGATCGGGGCAACCTGCTGGGGAGCCAGCTGGGTCTGGACGAGCACGGAGGGCTGAAAGGCCTCGGCCGTGGGTTGGCGCTGCTGAACAGTGCCCAGACGCGCCTCAATGGACTCGGTCAACCGTTCGCAGGCGGCGCCGGCCAGGCCTTCCACGGTTTCCTCGACCCGACCATCAGGACGGATCCGGTAACGAATGGTCTGAAGTGCGGGTTGCTGAGCCAAGGCCAGCGCCGGCGGGTTGGGCGATGCTAACCGTGTTTCAGGGTTGGTGGTCAGGGCAGCAGGCCTTCGTCCACCAGGGTCTGCAGACGCTCCAGGACCTCGGGCTGCTCCAGCTGTTCGAGTGCCAGTCGCGCTTCGTCGCGCACGCTGGCCTCCTGATCCGCGAGCAGGGTGTGAACCAGGGCCTGGACCACCGCCTGCTGGCGGGGTTCAACCAGATCGGGGTAAAGGCGGCCCAGGGCCCAGGCACTGTTGCTGCGCACCGCCGGCTCACTGTCGATGCGCAGGCTCTGCAGCAGCTGGGCGGCGGCGGGATCGGCCTTGGCCGGGCCGGTGCTGCCAGCCTCGGCGAGCGACGTGGCCGCCCAGAGACGGACCGCCGCCACATCCACCTGCAGGACGCGGATCAACGGATTGAGCACGGGTGCCTCCGGGAAGTTGCCCAGGCTCCAGGCCACAGCCTTGCGCACATACCCGTTGCTGTCGGCGCTCAGCAGGGCCAGCAGGGGTTCAACGGCCAGCGGGTGGGGGTTACGCCCCAGGGCGTAGACCGCACTCATGCGTTCGATCGGACAGGCAGCCTCGAGCAGGGGCAACAACAAGGGGATCGCCCGCGGATCGCGATGCTCACAAAAGATGCGCAGGGCCTGCAGCCGTTGTTCGTGGTCGCCCTGCAACAGGGTCAGGCCGAGGTCGCATTCCGCGGCGGCATCACAGCTTTCGCCTTCGTCGGGATCAATCTCGTCCAGGGGATCACCGAGCAGCTCCTGGGCCAGCTCGGCCGCGAGCACATCGGGATCGAGCACCAGGTCGTGGGTAGCGTTCTCGTCATAGGGACGCCATGAAGCCCCCGCAGCGAAAGCATCCGCCGAAACCGCTGGCTGCTCAGGAGAGGTGCTCACGACCCCTGCCTCACTGAAGCGGCGCCGGGGCGGCCATGTCACCCGGTAGCCAGATGCGGGCACTGACCGCAACCAGCGCCAGACCGAACAACAGCACAATGGCCGCCGGCAACAGGGTGGAGCGCAAGAACTGCACGGGATGGGATTGCAGATGAACCGGCCGGATGCCGTGACCCATCATCGCCCTTAGGGTTCCGCCACCGATGCGCCGTTGATGGGCCCAAGCAACACCCCAGCGATCGCTCCCGGCACCGCCCGCCAACGCTTGGTGGCCGTGGCGGCCGAAGGGGTCGCCAGCGGCAGCCCGCTCAACATCGGCAGCAAGCTGCTGCAGGGCTGGCTCAGTACCAGCGGCGTGTCGCTGGAGCTGATCGGGGTGATCCCCCAGCTGGCAGCTTTGCCCTACGCCTTCAAAGTGTTGTGGGCACCGCTGCTGGACCGCTGGCCCCTGGGCTGGCCAGACCGGCGCCGCGGCTGGATTCTGGCGCTGCAGCTGATCCTGATCGCCGTGCTGCTGGTGCTGGCCGTGGTGGCCGGCCTGACGGCACCGGGGCCGGGAATGCTGCAGCTGGCGACACTGCTGGCCCTGGTGCTGGCGGCCGCCAGCGCCACCCAGGACATCGTCATTGACGCCTACCGCACCGACCTCCTGCCCGAGGTCGAACGGGGCCAGGGCGCCGCGGTTCACAACCTGGGCTATCGCACCGGCATGTTGCTGGTCAGCTCCGGTGGGTTCGTGCTGGCCGGCAGCCTGGGCTGGTGGGCCGCCTTTGCCGGCTGCGCAGCCCTGATGCTGGCCGTGGTGCCGTTCACCCTGGCGGCACCGCGCCTGCTGCCGCTGCAGCACCCGCCCACCAGCCTGCGGCAGGCGGTTATCGGTCCGGCCCGCGAGTTTCTGCGACGCACCGGTGCAGGCAACGCACCCTGGTTGCTGCTGCTGGTGCTGTTGTACCGCTGGCCCGACGGACTGCTGGCGGCCCTGTCGATCGCCTTTCTGAAACAGGCTGGCTTCAGTGACGCCCAGATCGGCCTGCTGGATGGGGGCTGGGCGATCGCGGCCACCATGGCTGGCACCGTGGTCGGTGGCGTCCTGTTTGCCCGGCTGGGGCTCAACCGCAGCCTGTGGGTGTTTGCCCTGGTCGGTGCGGCCGGCAATCTGGCCTACGCGGCACTGGCCCGTTTCGGCGGCGGACTGCCGGGCCTGATCGCGGCTGTGAGCCTCGAGAACCTGGGCAACGGCATGGTGGGCGCCGGGTTCGTGGCCCTGCTGATGAGCCTTTGCAATCCGCGCTTCTCGGCCACCCAGTACGCGCTGTTAACCAGCATTTATGCCTTCAGTCGCACCCTGCTGGCCCTGCCGTCGGGCTGGCTTGCGGCCCGGGTCGGCTGGAGCGAGTACTTCGTGCTGACCGCCCTGGCCGCCTTGCCCTCCCTGATGCTGATGGGCCGGCTGGTGCCCTGGCATGGCGATGGCTGCCGCGGCGCCTATGACCCGGACCGCGATGCCAGCTGAGCCCAATCGTCAGACACCGCTTCTACCTTGTGACGCGATCGTGTCCGAGCAGGGTGGTGCGCCGAACCCCGTTGCTGCAACGGTTGCCCCTGCTGGTGGCAGCACTGTTCAGCGTGGCCGCCGTGCCGCAACCGATCGCAGCCCAGGAGCCGGCACGGCCCGAGCGGGTGGACCGGTTGATCAACCAGGCCGAACGCATGGCGACCGTGCTGTCACAACGTCAGGTGCGGCTGGGCCAGGCTGAGGCCCTAGCCCAGGGCCTGGCCCGCAATCCCGACCTGGCCGGGGCCTACCAGGCGATCGAGGGCCGGGCCTGGACCCTGATCGCCACCCGCCGCAGCTGGTTTCCAACGCTGCAGGTGGTGGGCAGCACCAACGCGCTGCGCAGCAACGAGCCGATCCTGATCGGCCAGACACTGACATGGCGCGACAACGGGATCGGAGCGCCCCAGAGCACATTGGCCACCACCTCGGGGCCCGGGGTGGTGCTGAACTGGTCGTTCTTTGACACCCGCCGGCCAGCCGCGATCAACCAGGCGCTCGACAACCTCAAGGCCGAGCGCTTTCTGTTTGACATCGCCGCCCGCAACCTGGCCCTCAATCTGCAGATCGCCTACACCGGCGTGCAGGCCCAGAGCGAGCTATTGCAGCGCTACGACTGGCTGCTGCAGCTGACCCGCAGGCAGCTGAACACCGCACGGCAACTGGTGCGTCAAGGTCGGCTGCGCCGCAGTGCAATCGACCAACTCGCCACTGAAGAGCGCCTGCAGCTGACCCGCCTGCTCGATCGTTACCAGCAGCTGTTTCTGGCCTCCAACAACCTGACCGCCCTGGTCGCGGGCAGTCCGGGTCAATACGTGCTGGCTTCGGAACCACTAGCTCTGCAGGCACCCTGGCCCCTGGGGCTCGACGCCACCCTGACCCAAGCGCTCGAGCTGCGCGAGGAGATCCAACAGAGACTGGTGCTGGCCTCAAGGGACCGCTGGGCCGCCACCCGGGCCATCAATGGCTACCTGCCGGTGTTCGGACTGGTGGGCGTCAGCAGCCTCAGCTCCAACCAGGAGAGCACCAATCAGCAAGCCAGCAGCACCCGCGACAGCTGGACCAACACCGTCGGCCTGAACTTTCGCTGGACCGTCTTCGACGGCGGCATCCTGGCGGCCGAAGCGACGGCCCTCAAGGCCCAGGCAGCCGAGCAGAGCAGCGAAGCCGAAAGCCAGAGACTGCAGGTCAGCAAAGAGGTGATGAACGCCTTTGCCGGCTTCGTGACCGCCCGCTTGACGGTCGAGAACAGCAGCAGCGACTTTGCCCTGGCACGGCGCTCACTCGAAGAGAACGCAGAGGAGTTCGCCACCCGGGGCGATGTCACCACCCTGATTCAGGGCTTCAACCTCTACATCTCGGCAGCCGACAAGGATGTCGGCGCCATCAGCCAGTTCAACAACGCCGTGTTCTCGCTCTACCGCAGTTCAGCCCTGTGGCCGCCAGGGGTACCCGAGCAGATCAGTGAGCGGCGCCAGCAATTGCGCCGCTGAGCCGCCGACGCAGCTGACCGCAGGCCGCATCGGCATCGAGGCCGCGACTGGCGCGCACGCTCACGGCCACGTGGTGCTGCTCGAGGATGCGTCGAAATGCCGCCACAGCAGCAGGGCTGGGCCGCGCAAAGCTCTCCTCGACAATCGGGTTGTAGGGAATCAGGTTGACGTGGCTCTGAAAACCGCGAATCAGCCGCGCCAGCGCCTCGGCGTGCCTGGGGTGGTCGTTGAGGCCCCCCAACAGGATGTACTCAAAGCTGACCCGTCGCCCAGTGATTGCCACGTACTGGCGACAGTCGGCGAGTAGGGCTTCGATCGGGTAGGCATGGGCCGTGGGGATCAGCTCCTCACGCAGACGCTGATCAGGGGCATGCAGGCTGACCGCCAGGGTGAACTGGGCACGCCCCAGCCGCTCGAGAGCCCGTTGGGCCAGTTGCGGCAAGGTCTGGGGCACGCCGACGGTGCTGACCGTGATCTGCCGCTGCGCCATGCCCAGCTCAGTGCACAAGCAGGCGATGGCATCGAGCACGGCCTCGAGGTTCAGCAACGGCTCGCCCATGCCCATGAACACCACATGACTGGGACGGGTGCCCATCACCTCGCGCACACTGAGCACCTGATCGACGATCTCGTGCACCGCCAGCGAGCGCTGCAGCCCCCCTTTGCCGGTGGCGCAGAAGCGACAGGCCATGGGGCAGCCCACCTGGCTGCTCACGCACACGGTGAGCCGATCGTCGGTGGGTATGCCGACGGTCTCAATGCTCAGGCCGTCGCTGGTGGCCAACAGCAGTTTGGTGGTTCCATCCCGGGCGACCGAACGGTGCAGTTCCTGGGAGCGGCCGGTCCAGTCCAGCCACCCGGCCGGAACCGCGGCCGCGAGCTGCTGGCGCCAGGCCGCCGGCAACACCGTGACCTGCTCGAGCCGGTGGACCCCCTTGGCATACAACCAGTCATGAAGCTGACGCCCCCTGAACGGGGGCTGCCCCTGCTGCTGGCACCACTGCTCCAGCTCTGGTTTCCCCATCCCCAGCAGGGGACGGGGGACACTGCTGGTCACCAGATCAGCAACCCATGCCCGAGCTTGGCTTCGAGCGCCACCAGAGCGATGAAGCCAAGCATCGCCAGGCGGCCATTCAACTGTTCGGTGTGACTGTGAAAACCAAAACGGGGACGGCGCTGCTGGGGGACAGGGGTCCCCAGGTCGGTGATCGACTCACTCATCACTGAGCAACCCCTCTTCCTGCAGGCCTTCCAGGGCGTCGGGATCGGCGATCAGCTCCTCCTCCATCACCTCATCGAGGGTCGGTCGGGCAAAGGCCGCCGCCCCACTGGCACTGGCGTCGATGCCGTGGCGGCTGCGGGTGGCTTCGAGGTCCTCGTCGGAGGGATCATCAAGCACCGCGGCAGCCACCGAAGGAGCCGGCATCTCGACGGTGTAGTCGGGACGCAGGTTGGCCATGCGCCGGTAGCCAGCGTTCTCCTCCTCAAGGATGTCGGGATGGGGACCGGCCTCAGCCCGCAGCTCCTCTTCGAAACCACTGAAGCCGGTGCCAGCAGGGATCAGGCGACCGATGATCACGTTCTCCTTGAGACCGCGCAGCCAGTCACTCTTGCCCTCGATCGCCGCCTCGGTCAGCACCCGGGTGGTCTCCTGGAAGGAGGCTGCCGAGATGAAGCTGTCGGTGTTCAGCGATGCCTTGGTAATACCCAGCAGCACCGGCGTGAACTCGGCAGGCGCACCGCCGGTGATGGCCATGGCGGCGTTGGTCTGCTCGACCTGGCGCAGCTCCATCAGCTCGCCCGGCAACAGGGTGGTGTCACCGGCATCCTCGACCCGCACCTTGCTGGTCATCTGCCGCACGATCACCTCGATGTGCTTATCGCTGATCGAAACCCCCTGGCTCTTGTAGACGTTCTGAACCTCGGTAACCATGCGGAACTGGAGCTTGGAGATCGCCTCCATCGCCGCCTCGAGCGTTGGGCGCCGACCGCGTAGGTCCTCGAAGTAGCACTCGAGCAGCTCGTGCGGATTGATCGGACCGTCGGTCAGCGACTCGCCGGCGCTGACCTGCTGGCCATCGCTGACCATCACGTTGCGACCCAAGAGGATTGGGTACTCGGTGGTCATGTCGTCGGCTTCGATGACAGACACCGTCAGCGAATCGTCGTCATCGCCCTGCTTGATCTGGACGATGCCACTCTTGCGGCACAGCACCGCCGAGTCGCGGGGACGACGGGCTTCCAGCAGCTCTTCGATCCTGGGCAGACCCTGAACGATGTCACCGGTCTTCTGCCGCTCGAACACGAGCAGGGCCAGCCCGTCACCGCGCTGCACCAGCTCACCGTCACGCACGTGCATGACCGAGTCGGGCGACACCATGTACGGGCGACCAAGGCGAATCGTGACCGTGCTGCCATCGATCGCTTCGACCTGACCGCAGCAGGGAGCCTCGAAGCCGGGCGCCAACAGATCGCCGTCGACGACCCGCTGGCCAACGACCACAGCGGGGCTGGCCCCACCAAGGTCAATGCTGCGGGTGTCGCCTGCACGCTCGACGATCAAACGGCGGATGGGCTCGCCTTCGATCACATCAGGCAGTTGCACCACACCGTCCTCCTTGCAGAGGATCTGGGTGGTGGCGATCACATCGCCGCTCTTGACGCTGG
>CAZJIF010000045.1:9940-13455 GCA_964546045.1 uncultured Klebsiella sp. | reverse complement strand
GGGCCAGAACGAAAACGTGCCGATCACAAAGCAGGCCCTTGCCCAGGGGATGCCCACGATCGTGATCGCGCAGACCACGCCCGCCAGCCACCATCCCAGGCCCATCACCAGGCCGCCGAGCACGAACCAGAGGACATTCAGCAGAAAACCCATGGCAGCAGGCTGCCAGAGATCGGAAGATCGTGCAGCACCGGCATCACCGTTGACGAACCGGGCCGTCACGGTCAGAGCGATAGCAGAGTTGGGCCGCCGGCAGCTGCTCGCAGAGCAGGGTCAAAACCCGCTCAAAACAGGACAGGGTCTGCGGTGCGCCTTTGCCCATGCCTTCGCGGCTGCTGACCAGCAGGGTGATCTGGCCGTGGCCATGGAACTCCAGCAGCAGCCGCACACTCAAACCCTGGGGCTGCAACAGCAAGGCCATCGAGGCATTGCGGCGATCCAGCCAGGTGAGCTCCACACCCAAGGCACCAGCGAGATGCTCGGCTGTGTGGTGCTCCATTCCCGCCTCAAGGGGCGGGCACTGCAGCTGAACTTCATAGCGGGCCATGGCTGGACCCTACAGACAACCCCTGACCAGAAGCCAGGGGTGGCGGTTCAGCCGGGCATGGGCGGTGGCGCTGGAGACACAATCCACGACGCGCTACGACGCCACAGGCCTCGCCTCAGAACCACTCCAGCGCAGCGTCTGCGGCGGTGTTGACGCGGGCCTCTGGGGTGCGGCGCTCAAACTCCATCCGAATCGAGCGCTGCTGCTCGCCATCGGCGGCAATCGCCCGGATCGGATACAACTGCTGCCCGTCGCGGAACGGCACGTGCACCCGGAAGGTGCCATCGGCCTCAAGCGGCACCTGCTGATCGCCAATGAACAGGCTGGCCGAGGGCTCGGTAGCGCCATAGACGATCAGTTCGGCATCGGCCACCAGCCAGAACGAGCGGTTGCGCACCAGACCGCTGCCCGATTCGTTGCGACCGCTGGCCCAGACACCCGCGCCCGAAGCATGCCCGCCGGCGGCAGCGGCCTGCTCATCGGCGAAATAGAGCTCATGCAGCACCTCCGAACCGATGCGCCGGCTACGGGCGCTGCCGGCGGTGGCCCGTTGATACAGCTGCTCATGGGCCACACCACCGCTGCCCTGCGGCAGGGTTGTTGCGGCGGGGCTGGGGCCCTCCAGTGAGAACGGCACGAACACATCGGCCACCACGGCACTGGGCTCATCGGCCGGTACCCGCGCCACCGCCGAATGGGCCAGGGACAGCCAGCCGCCCGCGGCGAGCCGGTAACCGAGTTCGACGCGGTAGTCACGATCAGCAAGGGGAATGGGCAGGTACCACTCGTTGCCCTGGGCATCGATCACGCGTTCCTGCAGAGCGTGGGGATGGCTGACGCCCGTGGGCAGACCCGTCACATCAGCCACCCGCAGGCAGAGCTGAGCGGCACCGGCGGTTGCGGCGCGCTGGCGATCGGCGCTGCTGATCTCCCAAAAGACATAAGCCCACTGCGGATCGCGCGGCAGAAACACCACCTGGGTGTTCGCTTCAGGTCTCGGAGCCGCAGCCACAGGTTCCGGTTGGGGCGCGCTCTGGGCAACAGCGCTGCTCAGGCCGTCCTGGTGCAACGCCGGATCACGCTTGATGCCAAGCCGCTGGGCCAGCTCGCGCAACTGCTGGACGGTCTTGCCTGCCAGCTCCTGGCCCCAGGTCGTAGCGCTCATGACAGCAAGACTTTCTTAAGACTTGCCATCGTCTGTCAAAACCAGCAACGCCAACCGTGACTGTCAGCGGTTGCTGATGGGTGGGGCCGCGGGCGGGATCCGCCGTCCCACGGGTTTCCAGTGAACATTGCGGGCTCGCGGGCCTCCAACAGGTCTCGATTCCTTACCTGGCGTCAGGGGATACACACCGAAGGCGATCCCAGCTGTCACGCTGGACGCACAGGTGCCTTGGGGTTCAACGATGGTTCAGGCAGCAGGCACCACTCCGCAGGGGTTGCGGATCGGCGAATTGGAGGCCCAGTACCCGCAGTACTGCAAAGCGATGCGAATCCTGATCCGGGGTGGCGCCAACCTGGCCAAGGTCAAACGCACGGTCTGCTGGGAGCGACTGACGTTGCTGCACACCAGCCTGCCGCGCCAGTACCGCGATCCGGAACTCCTGTTTCTGCACCTGCGGCGCGAGCTGGAGCTGGAGGGTTCAGCGGCTTAACGGCATCGAACGGCCGGCGACAAAACAGGAAGGGGCACGGCTGATGAGAGCGCGGCTTCACGTTTCTTAAAACGGCTTGCCAGGATTCACCGCAATGCGCGTCCTGGCCAACCATGTCCACCCCCATCCTGCTTGAGGTGTTCGGCGGCTTCACCGCCGCCTGCCTGATGCTCTGGCTGGCTTCGATCAGCTTCAGACCCGGACGGCTGACCATCCAGCCCGGGCTGGCAAAGGTGGCACCAGCGCTGTTGGCCTACCTGCAACGGCCGGGGCTGCTGGCCTCCTGCGGTCTGCTGCTGCTGCGGTTGAGCATCGGCGTGATGATGATTCATCACGGCCAGGAAAAACTGGCCGACCCGCAGCAGTTTGCCAACACCTATGTGGCCTCACTGCATCTGCCCTTTCCGCTGTTCTTTGCCTATGTCGCCGGCCTCTCGGAAGTGATCGGCAGCTGGCTGGTGATCCTGGGCTTGATGACACCGCTGGGGGCACTGGCGCTCAGCAGCACCATGGCCATGGCTGCCTTCCAACACATTCTGACGGCAGGGCTCAACATCTACGTGCTCGAGCTGGTGGTGCTGTACCTCGGCGGCAGCCTGGCGTTGCTGTTCATCGGTCCCGGTCGCTTTTCCTTTGACGCCGGCATCGCTGCCGAAGCCTTGGTGGGGGTTGGCACCGTGAACAGGCAAACGGAACAGGACAACGAGACCCAGACGCGTGCAGAGTCCTTGACTCCTGCCCCAATTGCCGTTGATTGATCTCACCAACACGCCAGCCGCCCCATGGGCGAACGGTGCAAGTGCGCCGGTTGCCATGGGTATTCCCCCCCGGAGCTTTCAGGGATTGAGATACAGCGCCCGGCAGCAGCTGGTGTCAACAGCGGTAACCACCTGATGGCTCACCTCATCAACGATGCGGTAATGGCGTCCATCAGAGCAACATCGGGTCTGAGCCTCCAAATAGGCCCAATACTCAACGGCACATCGGCCTTGGTTGCGCCAGCCATCGGGATGGAGCGCTTGAATCACGTACACGGCGCAGAGGGATGAAACCACTGCCACCAGACAAGACGCGTCCATCCCCAAGCGCAGCAAAACGACAGGGTGTCTTTGGGATCAGGTCATCACCGACCTGGGCTTTTAGGTGACAACCAACGCTGCACCGCGAGCCGCCAGCACCAGGCCCCAGTGATGGCGGGGAACACCATCACGGTGCCTTGAGGGCCGCCCCCTTTGCCGTAGACAACGGGCAGAAGGAGGTCAGCAGCAGGGCCAGGGGGCATGTCATTCCATGCTGGCGTGCCATCACGGCAA
>CAZJIF010000045.1:6967-9840 GCA_964546045.1 uncultured Klebsiella sp. | reverse complement strand
ACGGCCCAGGTGCATGCTCTGGCGGCCAACGGACCCAGGAGTTTGTCGCGGATAGCAGCAACCGGCGCGACACACCAAACTGCACAAGCGCGTTGCTCTGCAGCAAGTTCGTTTCTGTGGTGTGCGTCCAATCAACTGTCTCGATGCCACCCAGCAGGAACTGACACTGGCCACTGGCTTGTTTGATCGTGCTAGTCAGGCTGCATGGAGCAGAAGAACGTGAGCTTCTGCATGATCCATTCTCCCGGGCAGATTGATTACTGTCACTACGATCTGGGCGACTTCAAGGGCGTCTCTGGAGTGCTGCGGATGATCACGGCGCCAGGCTCCCAGGACCTCCATCGGGAAATCCAGATTGGAACCCTGGCAACAACCTTGTGGTCCAACCAAGACCGCAAGGGGGGGAGATGCATCCGAACCGTGGCTGGTGACATGCAGTGCCCGCAATGCCGTTGGCTTTGCCATGAAAGCGGGTCAAAAGCGCGATGCCAAGCAGCTATGCGGTAGATCAGCAGTTGGCGTCGTGCAGAGGATCGCGAAGCACACCAACGACCAGGGGCTGCTGTCGTGATGCGATAAGGGCATGAAATGCTCCGGTTCTGCGGAAGCCAGCTTCAAGCCATAAAAGAGTGTCGATCATGGATGAATTGCAATCGACCATGCGCATCCTCCTTGTGTATCCCCGGTTCCCTAAAACCTTCTGGAGCTTCGATCGGGCAGTGGAGCTGATGGGACATCGGGTTCTGCTACCACCACTTGGACTCATCACTGTTGCTGCACTGCTTCCGCAGCACTGGGACATCCAATTGGTAGATTGCAATGTTCGCGAAGTCAGCGAGTCGGAGTGGGAATGGGCAGACCTGGCCATTCTTTCCGCAATGATTGTACAAAAAAAGGATTTAGCACTACAAATTAGGCGAGCCAAACAACATCAGTGTCGGGTTGCGGTGGGAGGCCCATTTGCAACGTCAACTCCGAATGCAGAAGAGCTAGAAGCAGTTGATTACCTGATCTTGGATGAAGGCGAGATCACACTACCCATGTTCGTGACTGCCATCGACAAAGGCGAAGCGACAGGTCGATTTCATGCGGGAGGTGAAAAACCAGACCTCAGCACAACCCCGATTCCTCGGTTTGACCTTTTAGATCTAGATGCATACGCCATGATGGCAGTGCAATTTTCAAGGGGGTGCCCCTTTCAGTGTGAGTTTTGCGACATCATCGTTCTTTATGGGCGCAAGCCTCGCACAAAAACACCGCATCAGCTGATCCGAGAGCTTGAGGCGCTCAACGCATTGAACTGGAAAGGAGAGGTATTTCTTGTCGATGACAACTTCATTGGCAATAAACGCAATGTCAAACTGCTCCTCAGCGAACTGACCACTTGGCAGACAGCTCACTCCTACCCCTTCTCCTTCACAACTGAAGCATCTATTGATCTAGCCAGTGATGAAGAGCTGATGGATAAGATGATCGACAGCGGCTTCAATCGAGTCTTCCTTGGCATCGAAACACCGGATACAACAAGCCTTAGCAGCGCTGGAAAGCATCAGAACACCAGATCACCTCTGCTTGAAGCAGTGGATACAATCAGTGGCAAAGGGTTACTTGTCATGGCCGGGTTTATTCTCGGTTTCGATGGTGAACGCTCAGGTGCTGGTCAACGGATTGTTGATTTCGTCAACCAAAGCAGCATCCCCGTCGCCATGCTGGGAATCCTTCAGGCCCTACCAAACACTGCCCTTTGGCATCGCCTAGAAGCCGAGAACCGTTTGGTTAATTTAGACACTACATTTGAAGCCGGAATCCAGACGAACTTACTTAACTTTATACCCAGCAGACCCATGGAGGAGATTGCCAGTGAATTTATTAAAGCCTTCGATTCTCTCTATGACCCCAACAACTATCTGAGACGTATTCATCAGTATTCAACACTCCTTGGCAGACAACAAAGTCAGCGCAAGATCAGCATGAATTGGTTTTTGGCACACCTGAATCGACCCACATCCCTTGTTGGTCTTCTGACGCTTTTCTGGAATCAGGGCGTGCTTCGCAGTAGCCGCTGGCGATTTTGGGGTTATCTGTTCGATACCCTTCTAAAAAGACCACAGGTTCTGGGCCAATACCTTTGGATGTGCGTCCTGAATGAGCATTTTCTTGAATACCGCTCTGTGGTCCGCGAGGAGATCACCGGCCAGTTGAACTGGAGTCGATCTCACGCAAGCGAGCTAGTCAGCGCATAAGGACAACAACACGGCTGTGATTGGCTTATCAATTCGGATTCTCCCTAATCATGCCGAGCATGCCAAAGGTATTCGCAACGAGATAACGACACCAGTCACCACGGCATCTCCATAAATCCTGCTGATCGGGCGATCAAATGAGATGTAGTTGTCAACTATCTGCAGCTGTACTCCCACGACAAGCGGGTGCCGCAAGAGTGACAATTTTCATCCTTTTTGCTCACTGTCTGATCAATGGGATGATCAACCTGAGCTATCGCTTTCTCCGGACAGGGGGCTTACATTTTAAGATATAAAATGAATCGGAATTGAGTCGACATCCTGGAGGGCAATACCCAAGATGACATACTAGAATTTGCACTATTTATACCATGATGGACGGCAACACCCTGACAATCAGTGGGTGGCTTGTGTTTGCCTATTGCACAAATTTACCAAGTGAAATTTTTGATATACCTCTATAGAGGCATTACCTAGGTTATCCATTGCATTCATTAAACCAATCGACAGGCTTGAACAGGCAGGATTTGCGGCAGAGCATCAAGGCCAAGCCACAAAATTGGAGCACTGGCAATGCGCGGCATCGGCGCACCAATCTAATTTTTAGCGATCAGTGTTTATAAGCATTTT
>CAZJIF010000045.1:2146-6867 GCA_964546045.1 uncultured Klebsiella sp. | reverse complement strand
CTTCATTTTATTGTTGTATACACGATCCTCCGTCCCCATGACCCGGTCCCAGAAGGTGAAATAGAGCCCGAAATGCTTATCCTGGTGAGAGTGATGAACGGAATGGTGAGCTGGGCCGATTATCCATCGGCCCAGCCAGTGATGGGGAAAGCGAACGGGGAGCTGTTCAGGTCCAAGGTGATTGACAACGGCCCAAATGGTCATTGTCGTTAGCACTGCAAAAATGGTGCCGAGATGGAGAGGGATGAGGCATACAACGGATACAAGAAACATTGCATGAACCAAGGATTCAATGGGATCAAATGCAAATGAGGTCCAGGGCGAAGGCCTTCGCGATCGGTGATGGCCCTGGTGGGCCCAGTGGTACAACTGAGGATGATGGAATAGGCGATGAGTTGCATAGAACCATGCATCCTGCAAGACAAGTACAGCTAGATAGCTCCCTACGATGTACCACAAGGGTTGTTCACAGTGCCGATAGCAAATTCGGCTTAAGTTAAGTAGGTGAACCTCCACTGCTGCTGCAATTACCATCGCTAGAATCCCTGCTGAGACAATCGAAAGTCGAATGTCGTGGAGGGCATCTCTGCCTAGCTTTAATGCACGAGAGTAGAAAATGCACCAAGTTAATCCGGCTACAAGCAGATAGCGAACAACAACAACCGCGAATAAACCGAGCGAATTAGACGCAAAAAGGCTATCCATATTTAAAAGGTAAATGAATATTTTTTATCGGGCATGCAGAGGATCGCCGCAGCCCTGTCAAAGAATAGGCAGATCAATCAACTGGTTTTGAAACGACGCATCGATATGCAGTAGATCAACCCATCTTTGGCTGCTACCCATATTTTTTGGTTTCATTGCCGTAACTTGACGAGATCAAGGCCCATAACGACGCCTTTGGCTGCATCGTTTCGGTCTTTTTTTTGCAGCACTTTCCACCTCAAAGCGACAATCTAAATGCCGCCTTGATGATGAATGTCCTGGAGACCTACGTCAAAAATCATTTGCCAGATCGTACTGCAGGCTTGCTACGCGAGTCCTTTCAATTGGCGCAACAAGCCAAGACATCTCGTTTCGATGCGCCTGCAACCTAACCCCGCCCCATCAACAGTCCCCAGGTCGATTGCGGAAAGGAGTGACATTTTCCCGGAATCTGCGGTGGTGGAGGGGGCACTGCAATCAACGGTCGTGGATGATGGTTGGACAGACAAGATTGTTCAGCAACCGACAAGCAGATGTTGTCGATCATCTGCTTCATCAAGGACCGTGTTAGCCCAGCATCAGTTGCGTTGAACTGGACGGCGCAGCGCGTTCGGCCAATCAGTCCATGGCCCGCCAGTCGCAGCACACCTGCTGAGCAACTGTCAGTGGTGCGTCACTGCGGTTTGGCAGGAGCTGTCCTTGGTGCAGGTTTGACCGTGGTGGCTGGCTTGCTCTGCTTCGGCGTGCTGATCGTGGGTGGCTCTGCCGGGGTCTGAGCGTTGGCGCACAGGGCTGCCACCATCAGGTCTTCTCCGCCGCTGCTGGTCGATTCGCTGGTGGACAGCGGCAGACGCCAGCTGCTCCAGGGTTGTTCACCGCTGCGTGCGCTCACCTTAAGAGTGGCGCAATGCACGGCCACCGCCTCGCTCACCGGAGGCACCCCGCACTCGCGGCTGGTGGTGCGCACCGCTTCCGGGGCCAGGCGCCAGGCAGTCCAGTCGTAGCGGCAACTGCCAAATGTGCGCCAGCGGGGGGCCTTGAGAGAGCGGATTTTCTGCAGCAGGGCTTTTTCCTTCTCGGTCAGCGCAGGGGTGTCTGCAGCCGGCCGGGCCTGGTTGCCAGCCGGCTGTTGATCCAGGACCGGCTGCTGCCCAGCAGGACTGGCTCCCGCCTGCTGGGCAGCAGCCGGCGCCATGCCGGCCGCCGCCAGAACGAGCAACAGGCTGATCGGTGCCAGGAAGGGGGCCATGGTGGAAACAGAGAGAACGTGCGGGCGCTGGCTGGGCTCAGGAGGCGGCCGTCTCGACCGGGCCATGGATGCGCTGGAACATGTACCCCATGCCGCGAGCCGTGAGGATCAGCTCGGGATTTTCAGGGTCGTCTTCGAGTTTGGCGCGCAGGCGGGAGACATGCACATCCACCACCCGGCTATCGGAGGCCCGCTCGGGTTTGTAGCCCCAGACCTTCTCGAGCATGTCGAGACGGCTAATCGGCTCGCCACAGCGGCTGATCAGCAGTTCCAGGAGGTTGAACTCCATGCCCGTCAAGCGGATGCGCTCGTTGCCACGGTGGGCCTGACGCTTGCAGAAGTCCAGGCTCAGGTCACCCACGACCACGACATGGCTGCTGCGACCACTGCTGCCTGGCACGCTGCCACCAGCCGTGGCGCTGCGGCGCATCACCGAGCGGATGCGGGCCTCGAGCTCCTTGGGACTGAACGGTTTGACGATGTAGTCGTCAGCCCCCAGCTCGAGACCGGTGATGCGATCCGCCACCTCGTTGAGAGCGGTCAGCAGGATGATCGGGACCTCGGATTGGGCCCTGATGCGCTCGGTGACGGCAAAGCCATCGAGCTCGGGCATCATCACGTCAAGGACCACCAGGTCCGGCTCAAAGCCACGGAACAACTCCAACGCCTCGGCACCGTTCTCGGCCAGGGCAAGCTCGTGGCCCTGCATCTCGAGCCGGGTCTTGAGAATGCGCCGGATGTTGGCCTCGTCGTCGGCCACCAGAATGCGCAAGGCCTGCGCGCCAGATTCGCTCATCGTCTGTGGAGATCCGGAGGCCGGTCGTCAGGGGTTGGGGAATTATGCAGCGGCTGCAAGCCAGTGACGCCCCTCAACCAGGAACTGCGGCGCGGGCCAGCAGGGCACGATCGCTGGGAATGCGCAACCCACCCGCCAGGCCGAGCCAGGCGAGCAGCTGGATGAAGCGGTAGGTGGGGTCTGGCAGCAGCACGATCTGTCCGTTGCGCACGCTGATGCCCTGGCGGGCTGATCCGGCAAAGGCGTGATGCAGGTTGTGCCATCCCTCGCCCAGGGTCAGCAGGGCCACCCAGGGGTTGTTGCGGCTGCCATCGCCGGTGGCAAAGGGCTGGGAGCCCGCCAGGTGGGCAACCGAATTGACGCTGGCGACCGCATGAAACAGCACGGTGGTGCTCAGACAGAAAGCAGCCAGCCAGGGCAGGCCACCCAGCTGCCACGACAGCCAGGCCAGGGCCAGGGGGGGCAGCAGATGGCCGCGGTCGATCAAGCGCAACAACGGGTCAGCCTCGACATCGGCAGGCAACCGCTCGGGTTGAAAGTCGGATGTCAGCAACCAGCCCAGCTGTGAATGCCAGAAGCCTCCCCAACCCTGGCGGGACAACAGCGGGGTGTGGGGATCCCCCTGACCATCGACATGGCGGTGATGCTGCTGGTGGTGAGCTTTCCACCAGCTGGGCCCCATCTGCCCCGCCGAAGCCGCCAGCAATGAGCCGATCCACCAGACCGGCCGCGCGGCCTGGTAGCTGCGATGGGCAATGAGGCGATGGACCACCGCCGTGATCGCCAACATCCGAATGAGGTACAACCCCACGGCCCAGAGCAGGGCACCCAGGCCAAGCCCGGTGACCAACACCAAGGTGCAGCCCAGGTGACTGCAGATGATGAAAACGGGGCCGAGGGAATAGAGAAAACGACTTGCCGCGCCCGGCACCTGGACTGGGGTTCGGCTGGGTCGCGATGCCATGGAATTGGTCAGAACTCTCCTTCCAACAGACCCTTCTGCCACCGGCGCCGTTGCGCAGAGTCAAGGGGTGAACTTTCGACGAGACAGGGCTCCACCGTGGAGCTTGAAAGAAAACGGCAGCGGGTCCAGTCCCTTGGATCCTGTTTTGTGCGCTGCCTGAATGATTCGCTGATGATCAAAAAATGGTCCGCTTTGGTCCAGAACGTTTCTCGGACCTGACTCAAACCTTACTCGAGCGGTTTGCCGAGCTGACTCCTTTGGGGACCTCAGACGACGGGAGCCAACGGTTTGCGAAACAGGCCATCGAGGTAATGACGGACCACCGCCTGGTCATGGCACCCCTGTTGAAACAGAAAGCCGGCCACGGCCGACTGCATCAGCCGGTACTGGTCCCATTGCGGGTGATGGCGAATGAACGCGGTCATGGCGTCATAGAGATCCTCGGGGAATTGGTTTTCCACACTCACGTGCACATCCATTGACTCAGGCACCAGCGACATCCGATCTCCAACGCTTCTGACCCACCCATCAGCTCACACCGATGCCACCGACGTCAAAAGCTGAAACCAAAACGAGTCCAAGAGATCTTGCTTCAGGACTTAACTGCGGCGCAAGCGTTTCAAGGCAATCGGGGCTCGCAGTCCATGCCATCGCCTCCCATCGCTGACGGCTGTCAAGCGGAAAACCGTTTTCCCAGCGCTGCGCCACAAGCTCCGTTGGCGCCTGCAGCCTGCGCTTCAAGGCCTGTGGAAAACCGGCGGAAAACCCATGACACAAGGGCCCAAATCCCGCCGTTCACAGCTGCTGATGGCAGCGGGCTCCGGAGGTTGGTGATGGTGATCAGCGCCCATCGGCACCAGCCGCCTGGTTGTGGGAGGGTTGAGCGTTTGCACTCATCCTCTGAAACGACAGCGTCGTCAGGGTGAGGCCAGCAACCCAAAGCCCCCATGGCCGAGGCCACCCTTGCCCACCTGCAACAGCGCTTGAGCAGCAACCGACTGACCCTC
>CAZJIF010000045.1:0-2046 GCA_964546045.1 uncultured Klebsiella sp. | reverse complement strand
GCGATCGGCATGCAGCCCTACAGCGGCGGCTGGCGCCGCCAGGGACGGCGTCAGCGCTTCTGGGTGTAGTCGGTCACCGTTTCAGAGCTGTTCTGATGACCGCGGGGATGCCTGTCGCAGGCCTGGGCCGTCAAGGCCTGCAAGGAGAGCAGGCCCCCCAGAAGCACGGCCGCGAGCAGGCGCTTGCTGAGTTTCGCCATGGTCTGTCGGGAACAATCAGCCGGACCCTAAGCAAGGCCCTGGACCCTGTCAGCCGTCAGCTGTGAAACAACAACACAAGGCCTGAACTGACCTGATGGAATTCCCGTTCCTCACGGCTCAGGTCCAGCCCCACTTGCAGCCCCTCCTTGAGAGCGGCCTCAAACGGTGGAGCACCCGGGGGTGTCTCAGCACTCCAGAGCGCGGCGATCCCAACCGGAGTCGCGTGCCAGCGAAAGCAGGCTGTGCTGCCAATTGACGGCTCCTGGAGCGCGTCTTCGAGCAACTCGCGAATCGCCATGGCCTTCTGAACCTCGATTCAGCATTGGCAGGGCCGACCGCCAGAGCAATCAACTGAGAGCTTTTGTGACGTTGTGAACCAGGGCAAAGCCCACCGCCGCCACCAGCAACCACAGCAGTGCCAGCCGGCGCGTGAGCTGCAGCATCTGCAGCACAGTCGCCTGGTCGGGGGCCGGACGTCCAGCCGCCAGCAGGGGCTTGCTGCGCTCCTGGCCGCCATAGCGGTTGCGCCCCCCCAGCTGCACCCCCAGCGCATGGGCATAGGCAGCCTGGGACACCCCGGCATTGGGTGATGGATCCGGTGCCCCATCAACCAGCGCCGGACCGAGCTGGCCCAGGCTGAAGGCCACCAACCGGCACGGCAGCCAGACCAACAGGTCATCAAGCCGGGCGCCGGCTGTGCCCAACCAGCGCAGGTTGCCGGTGCGGTACCCCAGCATCGAGTCGAGGGTGCTCGCCGCCTTGAAGCCCCAGGCCAGGGCCAGCGGCTGACCGAAAAGCGCACCGATCAGCATCCAGAACAGCGGTGCGAACAACCCGTCCACAGCGTTTTCACTGGCTGTCTCGGCCAGGGCCCGCAACACCTCGGCTTCGTTGAGGGTCTCGGTGTCACGACCGACGATCCAGGCCAGCCGCCTGCGTGCCAGCACGAGATCGCCGTGAGCCAAAGCCTGCAGGACCACCCGCACCGCCTGGGCCAGGCTGCGGCCCGCCAAGGCGCTGGCCAGGGCGATCACGACGGCAAGCTGCGCCAGGCCGTGCAGAACGGTGCCGGGCGGGGTGGTCTGTGCCAGGGACACCAGCCCCCAGCCGGCAGCGCCACTGCCGCCCACCAGCAGCAGGGTGATCAGACCACCGGCCAAGCGCAGGCTCCAGGGCCGATCACCAGCCCAACGCTCGGCCAGGGCGCGCAGGCGGCTGATGCACCAACCCATCACCACAACGGGATGGGGGCACCAGCGGGGGTCGCCGACCAGGCGGTCCAGACCGCTGGCCAGCAGCACCAGCAACAGGGGGTGGATCAGGCGGTCTTGAGCCAGCTGAACATCGAACGCAGGCCCTTGCCCACCTGCTCGATCGGATGCTGGGCATCGCGATCGCGGATTTTCTGCATCTCGGGCTTGCCGGCGTCGCACTCGGCCACGAAGTTGCGGGCAAAGGTGCCGTCCTGGATATCAGCCAGGATGCGCTTCATCTCGGCCTTGGTGTCGGCGGTGATCAGACGCGGACCGCTCACATAATCGCCGTATTCGGCGGTGTTGGAGATCGAATCGCGCATGGCGGTCAGGCCGCCCTTGACCATCAGGTCAACGATCAGCTTGACCTCGTGCAGGCACTCGAAGTAGGCCAGTTCGGGCTGGTAGCCCGCTTCGACCAGGGTCTCGAAACCGGCCTTCACCAACTCGCTGAGGCCGCCACAGAGCACGGCCTGCTCGCCGAACAGATCGGTCTCGGTCTCTTCCTTGAAGTTGGTCTCCAGGATGCCGGCGCGGGTACCGCCAATGCCCTTGGCGTAGGCCATGGCCAGGGCGCGGGCCTGGCCGCTGG
>CAZJIF010000044.1:0-13531 GCA_964546045.1 uncultured Klebsiella sp. | reverse complement strand
GCCTGGCTACAACCCGATGAGCATGCTGCCCTGGACGGCGCGCAAGCTGCTTTGGAATCCCGAACCGATGGGCCGGACCTTCGGCCGCATCTGTTTGGAGGCTTTCGATACCAACCCGGGCGATTTTGGCCGCACGGTCATGGCGCTTCTGGAGCGCGACTACGGCTGCACGCCGTTAGAGGAGGCGCTGCATGCTCCCGTGGAAGGGCGCAGAGCACTGGCAACAGCAGTGCATTGAATGGTGTTGCTGACTTGGCTGTTGTCTTCAGTTTTGCCTTGGTTGCGGTTCGGGTCGGGATGGGTCGAGGCTGATAGACGTTGTTTGTCTTGAGACTGAGGGTCAGGCCCTGTAGAGTAGATGCTTGAACGTATGTCTTCATGTCTCAAATAGCGAGCACATTGCCTGTTTCTGTAAAGCGCACCCAATTGATTCCGGTTGAGGATGCTTTCCGTGATCGTCAATCGGGTTTACGCCGGTCAGTCGCCAAAGTCTCTCGGTCCCCTGTGGGAACTGCTGAGCCTCCTGTTGTGCTTGGTGATAATCATGATCACCGAGGTTTGGTGACCAAAAAATATGAAGCTAGTGGTGTGCGCTTTCAGTGGGCGTCTCCCAAGAATATGCTTGGCCTGAGTCGAAGCGGAACGCTGGATTTCCAGGATGGAATTGTTTCCGTTGGTACCAACGACGCTGGGGATGTCATCACATTTGTGTGCCCACGCGTGACTGTATCCAGGAATTATCAATTGGGATTTTCGACCTCTTTTTCTGGAGAAGTCGAGATTGGCAAAGCGGGCGGAAAAATCGATCCGATTACAGGTAAGGGGACGATTTATTTGGACGATGTGAATTGGAAGTTCTGGGGTGCGATTGAACTCCCCACCTTCCGTGGTAAGCAAAAATTTGGCATATCAGAACAAGATGCGGCGACCTTTCCTGTTCTTCCAAGAGTTTCGGGAGACCCTTATCTTGTCCTCGACAGCATCGCTCCTGGTGCTTACGCTGGGCAAGATCCAGCCAAGATTTTTAGTTCCTACCTTGTCAAGGCAAGTCAAGGGATGGCTCCCAATCAGCCTTTGGTTCAAAGGGCCATGCTTGGTGTGATCAACACGTTCATCTATCCGGGCCTGCTCGAGCAAGGAACTTCGTTGCAATGGAATATCGATCTCAAATCTCCTGTTGAGGTGAATGGGATTTGAGGTGTTGCTGATTCATCTCAGTTGATCAGGCCACCAGCGACGTCGTATCCAGAGCAGGCCAGCCAGCCCGATCCAGCCAAGAAGGCCTCCGATCGGGTTGGCGCTAGCGCCGCCAGGACCGATGAGCCATGCGGGAGTGGCCGGTGAGATTTCAAGCAGGCCTGATTGGAGGGAAAACCACCCTCCCACCAGTCCGCCATGCAATCCGACCGAGCCCCAGAGCACGCTTTGATCGGCACGCCGTTGCAGAGCGAGGGTGAATCCAAACAGCACAAGACCGATCAGCAGGGCGATGGACTCCAGTCCAGGCAGTCGATACCAGGGATGCACCAGTGCGAACAGTGCCGCCTGAAGGGCAATCGCCCGCCGGGCAGGCATCAGCCGCTCCAGTTCGCCCCAGAGCCAGCCTCGAAACAGCAACTCCTCGGCGAAGCCCACCCCCAGCACAAGGGCCAAGGCGTTGAGCAGCTGTCCGAAGCTCAGCTCCCCCAGCCAGCGGGCCTGTCCTGTGGCCAGCAACGCAGCGCAGACGCCGACGAGGAGCAGGACTGCCTTCAGCAGACCCCGCACCAAGGCGCGAAGTCCAAGCTTGGGGGACGTCGCAATGCCGAGGGCATGCCAGGGATGCTCCACACCCCAGCCCCGATGGAGGCGCAGCGGCAGTGTCAGCAGCAGCAGAACCAGCGAGACGGCGAGCCCGGCCAGATCCACCTGATCGCTGCGCCAGCTGGGGGCGAGCAGCAGTAGGGGGCGACTGCTCAGCCAGCCCACCCCGTAGAGCAGCGGCACGTAAAGCACCGTGCCCCACCAGTGGAGCCTGGGTGCCGCACCGCCGCTGGTCATGGCCTCATTCCTCGGGTTCGATCGTGCTGGTCAGGCCCTTGGCCTTGAGCGTCTCGCAGTAGAACTCAGCCGGCTCCAGATCGCAGACGATCACCAGGCCTACGCCGGTGTTGTGGGCCTCGAGCATCACAGCGATGGCGTCCTGTTCGCTCAGCGAGGGCACGACCTGGCGCAGGGTCATCACCACGTACTCCATGGCGTTGACCGGATCGTTGTGCAAGAGCACCTTGTAGCGGGGTGACGGTTTTCGTACCCGCTCAGGTGCTTTCTCCATCACCGCGGCGCCACCGGACTCCCGTGAGGGCGTCTCACTGGCACTCACCAAGGTGAACACCTGTGTTGACACAACGTCAACGACCGTGGGGGGCATCAAACGCGGATCTGAATGGCTGGCTCGTCAGTTTAGGGATCCCTTCAGACCGCCAGGGCGCCCTGAATGCGCTGCATCGCCTCCAGCACGTTGTCACGGCTGTTGAACGCCGAGAGCCTGAAGTAGCCCTCGCCCGCAGCGCCAAAGCCGCTGCCGGGGGTGCCGACCACGTGGGCCTTGCTCAAGAGCAGATCAAAGAAACCCCAGGAATCGACGCCCTCAGGCGTTTTGAGCCACACGTAGGGGGCCTGTTCGCCGCCATACACCTGCAGGCCGGCGGCGGTGAGCTCGCGGCCGATGATCGCCGCGTTCTCCATGTAGAAGGCGATCAGCGCCTTCACCTGGGCCTGGCCTTCGGGGCTGTAGACCGCCTCGGCGCCGCGCTGCACGATGTAGCTGACGCCGTTGAACTTGGTGCACTGGCGCCGGTTCCACAGGCCCCACAGTTCCACGGGCTCGCCATTGGCTGCCGTGCCCATCAGGCCGCGGGGCACCACCGTCAGGGCGCAGCGGGTGCCGGTGAAGCCAGCGTTCTTGGAGAACGAGCGGAATTCAATCGCGCACTCGCGTGCCCCTTCGATCTCGTAGATCGAGTGGGGCAGGCTCGGGTCCTGGATGAACGCCTCGTAGGCGGCGTCAAACAGGATCAGGGCGCCGTTGGCACGGGCGTAGTCGACCCAGGCCTTGAGCTGGACCTTGGTGGCAACGGCGCCGGTGGGGTTGTTGGGAAAGCAGAGGTAGATCAGATCCACCTTTTCGGTCGGGATCTGAGCGGTGAAGCCGTTCTCCGCGTTGATGGGCAGATAGGTGAGGCCGCCGTATTGGCCGGCGTCATCGGCCTCGCCGGTGCGGCCCGCCATCACGTTGCTGTCGACATACACCGGATAGACCGGGTCGGTCACGGCGATGCGGTTGCCCTCGCCAAGAATGTCGAGGATGTTGGCGCTGTCGCATTTGCTGCCGTCCGACACAAAAATCTCTTCGGCCGTGATCTGGCAGCCGCGTGCCTGGAAATCGTGATGGGCGATGGCTTCGCGTAGCCACAGGTAGCCCTGCTCGGGCCCGTAGCCGTGGAAGCCCTCGCGGGTGCCCATCTCGTCGATGGCTGCCTTCATGGCGCTGCGGCAGGCCTCGGGCAGGGGCTCGGTCACATCGCCGATGCCCAGCCGAATGATCGGTGCGCTGGGGTTGGCCTCACTGAACGCCTTGACCCGCCGGGCGATCTCGGGGAACAGGTAACCCGCTTTGAGCTTGAGGTAGTTGCCGTTGACCTGGGCCATTGCCGGGGAGGGGGCCGCTGGAGGCCCGTTGACACTGGCGGCGATTGTCCTATGGCGGGGTGGGAACGCGGGTGCTGAGCGGCTTACCCTGGTAAGCAGGTTGAGGATGTCTCGGATGGATGCTCTGCTCAAGCTCTCCTCCAAGGGGCAACTGGTCATTCCGGCGAGGATGCGGAAATTGCTTGGACTCAGGGCTGGAGACCTACTGGCGCTCAGCCTTGAGCCCGATGGACTGCATTTGGTTCCCCAAACGCAAGACAAAATGACTAGCGCCCAGGCCTTGATCGGCTGCGTGGGATACCAGGGTGAGACCGTTCCGCTGGAGCGGATGGATCCGGCTCTCTATGCAACCAAGGGCTGAGCATGAGCCTGCCGATCGCCCTCGACACCAATCTGCTGGTGCGCTTGCTCACCAACGACGATCCGCAGCAGGCGGGCCGCGTCGCTGAGCTGATCGATGCCAGCCCCGCCTGTTTCGTGCCGATCACGGTCGTGCTCGAGCTCGAATGGGTGTTGCGGGGGGCCTATCGGCTGCCGCGGCAAGCCATCATCAGCGCCCTGCGGGGTTTGCTTCAGATCCGCCAGTTGCACCTGGAACAGGAGGAGCAGGTGGTCCAGGCCCTCGATTGGTATGCCCAAGGCCTCGACTTTGCCGACGCCCTGCACCTGCTGCGCAGCGAAGGCTGCTCGGCTCTGATCAGCTTTGATCGCGCCTTTGGGGGCCAGGCCGGGCAGTTGGGTCTGAATCCTGCTGTGCGTGAGCCCTGAGGTCTGCAACCCCAGACCTGCATACGATTCAGATAGCCACGCTGCCGGCATCCGGCGCTCTCGCGTTTGACCGTTGCCCCCCCTGCCGAGAGTCGCCCCGACGCCCCGATCGATTTCGATGCCCTGATTGACCTGACGATCAGCAAGCCGGCCCGTTATCTGGGCAACGAGCGTGGCGTGGAGCCCCGCGACTGGCAGGAAGCCTGGGCCGATGCCGGCGTCCGCTGGGCCCTCACCTACCCCGAGGTCTACGAGGTGGGCGCCAGCAACAGCGGCCACATCATTCTCTATTCCATTCTCAACAGCGTTCCAGGCCAGCTGTGCGATCGCAGCTACCTGCCGGCGGCTGATCTGGCGGCCCGGCTGCGCGACCGGGGCGTCCCCCTGTTTGCGGTTGAGAGTCGCCGGCCCCTGAGCGCCTTCGACATTCTTGGCTTTTCGCTCAGTTACGAGCTGGGGGGCACCAACATCCTCGAGATGCTCGATCTGGCGGGAATCCCGATTCAGGCGGCTGACCGGGGCGATCTGCCCCTGGCGCACCCGGAGGCGCCACCGCTGATCTTTGCTGGAGGGCCCACCGCCACCAGCAACCCCGAACCGTTTGCGGCCTTTTTCGACTTCATTGCCCTGGGCGATGGCGAGGAGCTGCTGCCCGAGATCGGCTTGGTGGTGGCCGAGGCCCGGGCCACGGGGTTGACGCGCCGTCAGCTGCTTCGCGATCTGGCCCAGGTGCCGGGGGTCTACGTGCCTTCGCTCTATGCACCCGGCGCCGACGGGGTGAGCGTGGTGCCACGCGAGCCCGACGTGCCGGCACGGATCCAGCGGCGCACGGCCACGCCCATGCCCCACTACGCCATGGGGCTGGTGCCCCACATCGAAACAGTGCACGACCGGCTCACGGTCGAGATCCGCCGCGGCTGCACCCGCGGCTGTCGCTTCTGCCAGCCCGGCATGCTCACCCGGCCGGCCCGCGACGTGGAGCCCGAGGCGGTGGTTGAGGCGGTGGAAGAAGGCATGCGCCGCACCGGCTACAGCGATTTTTCGTTGCTGTCGCTGAGCTGCAGCGACTACCTGGCCCTGCCGGCGGTGGGGGTCGAGCTGCGCAACCGTCTGGCCGACAAGAACGTCACCCTCACCCTGCCGAGCCAGCGGGTGGATCGTTTTGACGCCAACATCGCCCACGTGATTGGTGGCGCCCGCAAAGGTGGACTCACCTTTGCGCCCGAAGCCGGCACCCAGCGCCTGCGCGACATCGTCAACAAGGGCCTGACTGATGCCGAGCTGCTAAGCGGCATCCGCACCGCGATGGAGCAGGGCTACCGCAAGGTGAAGCTCTATTTCATGATCGGCCTGCCGGGCGAAACCGATGCCGATGTGCTCGGGATTGTCGACACCTGCCGCTCTCTGCAGCAGCAGTGCAGCGATTTGGGGCGGTTGGAGCTGAACATCACCATCTCCAACTTCACCCCCAAGCCCCACACGCCGTTTCAGTGGCACAGCGTCAGCACGGCCGAATTCGGGCGGCGTCAGCAGCTGTTGCGCAGCGCCTTTCGGCAGCTGCGCGGTCTCAAGGTCAACGTCACCGATGTGCGCCTGTCGGCGATCGAGGACTTCATCGGCCGCGGCGACCGCCGCGTGGCGCCCGTGATCGAGGCCGCCTGGCGCGCCGGTGCCGCCATGGATGCCTGGTTTGAGTCGGCCGAGCGCAGCCACAACGCCTGGACCGGCGCGATCGAGGCCGCTGGGCTGCGCGGCCGCTACCGGGCTCTGGAAATGGGTGCCTGGAGCGCAGCCGAAACGCTCAGTCCAGATGACCTCGATGCCTTCTGCCGTCAGAGCCTGCCCTGGGATCACATCGATTCGGGGCTCGACAAACGTTGGCTCGCCGAAGACCTCAGGAACGCCCTGGCCGCCGCCGTGGTGCCCGATTGCTCCTTTGAGGGGTGCAGCAGCTGCGGTGTGTGCGGGCCAGATCTGGGCCACAACGTGGTGATCCAGCCGCCGCCGGTGCCGCCGGCAGTGCCCCAGCGGGCCCCGGCCAGTGAGCGGGTGTGCCGGCTGCGGATCGGCTTTGCCAAAACTGGGTCCCTGGCTCTGATCAGCCACCTCGACACGCTGCGGATGCTCGAGCGTGCCCTGCGGCGCACGGGGTTGCCGGTGAGCTTCACCGGTGGTTTTCACCCCCTGCCGCGGCTGCAACTGGCCCTGTCGCTGCCCCTGGGCGTCGAGGGTTTGGGCGAGTGGCTCGATCTGGAGTTCACCGCACCGGTTGATCCGGCAGTGGTTCGGCATCGGTTGCAGGCCGAGCTGACACCCGAATTGGCGTTGCTGTCAGCGGCCGAGGTGCCGGTGTTCGGTCCCAGCCTGTCCCAGGAACTGGAGGCGGCATGGTGGCAGTTTGAGCTGAAGGATCTCTCCACAGGGCGAACGCCGATCTGCTGGTCGTCCTGGCAGCAGGCTGTTACTGCGTTGCTGTCTCGCGAGAGCCTGATCTGGCAGGACAGTGACAAAAAGGGCCGCCCTCGGCAACGGGACTGCCGGCCGGCATTGCTGGCACTGGATCTCGAGGCGGAGGCTGGCGACCGCGCCGTCAGCCTCCGCCTGCAGGCAGCAATCGACCAGCAGGGACGCAGTCTGCGGCCCCAGCAGATCCAGCACTGGCTGGCTGAGTACCTGGAGTGCCCCCTGGATGTGAGCGCACTTTGCCGGCAGGCATTGTTGCTGCGATCGTGCTAGGTTAAAACCAGATCAGGATACGGCCATTCAATAGGCTGTAGTCAGATTCACGAGGTTTTTCTTCGTCTCGAAGATTGTTCCTCATTGTCAGGCTTCTGCACAGCACCTGGCTGCGCATGGCCAATCCCTGAAGAACTCGGTGGCTCAATCCACGGATTTCTTCCGCCCCAGAATTCTGATTCCATCTGACTTCCGGGGAGTCCTTCCGCGGCGTCCAAGTTTTCGTTGATCGGTTGATTGGATTCATGTTCTGGCAGGGCCCCAAGGTCCGGCCCGAACTATTCGGTTCAACAATTTTAGCTTCTATTTCAGGGCCGAAAGATTGAATTCTTTTGTGGCTCTCACCAGTTTTTTATACGGCATCTGCCGCAGCACACGTGCCAGCAGGGCTGGCCAGCGCACCCTTCCCCTTCCATGCCCCAGCAGATTGTCATCGCCGAGCAGCTGCGGATCGCCGCGGTTCTCACCGATGACCGCGTCGACGAATTAATCGTTGCCCAAGGTCGTTATCAGATTGGCGACGTCTATTTGGGTACTGTTGAAAACGTCCTCCCCGGTATCGATGCTGCATTCGTCAACATCGGGGAGAGCGAGAAAAATGGTTTTATTCACGTTACTGATCTGGGCCCGCTGAGGCTCAAAAAGGGCGCGGCTGGAATCACCGAACTACTGGAGCCGCGTCAGAAGGTTCTGGTCCAGGTGATGAAGGAGCCGACTGGCACCAAGGGGCCTCGCCTCACCGGCAACCTCACGCTGCCTGGACGCTTTCTGGTGTTGCAGCCCCACGGCCAGGGGGTCAACATTTCGCGGCGCATCAACGGCGAAAACGAGCGCAACCGCCTGCGGGCCCTCGGCGTGCTGATCAAGCCCCCAGGGACGGGACTGCTGATTCGCACCGAAGCCGAGGGTGTCAGCGAAGACCTGTTGATCGACGACCTTGAATCGCTGCTGCGTCAATGGGAAGGCATTCAGGCGGCGGCGGAGTCAGCCAATCCACCAGTTCTTCTGAACCGGGATGAGGATTTCATTCACCGGATCCTGCGCGATCACTTCAACCCTGACGTGGTTCGGGTGGTGGTCGACAGTGCTGCAGCTGTGGGTCGCGTCAGCTCGTTCCTGGGGGCAGATCCATCAGCTCCCGCGATCGAGCATCATCGCGAATCCACGGAGATTCTTGAGCATTACCGCGTCAATGCGGCGATCCGCGATGCACTCAAGCCAAGGGTTGACCTGCCATCAGGCGGTTACATCATCATTGAGCCCACCGAAGCCCTGACGGTTGTTGACGTCAATTCGGGTTCGTTCACCCGCTCTGCCAATGCCCGCGAGACGGTGCTGTGGACCAATTGCGAGGCAGCTGTTGAGATCGCCCGTCAGCTCAAACTGCGCAACATCGGTGGTGTGGTCATTGTCGATTTCATCGACATGGATTCCCGCCGCGATCAGTTGCAGCTGCTCGAGCACTTCACCCAGGCGGTCCGTCATGATGCGGCTCGACCCCAGATCGCCCAGCTCACCGAATTGGGCCTGGTCGAGCTGACCCGCAAGCGCCAGGGTCAGAACATCTACGAGTTGTTCGGTCGCGCCTGCCCCAGCTGCGGCGGCCTCGGCCATGTGGCGGTGCTGCCGGGCAAAGACACCCTGCAACCCCTGGCCACGACGTCGGGTCTGGTCCGTTCTGCCGCTTCGGCCCGTGCCGAGGTGCTCAGTCCCGGTGCTCCCGAGGCCAGCGCTCGCCGCCGGCGCGGCGGTCGCGGCGGCCGCGGTGCCGCCGAGCCCCTCGATGGCACCACCACCAGCGAGTTGCCGACGCGTCAACCGGTCGAGGCCGAGTCCAGCGCAGGTTCAACCTCTGCAGAGGGGGGCGGTAGCCGCCGTCCCGAGCTCGAGGTGGTGGCCGTGCCCATGGATGAGACCCAGGAATTGGTCTACGGCTGGATGGGGTTGAGCCCCGCGCTGCTGCTCGAGCCGAGCAGCGCCGGCGACAACCTGCTGGTGCGTGTGGTGCGCCCCGGCGAAGACCCCCAGGCTGTGGTCGACGAGGCGCGCCAGCAACTGGCCGCTGCCGGTGGGCGCCGTCGCCGTCGGGGCCGCAATGCCACCGACACGGCCCCCGAGACGCTCGCCGCCGAGACCGCAGCAGCCCCTGCCCAGCCTGCTGTGGTGGCCGTCGAGATCACCCCTTTGCCCGTTGGCTTGCTCGAGGAGCCGCTGATCACCGTCACGGTGCCCAGTCACGACCCCAGAGCCAGCCACGACCGGGCGCCGGTGCCCAGGTCACAACCCACTCCAGAACCAACGCCTGAAGCCGATGATGCCGGCGAACCCCGCCGCCGCCGGCGCCGTTCATCAGCCGCCGGCTGAGCTTCATCCCGATGATCCCTTTGGCGGGCTCGATCCCGCCACCTGCGTTGGCGTTGACGAGGTGGGGCGGGGTTGTCTGTTTGGTCCTGTGTTTGCGGCAGCGGTGCAGCTGCCTGCCGAGGCCCTCGCGCCGTTGGCGGCTGCCGGGCTGACCGACAGCAAACGGCTCTCCGCCCGGCGCCGTCAGGCCCTGGTGCCGCTGATCCATGGCCATGCCCTGGCCACCGCCCTGGGACAGGCGTCAGCCGCCGAAATCGATCGTTGGGGTATCCGTCGAGCCACCGAACTGGCGATGCTGCGAGCCCTGCAACGGCGATCTTGGGCCCCGTTACTGGTCATTGTTGATGGCAACCTGCCGTTGCGGCTGTGGACCGGGGACCAGCGCACCCTGGTGGCGGGGGATCGTCACAACCTGGCCATCGCTGCGGCCAGCGTGCTGGCCAAGCAGGCCCGTGACCAGCTAATTGCTCGGCTGAGCGAGCGCTATCCGGGGTATGGGCTGGAGCGTCATGCGGGCTATGGCACGGCCCAGCATCGCGAGGCCCTGCGGCGGTTGGGGGTGACGCCGCTGCACCGGCGCAGCTTTCTGCGGCGGCTGGTCTAGGCCTACCCGGCAGCGGGCGGCGGGGCGCATTCCTGGCACCAGCGTTCAAAGTCAGCCAGCAGCTGCTGACCCACGCGGCTTTTGATGCCCAGCAGGATGCCTGCCAACAGCGACTGTCCGGTGGCTTCTAGCACCCGTGCCGGGATCAGCTTGAGCAGTGGGGGTTGGCTGACCCGCACGGCCAGGGTGGCCTCACCGCTGAGGCCATCGCCCGTGGCCACCAGCCAGGAGTCAAGGCTTAGTTCAAAGTCGTCCACCAGGCCCAGTCCTTCGAGGTGGCAGTCGAGCGCCTGCAGATCCAGGCGATCTCCCTCGTGGTGGGTGCGCAGTTCGACGATCGGCTGGATCCGCAGTTGAAACACCTGCAGTGGGGTCACGGTGTAGCGGTACCGGCCTGGCTCCAGGGTCTGCAGCTGTTGGGGATCCAGCAGGGCGTGCACCACGCGTTGCTCGTGGCTGAGGTACTCAGCCAGGCGATCGCGCCGCTGCCCCACGCGCAACTGCAGCTGCTGGCTGGCGCTGAAGGCCAGGGGCATGAGCTGGGGCCCGGGGCGGCATGATCCTATCGATCGCCCCTGCGAGCTCCCCAGCGCCAGTTGTCATGCGTGTTGCCTTTCTCGGTCCCGTCGGAACCTATGGCGAGCAGGCCGCGCATCGCCTGGCCGCGCTCGAGGGATGGCAGGATCCCGACCTGCTCCCCCAGCAGGGCATTCGGGCGGTGGTGCAGGCCCTGGCCACCGGCCTTGCCGATGCGGCTGTGGTTCCGGTCGAGAATTCGGTCGAAGGAGGTGTCACTGCGGCCCTCGATGCGCTCTGGGAGCAGCCTGATCTGACGGTGGCGCGGGCGCTGGTGCTGCCGATTCGCCATGCCCTGGTGGGCAGCGGGCCGGTCGAGGCGGTCAGCGAGGTGCTCTCCCACCCCCAGGCCCTGGCCCAGTGCAGCCAGTGGCTTGAGACCCAGTTGCCCACGGCCCTGCAGTTGCCCACCAGCTCGACCGCCGAGGCCGCCCGTCTGGTGCGTGGCAGTCGCTTCCGGGCGGCGGTGGCCTCCACTGAGGCTGCCCGCGAGCATGGTCTTGAGGTGCTGGCCTATCCGATCAATGATGTGGCCGGCAACTGCACCCGTTTTCTGTTGCTCAGACGGGGGGAGCGGCGGTTGCAGGGCGCCCTGGCCAGCCTGGCGTTCTCACTCCATGCCAACCATCCCGGGGCGCTGCTCGAGGCCCTGGTCTGCTTTCAGCGGCGGGCCCTCAACATGAGCCGGATCGAATCACGCCCCTCCAAGCGTGAGATGGGTGAGTACATCTTTTTTGTGGACCTCGAACTGGCCGAGGGCTCGGGCGCGGCTGCCCTGCAGGGGGCGCTGGACGATCTGTCACCCCTGTGTGAGCATCTGGCGCTGTTTGGCGCGTATCCGATCACCAACGCGGTCTGACGCTGGCGGGATGGGCGATCAAAGGGGCTTCTGGCAAAGGGGCTTCTGGCCGCGAAAGACCCCAAAGCGCATGAGCCCCGTCGCAAACGCCCAGTGCATCAACACCAGCGTGGGCACCTCACGCAGCCCCAGGCCCACGCCACGCAGACCCTGGCCGAGCACGGCAGCCGGTCGGCGGGCTCCTTCAAGGATCGATTCGAACCAGGAGGGCAGGGTCGCGATGCTCCAGTCACCGGTTTCGATCGTGATCCCTGCCGCATGGAGGCTGCCCTGCAGATGGCCCTGCAGGCTTTCGATGGAGGCAAATTCGGGGTGAGCCCAGTTGTCCAGCAACTGGCGCATCACCCAGCGCTCCACCACTGACAGGTCGCCCTGGGAGGGGTCGCGCCGGTTCCAATCGGCAACCGCCAGGCGTCCACCGGGCTTGAGCACCCGCAGCAGTTCGTCGGCATAACGCTGCTTGTCGGCCATGTGGGGGCAAGCTTCCACGCTCCAGACAGCGTCGAATTCCTGGTTGTTCAGCTCCAGCTGCAGAGCATCCATCACCGCAAAGCGGCAGTGCTGGTTCAGTGGCGCGGCTGTCAGGGTCTGGGCCCGGGCGATCTGGGCAGGACTAATGCTGATGCCAAGCACCTCAAACCCGTAGGAGCGGGCCAGGATGCGGCTGCTTCCGCCAATCCCGCAGCCCACATCCAACACCCGTGCCCCGGCCGGCAGTTGGTCAAGGCCGCTCCAGCGCACCAGTTCGTGCACGAAATCGTGCTTGGCCTGCCGAAAATCGCGCCTTTGCGGCGGATCTCCGTAGTGACCCAGGTGAATGTGTTCGCCCCAGAGGCGCTCGAGCAGGGCGTCGTTGGTCCAGCTGTCATACGCCCTGGCAACGCTGCTGCTGTCGGTGTAGGCCCGGCTCATGCTGCGGTGGGGGCTAGGAGGTGGTGAAGGTGTCCTTGAGAACGGTGCGCGCTGCTAGTTGCCTGCGGGTGTGATCGAGCAGGGCGTATTCCTGGCGCAAGCGCTCGGCCGTGTCGGTGATTTCGAGCAGGGCCTGCTGCTGTTCGGCCACCGGGCCAGCTAGATGGGCGCCAATCCAGAACGACAGCTCTCGCGGCAGATCTGGCAGATCGCTGGGCAGCGATGCTGGTTTGCCGATCAGCTTGCCGGTCAGTTCGACCACATCCTTGAGGGCTTGGCAAACGTCCCCCGCCAGATCGTCAAGCGAGGCGGGCGATTCCGCCGAATCGTCTTCAATCCAGCTCACCAGCCCGACCCGAAACGGGCTTTCGCGCAGGATCTCCAGCACACGAAAGCGCTGCTGGCCCATGGTGACGATGTTGCTGCGATCGTCGTCCTGGGTCTGGCAATGAATGATTTCAGCGCAACAGCCAACGGTTGCCATGCGCTGGGATTCAGGATCCCAGCGCACAACCCCAAAACGCCGGTCTTCGGCCAGAACGGTGCGCAGCATCATGCGGTACCGCGGTTCGAAGATGTGCAGGGGCAGCACTTCCTGGGGAAAAAGCACCAGATCCGGCAGAGGAAACAGGGGCAGTTCCCGTACAGCCAGTTCACCCATGGTGCTGCCCGATAAGGACACTGATCCTAGGAAAGCCAGGCAGCCCGTCGTTGAGGATCGAGGGGTGTCTCGCGTTTGGGATCAGATCAGAGCTTGACTTCGATGTCAACGCCACTGGGCAGATCCAGCTTCATCAGTGCATCGATTGTCTTGGAGCTGGGGCTGTAAATGTCGATGATCCGGCGGTGGGTCCGGGTCTCAAAGTGCTCACGTGAATCCTTGTCAACGTGAGGCGACCGCAGCACGCAATAAATCTTGCGCTTGGTGGGCAGAGGAATCGGTCCGATTGCCGTCGCAGCGGTGTGATCGGCCGTTTCAATGATTTTGTCGCAGGACAGATCCAGCATGCGGCGATCGAACG
>CAZJIF010000043.1:0-13963 GCA_964546045.1 uncultured Klebsiella sp. | reverse complement strand
ATCTGATCTGCAACCAGAGCCCGCCGGTGGGCGAGACCCCCAGCCTGATGACCTTTGATGAGGTCGAGACCCTGTTCCATGAGTTCGGGCATGGGCTGCAGCACATGCTCACCACGGTCGAGCGGCCCCAGGCCGCCGGCATCAACAACGTCGAATGGGATGCGGTCGAACTGCCCAGCCAGTTCATGGAGAACTGGTGTTATGACCGCGCCACCCTGATGGGCATGGCGCGCCACTGGCAAACCGCTGAACCCTTGCCCGAAGCCGACTACCAGAAGCTGCTGGCCGCCCGTACGTTCATGGGCGGAAGCGCCACCCTGCGTCAGGTGCATTTCGCCCTGACTGACCTGCGGTTGCACAGTGTCTGGACCCCTGACTGTGGCCAGACCCCCGAGCAGCTGCGGCGCGATCTGGCCCGCACCACCACCGTGCTCGAGCCGATTGCCGAAGATGCCTTCCTCTGCGCCTTCAGCCATATCTTTGCCGGTGGCTATGCCGCCGGTTACTACTCCTACAAGTGGGCCGAGGTGCTGAGTGCAGATGCCTTCAGCGCCTTTGAAGAGGTGGGCCTCGACGTCGAAGACGAGGTTGTCGCCACCGGCCGTCGCTTTCGCGACACCGTGCTGTCGTTGGGAGGGAGCCGTGCGCCGGCTGAAATCTTTGAGGCCTTCAGGGGGCGCACACCCAGCACTGAGGCATTGATCCGCCATTCGGGCCTGGACCTTGCCAGTGGCAGTGCGTCAGTTTTGCAGTCGATCTGAGTCTGCAAAACGGGTTTGATCCCAGACGGGCTGATTAGGGTCTGACCCAAGAACAAAGGCTATCGCCAATGTCAGATCCGTTTCGCCTGCAATCCAAAGGCTTTTTGTTGGGGTTGTTGATCACCGGTGTGACGTCGGCTTTCAGCGGCTTAGATGTGGGTGCTGCCAAGGCGGTGACCATCTGTGATTTTGGCGGCTATTCAGGTCCCAACGGTCCTTGCGCCAGCAATCAGGTTCTTTCGTATCTTGACAAGCGCGTCACATTCTCCAACCTGCCCAGTGCAGGCGCAGGCACGATCAGCCTGGCCAGCATTGTTCAGGATGTGTTTACGGTCCAGTTCATTTTCTTTCAACCCCTGACCCCTGCCAACCCAGGCTTCCCTGGTTTCGGCCCGTTGTTGCCGCCCGTTACGAATGCAACCACCTCCTATGTGATCGACATCATCAATAACCCTGGTTGGTATTTTTCAGGCGTTAAAATTGATAGTGTTGATGCCGGTGTGTTGGGAACATCTGTGGTTAAAAGTGAGCTGGGCAATCGCTTTAACACCCTGAGCTCCTTGAATGGGGTCCCGGATCCGAATACAGGAGATTTTTCACTGCTGAACGGCACATTCAATGCGCTTAATGTGACCGATACCTACAGTGTTTCTGGGACAGGAGCGTTGACAAGCTTCACCAACACCTATCGCCAATCGGTTGAGCGCGTGCCCGGGCCGCTGCCGTTGCTCGGCGCCTTGTCTGGTTTGGCTTTGACCCGACGCCTGCGGCGTCGGCTGCAAGCGAATCTGGGGTAAGTCAAGCCATGGCTGGGTTCAGGCACTGGTTGTGGTGCCGCAGCTCTCTGCGCCACCATGACCCCCATGGATCTACTCGCCCTCGCCCGCGCCTTCGCCACCGATGGGGTCCCGCAATCGGTTGAACCTCTGGGCCATGGCAACGTCAACGCCACCTACGTGGTGCGCACCGATACGTGTCGCCGCTATGTGTTGCAACAGCTCAACACCACGGTGTTCACCCGGCCTGAGCTGGTGATGGCGAACCTGGAGGCGTTGGCGACCCATGCTGCGGCGGCGATCCGTGACGACGCGGTTTGGCAGTTGCCCCTGCCGATTCCGCTGCGGAGCCCGTGCCATGGCAACGACCGCTCAGGCGCCTGGCTGCGCACCGAAGACCAGGGGTTCTGGCGCATGCTCACCTTTGTCGAAGGAGCCCACAGCCTTGATGTGCTTCGGCAGGACAACGAGGCCTTTGAGGTCGGCCGTGCTCTGGGCTGTTTCCATGCCCTGATTCACGACCTGCCGACCGAGCGCTTGACTGACACCCTGGAGGGCTTTCATGTCACGCCCGGTTATCACAGGCGCTATCTCGCGGTGATCGCCTCTGCTGCGGCTGGTTGCTCACCGGCGGCAGAACGCCAGGTGGATCCACGGGTCCAGTGGTGTGCTCGCTTTGTGTCGAGCCGCGACGCACTCGTGCCCGTGCTTGAGCAGGCAAAGGAGGCTGGCCGTCTGCGGTTGCGGCCCATTCACGGCGACCCCAAGGTCAACAACGTGATGCTGTGTTCGCGCACCGGCAGCGCTGTCGCCATGGTTGATCTCGACACGGTCAAACCTGGCCTGCTGCATTACGACATCGGTGATGCCTTGCGTTCTGGCTGCAATCGGGCCGGGGAAGAGACCACCGATCTTGATGCCGTGCGTTTTGATCTTGATCTGGCGGCGGCGATGCTGCGGGGATACCTGCTCGAAGCCGGTGCGGTGCTCAGCGATCACGATGTTGAACACCTTTATGACGCGATCAGACTGTTGCCATTCGAGCTGGGATTGCGCTTCTTCACCGATGATCTTGAAGGTGACGTCTACTTCAAGGTCAGTCGCCCACGTCACAATCTCGAACGGGCCATGGTGCAGTTCCGACTCACGGAGAGCATCGAGGCCCAGGAAGCCGAGATTCGTGCCTTGATCCACGAGCTCTGCGGCCGATGAACCCATCTGCAAGCCCACCTGCAACGTCAAGGGCGTGGCATTCGCTGTTGCCCTGGCCCACTGATGAAGCCGATGGACGCCCATCGCCCCAGCTCTGGGCTCTGGCCAGCTGCTCGTCTGCCGGCTTGCGGTTGGCCTATCGCTTGATCTGGCCCCCTGCCGACTGCACGGTGATGGTGCCTCAGCGTCCAGCTGGTGCCTGTGGCGATCCCCAGCGCCGTGATGGCCTGTGGCAGCACACTTGTTTCGAAGCCTTTGTCGGGGTTCTTGGCGCTGACAACTACTGGGAGTTCAACCTGTCCCCTTCCGGTGACTGGAACGTCTACCGCTTTTCCGGTTACCGCACCGGCCAGGCCCCTGAGCTGGCCTACAGCCAGCTGCCGCTGACGCTGATGGGTCCGCGGGCAGCTCCGCCCCTTGCTGACTGCCGCCTGGGTGCACCGCGCGCACTGGTGGAGCTGGAGCTGAGCTGTGCTCTCCCACCCCTGCTGCAGGATCGCGTGCTGAACGGTGCTCCGCTCGAGTTGGGTCTCACAGCGGTGCTCGAGGGGCAGGATGGCGAACTCAGCTACTGGGCGTTGGGGCACCCTGCCAGCGAGCCCGACTTTCATGACCGGCGGGGCTGGCTGTTGCGGTTGTGATCAGGCTGCTGCATCAGCCCGGTCCCAGGCGCTGCCGCCGCACGGCCACCACTCCCCCGAACCCCGGTACCGGTGCGCTGCATTTGCGCAGTTCCAGTTCGATCGGCACCGTTCCGTAGAGGGCCTCGGCCAGGTCCAGCATGCAGTCGCTGTAATGCTCCAGCGTCTGGCAGCGGATGCTGCGGGCCTGCTGCTGCAGCGCCGTGATCAGCTGGCTGTAATCGAGCGTGTGGGCCAGGTCATCACTGCGGCCGGCGACGCCCAGATCAACCGTCAGCGTCAGATCAAGCTCGAACCACTGTCCCAGCTCCCGTTCGTGAGCGAGCACCCCCACGTGCGCCCACAACCGCAACCCGCGCACCAGGATCTGATCGCCGGAGCCCCAAGCAGCAGGGGTCACAACGGCAGGGCCCGGTGGCTGAAGCGACGCTTGCCACTGGCATAGTCGGCGGCAATGTGGCCTTCACCGCGCAGCCTGTAGCGGTAGGTGACCAGACCCTCCAGACCCACCGGCCCCCGCGGCGGCAGGGTCTGGGTGCTGATGCCGACCTCGGCCCCGAAGCCGTAGCGGAACCCGTCGGCAAACCTGGTCGAACAGTTGAGGTACACGCCGGCGCTGTCGACCGCGGCCAGGAAGCGATCGGCTGCGGCTGGATCGTTGGTGCAGATCGCGTCGGTGTGGCGTGAGCCATGGCGGCGAATGTGTTCGAGCGCCATCTCGAGGTCGTCAACCACCCGAACCGCCAGGATCAGATCGCTGTATTCGGTTCTCCAGTCGTCATCGCTGGCGGCATGGCTCACGCCCAGAGCCATGGCGTCCGGATCACCGCGCAGTTCGACGCCTGCTGCCCCAAAAGCCTCGATCGCCAGGGGCACGAATGTGGGCGCCATGGTGCGGTGCACCAGCAGGGTCTCAATCGCGTTGCAGGCCGCCGGGTATTGCGTCTTCGAATCGATGGCCACCCGTAGGGCCAGGTCGGGGTCCGCCGCGGCATCGACGAACAAATGGCAGACCCCATCGGCATGGCCCAGCACCGGGATGCGGGTGTTGTCCTGGATGAAGCGCACCAGGGCGTTGGAGCCCCGCGGAATGATCAGATCGACCAGTCCGTCGAGCTTGAGCAGCCCAAGGCTCTCTTCTCGGCTGGTCAACAGCTCCAGCGCCGTCGGCTCGACAGCGCTGCCGGCGAGTCCCGTCTGCAGAGCGGTCATGATCGCCGCGCAACTGCGGGAGGCCTCGCGGCCCCCTTTGAGCAGGGCGCCATTGCCCGAGCGGATCGCCAGGGCAGCGATCTGCATCACCGCGTCGGGCCTCGCCTCAAAGATCACCCCCAGCACCCCCAGGGGCACGCTGATGCGCTCGAGCACCAGGCCCGCATCCAGCTCGGTGTGCAGCTGCCGCACGCCAACGGGGTCGGCCAGCTGGGCCACCTGCCGCACCCCCTCAATGGCGGCTGCCAGTTTTGGTTCATCAAGCTTGAGCCGGGCCACCAGGGCCTCGGCCAGCCCCTCCTGGGCAGCGGCCTGCAGATCGGCCTGGTTGGCCGCCACGATGGCGCTCTGGGCTGCTGCGAGGGCCTCGGCCATCGCCAGCACGGCGGTGCGGCGATCGGCATCGCAGCGTTGCCCCAGGGCCATGGCGCTGCGGCGCACGGCGGCGGCCCGTTGCAGCAGGTCGGGGCTTGGATCGGGAACGCTGGTGCTCATCAGCCCATCATCCCAAGCGCCGGGCGGCCAGCAGCGCTGCTCCCAGCCGGCCAGCACCATTGCCCAGTGCCGCCGGAGCAATGCGCAACCCCTCGCGACTGGCCGCCTGCACGCGACTGTTGACCTGCTGCCACAGGGACGGCAAAAAATGGCGGCTGGCGGCGCTCAGGCCGCCACCCAGCAGCACCAGCTCGGGGGTGAGCACATACACCAGCGAGCTGATCCCCACCCCCAGCAGCTCGCCGTAGCGCTGCCAAACCGCCAGCGCTGCGGGGTCGCCGGCGTCGGCCTGTTGGTTGAGGGCGTCGGGGGGCAGCGGGCTCAGCCTGGCTAGTCCCCGGATGCTGCAGAACGATTCGAGCGAGCCCCGGTTGCCGCTGTTGCAGGGCGGGCCATCGGGGTCCAGGCCGATCAGCCCGGGTTCAGCCGCCGCACCCCGGTGGCCCATGAACAGCTGGCCCCCCAGCAGCACGCCGCCCCCCACGCCGGTGCCCAGGGTCAGCAGCACCACGTCGCTGCAGCCTTGCGCTGCGCCGCTGTGGTGTTCTGCCAGCAGGGCACAGTTGCCGTCGTTGGCGCAGGTCACGGGGCGCTCGAGCATTGGCTCGAGCCAGTCGGCCAGCGGCACATCGACCCACCCCGGGAGGTTGATGGCGACACGCGCCACGCGCCCCGCCCCGTCGGCCGGACCGGGATGGCCGATGCCCACCCGATCGGCGCGGCGGTCGGGATCAAGCTGGGTCACGGCCTCGGCGATCGCCACCGTCACCGCACCGGGCATCGCCGGCTGCGGTGTGGGCACGGTGAGCTCGGCCAGCAGCACTCCCGCAGGGCTGAATCGGCCCAGCTTGATCGCCGTGCCGCCCAGGTCGATGCCGATCAGTTCGCCGCTGGCGCTCGTGCTGTGTGCCATCAGCTTCAGAAACGGAAGAACAATTGCAGCTGGGTCTGCCAGGCCCCCTGGGTGTCGACCGAACCCTGCACGTTGAGCAGATCGGTGGCGCGCAGGTTGAGGTTGACCTGGGGTGGGACGTCCGAGCGGTTCGGCGCGGCCAGCACCGAGACATTGAACCGCTCCGTCACATCCAGACCGATCTCTGAACCCAGCACCAGCTGCGGCGCCAGGCGGCGTGACTGCAGTGCGGCTTCGCTGGTGACATTGGGGTTCACATAGGTGGGGTATAGGGCAAAGCTGACCCGCTGGCCCAGGGCATCGCTGAGCCCTCCCAGCACCGGCGACAACAGGGTCTGGCCGACCACGGTGGCGATGGCGGCCCCGGCACCGCTGCCGCTCAGGCCCGCCAGCGAGTTGCCGCCGATCAGGGCGATCAGGCGGGACTCGGGCATGGGCGGGCTGCTGCGCAGCTTGAGGCTCTGGGCCAGGCGGTCTGCCGGTCCGCTGACGCTGACGGTGATGCGTACCAGATTGAGCTGGTTGAGTGAGGTCAAGCCACCCTGGGCCTCAATCTCAGCCAGGGATGGGGTGCCTGCCGACCCCAGCCCCGCCACCGCCAGGCTGTCGGAGACCCGGGTGCGCATGGCGATGTCCAGATAGGGGATCAGCCCCAGGGCCGGGGTGAACACAGCGACGTTGGGGGCATCGGGGTCGAGGCTGAAGCTGGTGGTGAACAGGTTCAGCCGCCCCTGCAGCAGGCGCACCACGCCACGGGCCCGCAGCGTCGGATCGAGACGCCCGCTCAGTCGCAGCAGTCCGGCGGTGGTGAAGCTGGCGGCGTTGGGAACCACGATCTTGAGGTCGGGGCCCAGCTTCAGGCGCAGGTCGTTGAAGCCCAGCACCGAAAAGCGCGGCACCGCCTCGAGCACGTCCTGGCTGCTGTTGCTCTCAACTTCGGCCCCCACCAGCAGCAGGGGGCTGCTGAAGTCCCACTTCTCCTGCAGCAGCTGGGCCACACCCTTGCGCGGCGCGGCGGGGGCCTGGCCCGGACGGGTGGGGGCCAGTCGTCCGCGCTGGGCATTGATGATGCCCCGCTCGATGCCCAGCTCGCCGCCCATCTGCAGGTCGCGCAGGCTGCCGCTGATCGTCAGGTTGCCATCGGCGATGGCCCGGATGCGGGGCAGGTTGAAGGGAACTCGGGTCAGGTTGACCGTCAGCGGTGGTTCGGTCGCCGTCGGATTGAGCAGTCCCAGGTGGCCGCTGCCGCTGACCGCGCCGCTGGCCACACGGGCGCGCAGCTCCTGCACCAGCAGCTGCTCGAAGTCGAAGACCACGGTGGCTTCCAGATCCTGCACGGTCTGTCCGATGAAGCCCAACTGGCCGCCGCGCATGCGCAGGAAGCCGTTGGCGATCGGATCGCTCAGGCTGCCTCGCAGCAACAGTTGCAGGTCAGCACTGCCCCGCTGCCAGCTGAAGCCCGGCTCGGCGCCTCGGGTCAGAAAGCGCAGACCATCGCCGCGGCTGGCCAGGCGCAGTTCCAACTGCGGGGCCTCGGGGTCCAGCGGCAGCACCCCCGCCAGCTCGAGCGGGCTCGAGGCCCCCTCGGCTTGCAGGGCCAGGTCCAGCTGCAGTGCGTTGCCGCGCAGGGCGACCGCACCCCGCTGCAGCTCCAGGGCCGTGGGGCCGTAGCGGGCCTGATCCAGGCCCAGCTGCAGGCTCAGGCTGGGCCCCCCAGGACCCAGGCCGTAGCGACCGCTCAGGCTCAAGCTGCCCCGCAGCGTTTCGGGCACCGGCGTCAACAAGGCCAGCAGCGACAGGGGCAGCTGCTCCAGGCTGAGGCTGCCTTGGCCCTGCCGCAGCGGGCCCTGCAGGCGGATCACAAACGGTTCGCTCGCCAGGGCCAGGTCCTGGTCTTCGCTCGGCCGCCAGAGGTGTCCCTTCGCGGCCAGATCGAGGTTGACCCGCTGCAGGTTGGGCCCCCTGAGGCTGATGTCGGCATCGATGCGGGCCTGCAGCCGCCGCAGCCGTTCGCTGATCGGTCCCCCTTGGGCGGCATCGCCACGGGGGCTGGCAGCCAGCCGTGCGTGGGCGCGGGCCAGGGCCTCGAGCTGGTCTTGCAGGCTCTGGCCCAGGGTGTCGAGCATCAGTTGGCCCAGGTCCCTGGCCTGGCCCAGGTTGGACACGCCCTCGCCCTGCCACTGGGGCCAGAGGTCCGCCAGTTGTTGCAGGGTGTCCCGCGATAGGCCCCGGGCCTGCAGGTTGATGGCAAAGGGCCCGCGCCACAGGCCCTGTCCTGCGGCGGTCAGCTCGCCCTGGCTCAGGGTCCTGAGGCTGCTGTTGAAGCGGTAGCGCCCCTGGCGGTAGTTGCCCTGAAGCACCAGGGTCTGCAGCTGCAGACCCAGCAGAGCCGGGCGTTCTAGCGTCGCCTTGCCGCTGAATCCCAGCGGTTGCAGTCCCAGTTCACCGGCGCCGCTGAGCTGGCCGCGCAGGGGCTGGGCCAGGTGGCGCGGCCCCAGGCTCAGGCTCAGCCCGTTGAGCAGCAGCATGCGGGCCTGCCAGCTGTAGAGCCGGGGCAATCCGCTCAGGCTCAGCTGGCCATCGCCCCGCCTCAGCAGCACGTTGGTGGGCAGCCAGCTCCGGTTGACGGTGGCCGTCAGGCTGCCGGTCGGGGCCGGTGCCTGGGCCGCCATGGTGAGCTGTCCGCCCCCTCCTGGGCTGCCCTGCCATCGCCCCTGCCAGTGTTCGTCCAGACCCAGGGGGCCGGCCTGCAGGCCCTGGACGCCCAGTGCAAGGTCGGGCACCAGGCCATTGAGCGGACCGCCGATGCGTCCCCGCGCCTCGAGAGTGCCACCCAGCCGGGCCCCCAGCAGCGGTTGCAACCGCTGCAGCGGGAAGCCCTGCAGCAGCACCTGGAGCTGCAGGGCCCCACCCTGCAGTCCGCCCCGAGGCCCCGCTTGCAGCGGCAGCGTGCCGCTGGCCTGCAGGTGCCGGCTGCGCAGCCCCAGCAGTTGCAGGGTGCCCGTCGACCAGCGCAGCGAGGCCCGCCAGGGGCCCAGCAGGGGGTCTTGGCGCCGTTCGAGCGTCAGCGCCAGCAGCGGCTGGCGCCAACTGCCGCTGGCCTGCAGGGTGCCCTGCAGGGGCGCCTGCTGAATCCAGCTCGGCAGGCGCTCGCTGCCAGGCAGGTCGGCGGGGCGGATCCGCCACTGGCTCAACAGCCGCGGCGTCGGCCCCAGCTGTCCGTTGCCGCGGATCCAGGAACTGCCGCTGCGCACCTCCAGGGCCTGGATCAGCAGCTGGGAGCCACCGCTCCAGCGGGCCTGGCCGCTCGCCTGGCCGCGCCAGCGCCCCCAGCGCAGGGGAGTGGCGGCCACGGTCAGGTTCTGACCGCGGCAGCGCAGCCGCAGCGGCCCGCCTGTGCCTGGCAGGTCCGTTGCCCTGAGCTGCCCCTGGCAGTTGGGGCGGCCCGTCTGCCAGCGCAGATCGACGGCTCCGGTCAGGGTCCCCGGCAGGGTTGGCGGCCGCCGCAGCGGCAACAGCCCGATCAGGTCGGCCAGGGCGACGCGTTGCAGCTGCAGTTGCCCCTGCCACTGCTGCCGTGCCCACTGTCCACGACCCCGCAGCGACACCAGGCCGCTGCTGCGATCCGCCAGCGGCCGCAGGCTGCTGCTGGCGACCACCTGCTGGAGGTGCGGCTGCACCTGCACCGCCGCTGCCAGGCCATAGCGCCTGCCGTTGGGCTGCACCACAACGGTGGCCGGCTGACGCCACTGCAGGCGCAGATCCAACCGTGGCAGGGCCTGGGCTGGTCGGCTGGGACCCGGACGCCAGTAGCGGCCCTGGTTGTCGGGTCGCAACACCACCTGGGTCGGGCCGAAGTCGACCTGCAGGCTCAACAGGCCCTGACGCAGGGTCGCCAGCGGCGCCACTGCCACCCGCACCGTCGCGATGGTGATGGTGGAGCGGTGGTTGGCCTGGGCTTCGATCCGGCTGGGACCCACTTCGAGCCCCCAGGGCCGTAGGCCCCGGTAGGGGCCCAGCCGCACGGGCTGGGCCACCAGCGTGCTGAGGGACTGCTCCAGCTGTGGTTGCCAGTGCCTGAGCAGCGCTGCGGCGAGTCGGTCGGCCGCGGCCCAGATCACCAACGCCGAGCCGAGGGCGCCGGCACCGATCAGCAGCGGGCCCCTGAGCCTGGGCAAGACCACCATTCGCCGGGGGCAGCCGGAGCCAGCGTTCGGCGCAATATAAGGGGCTTGTGCCGCCGTTCCCAGCCCATGCCCACCGATCCGATTCTGTTGGAAGCCGGCCGGTGGCTGGGCATGGCCAGTGGCCTTCTCTTTGTGGTGATGCTTCTCGGCTTTCGCCTGGGCTGGGGCATCCGCTTCAGGCTGGTGGGGGTGACCAGCTTCACGACGCTGCTGGCGATCTCCTGTGTCGCCTTTGCCATCAGCTACAGCCCCCGGGTGGTGGTGCCGGGCGCGGTCTCGGTGCCGGTGGTGTTCGACAACGGTGGCGATCTGGTGATCGCCACCGCTCCTGTCGGTCTGAGCGATGAGGCCGTGACCCCCAGCCTCGAGCAGGTGGCCCGCAACCTGCGGGGCAGCGGCCGTGCCACCCGTGACGGTCTGGTCACGGTGCGGCTGCGTCGGATCGAGCCAGTGGCCGACGGCACCGACCGTCCGCGCGTGTTGGCCGAGGTGCGGCGCAATCTGCAGAACGGTGAGCTGTTGCCGCCGCTCTGACATGGAGCATCCCTTTGTTCTTCCGCCCCACTTCAGCCGCGAACAGGAGCGGCTGGCAGCGGCCGGCATTCAGAGTTGGCGCAAGCTTGCAGAACTCGACCAGGCCTCTCTGCGGCAACTGGGCCGTGCCCCTGGAACCAGTGAGGCCCGCCTGATCCGGCTCTGCGGTCAGGCCAGGTTGGTGGTCTCACTGGACCTGGCGCCAGCCGATGCCGCCCTGCTCCTGCACGCCGGCATCGCCACGGCCCGGGGGCTGGAGCAGGCTGACCCCCATCGGCTGTTGCAGCAGATCCACCGCCTGCAACGGCAGTTGACGGGGTCTGCAGTGCCGCTGTTGGATCTGGCCACCCTGCGTTGTTGGATGGTCAAGGCTGGAACGGTGGTGTCCGGTCGCTCTTGGAACTGACCCCTGGCGACAACGCCGGCGTCTTCGCCTTCTTGGAATGGACTCACGAAACGCCTTGCTGCCCATGCGGCGCCTGTTGCCCATCCTGGCCCTGGTGTTGGCGGCTCTGCCGGCCTGGAGCCAGCAATCGGCCCTGCTCGAATCCGTCAAACAGAACCCCCAGCGCGGCAAGGCCCTGTGCCAGCAGCTGCGCCAACTGAATGGCCAGGGCATCAGTTTCACCTCCTCCCAGGTGACCTCGATGGTGGCCCGCGAGCAGAGTCTCAGCCCCGCTGACGCCGAGGTGTTGTTGACCTACGTGGTGGGGTTCTACTGCCCGGATCTGCGCTGAGTGCCTGGCGCCGTTCACGCCGTTGACCGCAGCCTGGTCTGCAGCGATGGGGTGGAGCTGGTGGCCCGCCTGTGGTCTCCCGCCGCTGGGGGGCCCTGGCCCGTGCTGCTGATGCGTCAGCCCTATGGCCGTGCCATCGCCTCGACACCCACCTATGCCCACCCGCGCTGGTATGCCAGCCACGGTTTTCTGGTGGTCGTTCAGGACGTGCGCGGCACGGGTGCCTCAGGTGGCAGCTTTGGCGGGTTTGCCCAGGAGGCCCGTGACAGTGCCGAAACGGTGCTCTGGGCCCGCCAGCTGCCGGGGAGTTCGGGTCGGTTGGGCACCTACGGGTTTTCGTACCAGGGGTTGACCCAGCTGCTCAACCATGACCCCGCTCAGCGCTCCGATGCCCTGCCCGATGCCCTGGCCCCGGCCATGTGCGGTCTGGATGAGTGTGCCCATTGGTGCGCCAGCGGTGGGGCCCATTGGTGGGCGCTGTCGCTGGCCTGGGGCCTGCAGCTGGCTGCGCTGCAATGCAGGCGGCGCGGTGACAGCGACGGCTGGCACCAGATCCGCCTCAGCCTGACGTCGCAGCGGTTTGTGGACGAGGGGCTGGCGCTTCTGCAGCGCCTTGATCCCGGCAACATGGTGCTGGCCTGGTTGATGCGCGACCCCGCCACCCCAGAGAGCTGGTCGGTCCATCCGGTCGATCCCGGGCTGTGGAGCCGGCCGATGCTGCTGATCGGTGGCTGGCACGATCCCCACCTTGCGGGTGTTCTCGATCTGTACCAGCGCGCCACCGCCAGCGGAGGCCGACCGTGGTTGCGCATCGGTGCCTGGAGCCACCTCAACTGGCAGGGGGGCCTCGATCGGCTGCAGCTGGACTTCTTCAGCCATCACCTGCGCGATCACGGCTCCGCTGGCCCCCCCTGGCAGGCCCCACGGCAGCAGCTCCAGGATCTGGGCAGCCGACAATGGCTGAGCCGCGACCCCGCCCAGGGCAGCGCTCAGCGCTGGCATCTGCACAGCTGTGGCCTGGCGGCGATCGATCGCGACGAGGGGCTCCTGTCGGCTGGCTCAGGCGGCGCCGGCACGGTGGTGATCGTGCACGATCCATGGCGCCCCCATCCCGGCCGTGGTGGCCACCTGGGGCTCGACGCCGGCAGCGACGAGCGCCGCGATCTGGATGACCGCAGCGATGTGGCCTGTTTCACCACTGAGCCGCTGGAGGAGGCGATGGAACTGTGCGGTCAGCCCCAGCTGGGGCTGCACGGGTGTGCTGATCAGCCCGGTTTTGATCTGTGGGCGTCCCTTGCCCGCATCGGTCCGGGGGGTGAGGTATGGCTGCTCAGCAGTGGCGTGGCCCGGTTCGTGGGTGCGAGCTGCACCAGCTCCCAGCGCCGTCAGGTGACCCTGCAGCCACTGGTGTGCACCGTGGCCAGGGGCGATCGCCTGCGGCTGTCGATCGCCCTGGCGGCCTGGCCCCAGATTGCTGTCAACGCCGGCGACGGCACTCTGGCTCGCAGCAATGCGGGCCCTGCTCACCGGGTCATCACGGTGGAGCTGACCCTGGAGCACTCCAGCTTCAGCATCCTGCCGATGGTTGGGGCAAACTGAGGCCCACTTCCTTGGACCCCATGCTGCCCAGGCTGCGCCTCGTTCCGCTGGTTGTTGTCCTGTCGGCCCTGACCGGGGCGCAGCAGCTGCCCCCTGCTCTGGCCCAGAACCAGAGCGCGCAACCCGTTACCCAGTCCTCGGGGACCACACTGTCGGTCGAGCAAGCCCGCGCAGCGGCCCAGCGCATTCTCGAGACCCTCAAGAACGGCGACGCCCGGGCGCGCTTCGCCCAGTTCTCGCCTGAGATGCAAGCGATCACCAGCCCCTCGATGATCGCTGCCACCATGCGCACCCAGCCCAAAATTCTTGGCTTTGAGCTGCTGAGCGTGCGCAGCGGCGTCAGCAGCAGCACCGTCGAAGCCGAACTCAACACCGCCCTGGGCAAACGGGTCGTGTTTCTGGTGCTGGACCAGGACGGCAAGATCAAGCGCTATTACATCGACCGTGCCGACGACAAGTCAGGCGAAGTCGCCCGCCAGTTCGCCCAGGCCCTGAGCACCGGCAACTTCATCACCGCCCAGAGCTACCTGAGTCCTGATTTTCAGGTGGAGATCACCCCCGACGTCCTGCAATCCCGCTGGCAGGCGCTGCAGCGGATCACCGGCAACTTTGTGCGGGTCGGCCGCGCCGTTGAAGCCGAACGCACCACCGATTCCCAGCTGGTGCTGGTGAACCTGGTGTTCAACCGCCTGAGCGACAACCTGTTCGTGGTGCTCAACAACTTCAATCAGATCACCGGCGTCGACTTCCCCGAAGTCGACGCTCTGCAATCGCCGATTCGCTGATCCGCGTTCAGCTGGCGGAACAACGGGCTTAAGCTCCCGGCTCACCTGCCGCATCTCCATGGCCACGCTGAGCCTCGACTGGATGGTTGAGGACGCCCATCGCCTGGCCGA
>CAZJIF010000042.1:0-13995 GCA_964546045.1 uncultured Klebsiella sp. | reverse complement strand
GGGTGATGCGCACCAGCACCCGATCGCCGTTCCAGGCATGGTTGAGCTGGTGATCGCGGATGTAGATGTCGTCGCCACCGTCATCCCGCAGGGCGAAGCAGAAGCCCTTGCTCGAGCAACGCAACCGAGCCGGCACCAGATCGTCGTTACTGCAGCGCTGCAGGCCGTCAGCCAGTTGTTCAACAAGGCCCAGCTTGGTGAGCGCCTCGAGGCTGATGCGCAGCTGTTCTTTTTCAGCTTTGAGGCTCAGACCAAGGGATTTTTCAAGGCGGGCCAGGGGCAAGGGTTCGCTGGCGGGAAGCTGGTCGAGCAGGTGGGCGACCGTGAACTTCATGGCGTTGGCAGGGTTGGAGGCGGGCCTGGGTGCTGGAGTTCCCACGGCGTGGATCGCATCGGCGGGGTCAGCTGCAGCCGGGGCTCGAAGCGATGCCCGCGCGCAGCTCTGCCTGCTTGAAATGCAACATCGATACCCTAGTCGTCAGTGGCCCCTTCGGCTGCGCTCTGGTCTGTCGCCATGTGGTCTGTCGCCATTTGGTCGGTTGCGTCGCTCTGTTGCAGGCTTCTGATCACCAGTCGTCCCCCGATCAGCAGAAAGCCCAGTGACGCAGCCAGCTGCAGCAGGTCTGTGGGGATCAGGCTGGACAGGGATCCACCGGCCGCCGCGCCCACCAGGCTGGCCAGGACCAGGGCGGCGGCGCTGCCGGCAAACACGGCGCCCGGTCGGCTCGAGGTGCCGCTGATCGTCACGATGGCCAGCTGGGTCTTGTCCCCCAGCTCGGCCAGGAACACCGTTGCAAAGCTTGAGGCCAGCAGGCCCAGGTGCAGAGTCATGCGCCTCCGGGAAGTCCTGCATGGAACAGGGGCAGGGTCAGCATGGCCTGGCGGCCCAGCCACAGGCCAAGCACCACCATCAGGATTCCTGCCAGGCGCTCCAGCAGCTCGGCCGGCAGCAAGCGTGCCAGCCAGCGCCCGAGAACTACGCCGACCAGGCTGGAGCAGATCAGGGCCAGAGACGCCCCGACAAAGACCACCAGTGGCTCGCCGGACTGGGCCGACAACAGCAGGGCCGCCAGCTGGGTCTTGTCACCGAGCTCCGCCAGAAAGACCGTCGTGGCAGTGGAGACAAACACAGCACCCCAGCTGGCCGCCGCCTGCTCGGGGATGGTCCGCGTCGTTGCGGACGGGTGGGGAGATGGGTTCTGTTCCTCCATCACCGCAACCGGATCGCCCGCAGAAACCGCCGCATCACCTTGCCACGGCCGCCGTATTCACTGCGGATCTGTTGCTTGCAGCACGCGATGGCCAGGTCGTCGCCACTGCGCGAACCGAGTGCACCGGCTCCGAACAGGGTCACCAGATTGGCCACCTGACAAAAATCAGGTCGGCTGTCGTAGATCCGGCATCGCCGCGCTCCGGTATCGAAGTGACGGCACCAGCCATCGGGCCCCACCAGGGCCATGTAACGCTCCTGCTGTTCGGGGTTGAGGGCGTCGATCGCCTCCTGCCGCAGGGCGGGATCGAGGCGGCAGCAAGCACCGCAGCCATCGATGCAGCGCCATTGGCTGGGTTGTGACACCGGCTTGGCTCCTTCGTATCCAGGAGCAGCATGACAAGCCATCACAGGAGCGAGGTGTCAAGGCAAGGGTGCCAGGGCTAACTTCTAGGCTTGGGAACAAGCAAGGTGCTGCACCAGGCCGGGTTTTCAACCTGGTCCGCGACTCCTGAATCCCGACCCCCGATCTCGACCTGATCCCGATGGATTTCCACCTGATCGCCAACTTTGCGGCCCTGGCCCTGATCACCCTGGCGGGCCCTGCCGTGATCTTCATTCTGTTTTACCGGCGCGGCGCCCTCTGACCCTGGCTGAGGCTCTCGCTCAGGCGGCGAGACCCAGCGCCAAGGCTGCGTCGTCGAGCAGGCTCATGACATAAGGGTGCTGGTCTCTGCTCCGCTCGGACAGATCAAGCGCCTTGGCATCAGCGCCGTCAACCGTTCGATGGTGCCCAGTGAGCGGCCGGCGCAACTCCTCGCCGGCGTTGTTGCACACCACCAGATCGTCCCCTTCCCGGCGGCACCAATACGTCCTGTTGCTGCGCTGCAGCATCACCGGTGCACTGGCTTCACCGGCCGGACGCAGCCCGGCCAGATCAAGCTGTAGCCGTTCCCGGTCCTGCCAGCGACTCATGCTGAGTCGAAACGCCACATCGACGCTGTCGGGCAGATCGGCCGCTCCCTGCCAACGCCAACCCATGGCCTGCACGCGCGCCTCGCCCTGACCGAGCAGCAGCTGAAGGTGTCCCCCGCGCAGCAAGCGTTGCTCGAGGACGCGGCAACTGCGGCTCCAGAAGACCGGCGTGCTGTGCCCGGTGCCAAAGGGCGCAAGCCGTTGCAATTGCTGCCAGAAGTCCCGGTCGATGCGCACCAGGGGCAGCAGGGCTTCAGGTTCCACGGGCAGCCCCCCACCCTGTTGGCTGCGCCACTGGGCCGCTTCACTGTTGAGCGCTTCGTGCAGGGCTGCCACCCGTTCGGCCCGGACGGTGAATCCACCTGCTGCCGGGTGACCGCCGAACCGTTCGAGGTGCTGGCTGCAGGCCTGCAGGGCCTGGTCGACGGCAAAGCCCCGGGGGGCTCGCACCGACGCCCGCAGACGGCCGTCGCCCTCGCCTGCCAGCAGGGCCACCGGCTGCCCGAAGCGTTCGACCAAGCGGGCGGCAACGATGCCGATGACCCCGTGATGCCAGTGGTTCTGAGCCAGCAGCAGGAACGGACTGCGCTGGTCGCCATCGGCATCAAGCAGGGCCAGGGCTTCGGCTTCGATCGCGTCACAGAGATCGCGCCGTGTGCGGTTGAGCGTTTCGCAATCACGGGCCAGCTCAAGCGCACGGTGGCTGTCGCTGGTGGTCAGCAGCTCTACCACCAGGGCAGGATCCCCCAAGCGGCCGACGGCGTTGATGCGCGGGGCCAGTTGAAAGCCCACCGCTTCGGCATCAATCGGCTGGCCCTCAAGGCCGGCCAGCTGCAGCAGGGCTCGCAACCCTGGCAGCCGGGTACCCGCCAGCCGCGGTAGACCGTCGCGCAACCAGCTGCGGTTGACACCCTGCAGTGGCGCCATGTCAGCGATGGTGCCGATGCAGAACAGGTCCAGGGCGATCGACAGGCCCTGTCGGTCTTGCATTGCTGCGCAGAGTGCGGCTGCCAGGACATAGGCCAGCCCCACCCCCGCCAGCCCCCGGTAGGGCGAACTGGCCGGGGTGACCGCAGGGTGCAGCAGCGCCAGATGGGGTGGCAGCTCCTTGGGCAGGGTGTGGTGGTCGGTGAGAATCACCTCCACCTGCAGGGCCTGGGCACGGGCCAGCGCGGCAGCGGCACTGACGCCGTTGTCGACGGTGATCAGCAGGCGGATGCCGTCGGCCGCCAGCCGCTCGACCATGCCGGGGTTAAGGCCGTAGCCATCGTCCATCCGACTGGGGATTGCGGCCTGGGGTCGGGCCCCAAGCCGCTCCAGCACCCCGACCAGCAGGGCTGTGCTGGTCATGCCATCGGCGTCGTAGTCGCCGCAGATCGCCACCCCCTCGCCCTGCTGGCAGGCGCGTTGCAGCCGGGCCACCGCGATGGGCAGATCGGCAAAGGCGGTTTCGGGTGGCGGTGGTGTCTCAGGCTGCAGCAGCCCTGTGATCGCCGCCGGACTGGTGTGGCCGCGACGCAACAGGACGGCAACCAGTTCGTCGCAGAGCCCCACCGACCGCCCCAGCTGCTGCAGGGTCCCTGGGTCTGGGAGTGACAGGCTCGCCGGCAGCTGCCAGCGTTGCTCGGCGATGGGAGGCAGCAACCGTTCGCATCAGGGAGCCTTCATTGTGGGCGCTGCTGCGCGCCAGGCCAGTGTCGCCGCGTGGGAATCTGGGCACCGACACCTGGCTGCTCCGTGGCTCTGCGCGCCCTGTTGTGGGATGTCGACGGCACCCTCGCCGAAACCGAGCGGGACGGCCATCGGCTCGCTTTCAACCGCGCCTTTGCCGAGGCTGACCTGCCGATCCACTGGGACCAAGACGCCTACGGCACCTGGCTGCAGATCAGTGGCGGCCACGAACGCATTCAGGCCCAGCTTGCGGCCCTGGAGGGCCTTGCTCCGGATCCGCAGCGGGTGGCTGCCCTGCAGGCGGCCAAGCAGCGCCACTACCAGCAACTGCTGGCGAGCGGGGCGTTGCAGCTGCGTCCAGGGGTGGCTGCGCTGCTGCTGGAAGCCCAGCAGGCCGGCCTGGTTCAGGCGATCGTGACCACCAGCGCCCGCAGCGCCGTGCAGGGGTTGATGGACCATGTGCTCGGGTCCCTCGCCCAGGTGTTTGCCTTCTGGATCTGCGGTGAGGATGTCCAAGACAAAAAACCCCATCCCGAGGCCTACGGGCTGGCCTTGGACCGGCTCAGCCACCTGGGGGTGGTGGACAGGGGGGATCAGGTGCTGGTGCTCGAGGATTCGGCCCATGGACTGGCGGCCGCCCACGCCGCCGGGTTGCCCGCTCTGCTCACGCTGAGCCACTACGGGGCCGGCGATCGGCAGCTCAACTGGGCCTGCGCCCGTGCCGTGGTCACTGACCTGGGCCCTGCTGGGAAGGTGCTGGTCGGCCCGTCTTGCCATCAGGGTCAGATCACGCTCTCCTATCTGCAGGCGTTGCAGCGCTGATCGAGGCCATGACCCGCTTGCCCCTGCAGACCACCCGCTGGAATCGCCTGCAGGAGACCCTGGGCCAATCCCTCGGTCTGGGCGTGCCCGGCAGCTGGCGCCTGCGCAGTCTGCAGCTGCTGGCCCTGCTGATCGGGTTCTACCTGGGGGCGAACCTCACCACCTACGTCAACGACCGCATTCCTGGCGGCCGCCCCAGCGCCGTGGTGTTGATGGTGTTGCTGGTGGAGGTGCTGATCCGGCTGCGCAGCCGCCTGATCCGGGGACGGCCACCGCTGGGCTGGCTGCTGTGCGACAACCTGCGCATGGGTGCGGTTTATGCGGTGGTGCTGGAGGCCTTCAAGCTCGGGACATGAGCACCGCCCTGTTGTCGCAACTGGCTGTGGAGGATCCCCACCGTTGGCGGCAGCAGTGGCAGCACCGGCTGTCTGGGCTCCAGGATGCCCCTGCCATCGATGCTGCTTTGTTGTGGGGGTTTGCGCTCCCCTTGCTCACGCGGTTGCAGCGATGCTGCGAAACCGCCGGCGCGCGGCCACTGATCGCGCTGCAGGCCCCGGTCGGGGCCGGCAAAAGCACCCTGGCGCGGCAGCTGCAACAGCTGGCCGCTGTCAGTGGTCTGCGGTTGGTGGTGGCTTCGATCGATGATGCCTATCACCGCTGGCCTGCGCGGCAACGGCGTCTGGCCGGCAACCCCTTTGGGGTTACCCGGGTCCCGCCCGGCAGCCACGATCCAGCCCTGCTGCTGCGTGCGATCGCTGCCTGGCAGGGCGGTGGTGCCCTGCGCCTGCCCCGCTTCGACAAGACCCTGCGGCATGGCCAGGGCGACCGCGCCGGCTGGAACCGTTGCGCCGATGCCGATGCCTTGCTCCTCGAGGGCTGGTTGGTGGGCTACGCACCCGTTGGGCAGGACGGCATCAGGCGCTGGCTTGCTGAACAATCCAGCGACCTGAGCGAGGCAGAACAGGCCTGGCTGCCCCACTGGGATCGAGCCCTGGCCGACTACCAACCGCTGTGGCAGCGCTGCGACAGTGTCTGGTCGCTGCAGCCGCAGCAGTGGTCCAGCGTGTTGCGCTGGCGTTTGCAGGCCGAAGCCAGGCAACGCCGCCGTGGTGAACAGGCGCTTGCGGCAATGGAGGTCAGGGCGCTGGTTCGGGCCAGCCTGGCTTCACTGCCCGCCAGTCTGTATGGCCCTGCCCTGACCGCCAGGGCCATGGCTGTTGCCCTGCTGGACGGTCGCAGACGCTGCCTTCAGGTGACACCTGGCCTGGTTTGATCCGGTTGCCCGGCCTGTGATCAGGCTTCGCTGTCGTCTTCGCTGATCGGATACACAAAGCCCTGGGCCCTGCCGCTGAGCACGGCTTTGCCGATTGACAGAGCTTTTTGCGCTGCCACGGAGGCTTTGGCCTTCCAATGGGCGTGGCGCTGATTGCGCTTGCCTTTGGAGGTTTTCTTCTTGGGAACTGCCATCGCCCGACCTGTTGGCCAAACGGCAATTGTCTGGTGCCAACTGGCCTTTCGTCAAATCGCTAAGCTCGGGTGAAACCAGGAACCCTGTGGGCGCAAGCCTTCCGGCCGCAGCATCGGCTCCCGATCAGGCCAAGACCCCGACTCCGACAGCCCAGCCGCTCTGGGGACGCTCGGCGCCCAGCCCGTCCTACAGCCAATTGTTGCGTGATCTCCGCGCCGGCAAGATCAGCGAGTTGGAGCTGTCGCCCCTGCGCCGCGAGGTGCAGGTCAGCTATCGCAATGGTCAGCGCACCCAGGTCAGCGTGTTCAGCAACGACCAGTTGCTGCTGCAGACCGCCGAACAGGCCAGGGTTCCCCTGAGCGTTCGCAACGACCGCCAGGACGGCGCGGTTGCCTCGCTGGTGGCCAATGGGCTGCTGGTCCTGTTGCTGTTGCTGGGGCTTGGCCTGCTGCTGCGGCGTTCGGCCCAGGTGGCCAACCGTGCCCTGGGGTTCGGCCGCTCCCAGCCGCGGCTCCAGGAGGAGCGCGCCACCCCGGTTCATTTCGAGGATGTGGCCGGTATCGCCGAAGCCAAAGAAGAGCTCCAGGAGGTGGTCACCTTTCTGAAGGCCCCCGAGCGCTACACCGCCGTCGGCGCCAGGATCCCCAAGGGTGTGTTGTTGGTGGGCCCCCCCGGTACCGGCAAGACGCTGCTGGCCCGCGCCATCGCCGGTGAAGCTGGCGTGCCGTTCTTTTCGATGGCCGCCTCCGAGTTCGTTGAGATGTTTGTGGGTGTGGGTGCCAGCCGGGTGCGTGATCTGTTCCGCAAGGCCAAGGCCAAGGCGCCCTGCATCATTTTCATCGACGAGATCGATGCGGTGGGCCGCCAGCGTGGGGCGGGTATCGGTGGGGGCAACGACGAACGCGAGCAGACCCTCAACCAGCTGCTCACCGAGATGGACGGGTTCGAAGACAACGGCGGTGTGATCCTGCTGGCGGCCACCAACCGGCCCGATGTGCTCGATGCGGCCCTGATGCGACCTGGCCGGTTTGACCGACGCATCACCGTTGACCTGCCCGACCGACGCGGCCGTGAGGAGATCCTGGCGGTCCATGCCCGCACCCGTCCTCTGGACAGCTCGGTCAACCTGGGCGCCTGGGCCGCGCGCACGCCGGGGTTTTCGGGGGCCGATCTGGCCAACCTCCTCAACGAAGCGGCGATCCTGACGGCCCGGCGTCAGCAGCAGCAGATCGATGACGCCGCCCTGACCGATGCGCTTGAGCGCATCACCATGGGTCTGACCGCCGCACCCCTGCAGGACAGCGCCAAGAAGCGGTTGATCGCCTATCACGAAATCGGCCATGCCCTGGTCACCACCCTGCTGCCCGAGGCCGACAAGCTCGACAAGGTCACGTTGCTGCCCCGTGCCGGCGGTGTCGGTGGCTTTGCCCGCACCCTTCCCGATGAAGAAACCTTGGATTCAGGGCTGATCACCCGCGCCTTTCTCAAGGCCCGCTTGGTCGTGGCCCTGGCCGGTCGGGCTGCCGAGCTGGTCGTTTTCGGTCCCAGCGAGGTGACCCAGGGGGCCGCCGGCGATCTGGACCTGGTGGCGCGCATCTGCCGCGAGATGGTGACCCGCTATGGCTTTTCGAGCCTGGGCCCGGTGGCACTCGAGGCCGATGGCGGCGAGGTGTTTCTGGGGAGGGACTGGCTGCGCCAGGACCCCCACTATTCCCGCGAAACCGGCAACCGCATCGATGCCCAGGTGCGCCAGCTGGCCCAGCACGCCCTGGATCAGGCCGTCAGCCTGCTGCAGCCGCGCCGGCAGTTGATGGACCTGCTGGTGGAGCGGTTGATCGTTGAGGAAACGATCGAGGGCGATGCCTTCAGGGCGCTGGTCGCGGGTTCACCCAGCTGATGAACGGCGATCAGCCGGCAAAGCGGATGTCCAGGCTGCGCAGGTGGGTCTGCAGACCGGCGTCCTGGATCGGCAGCAGGTAGGCGGGGGAGCCGCTGGCGTTGACATGGGAATGCCAGTGGCCAGGGGGGGTGATGAAAGCTCCCCCCGCTTCCCAGTCGATCCGCCTGGGGTTGCGGATCGTGCCGTCGGGCTGGAGATCGGTGCCCACCAGGGTGTAGCAGCCAGGCTGGCAATCGATGATCAGATCCAGGGCCACCGACTGATGGCGATGGGGCGGTTGGGTCTCTCCGGCAGGGACCATGCCGTACATCGCCCACAGCACATGGGTGACCGTGCGGGTGGCAGGCAGATCGCTGTTGGCGAGCAACAAGCTCAGACGGTTGCTGCGGGCGCTGGCGGGATCGGCAGCCAGGGCCTGCAGTTCGCGTTGCAGCCAGCTGGCCGGGTAGTGGGTGGCTTCAAAGCGCGCACACGCAGGTTCCACTCCCAGATAAGTCAACAGGGGAGCATCGTTGACCCAGTAGAGAACGCTGGTGTGGTCCGCCTGCAGCAGCGGGTCCTCACCGGCGGGCAGCACGAACAGGTCACCCTGTTGCCAATCGATCGACACACTGCCCTGACGGCACCGTCCGCCGCCGGAAAGCGCAAAGAAGAGCGAACTGGTGGCTCGGGCCGCGGCCTTCACGCCTTCCCCGGCTCCAATGCGCACAAAATGGGCTGCCAGACCAGGGCTGGTGGCGGGACCTGCGGCCCCGAGCTCGACGCTCAGATCCAGGGGGATCACCCCGCTGGGGCCCGAACGATGCAGCGCCGGGCTCCACTGGTGGTAGGGAATCGGTTCCGTCAGGCCCGGGCGAACCGGGTTGGCGGCCTGGCGGTAATCAAACAGAAGGGCCTTGGTGGCTGCAGGTGCCTGGGTCATGGGCAATCCTCACTGTTTGAAACATCACCCTATTGAGCCCTTGCTTGCCGTTGGGGCTTGCAGCAATGGCGACGGTCAGGGCAATCCGTTGGTGTGGGCAGCCGGGCTGGTCAACCCCCGGCGACCGCTGGCACGATCGACACTTCATCACCTGCTTTCAGGGGCGTCGCCTGGTTGTCCAGAAAGCGGATGTCCTCGCTGTTGACGTACACGTTCAAAAAACGGCGCAGCTTGCCGTTCTCGTCGCACAGGCGGGCTTTCAGGCCGGGGTAGCGCCCATCCAGGGCCTCGATCAGCCCATCCACGCTGGTGGCCTCCAGTTCGACGCTGGCTTCGTCAGCGGTGAACTTCTGCAGGGGAGTGGGGATCAGAACCTGAACAGCCATGGCAAGGGAGGAGAGGACGGTGAGATGGCGTGGGGAAGAGGGGTGGTGACCCGGGCTTCAACCCTGGTGTGCGGCCTGGGCCTGTTGCCAGGCGGCTTTGAAGCTGTCGAGCTGGGCTTCGATCAGGTAGGGCTCGCCGATCGACCCAGCGATGGCTTCGGTGGTCTTGAGGCCGTTGCCGGTGATGTAGGCCACCGTGGTTTCGTCGGGATTGATCTTGCCCTGCTCGACCAACTTCTTGAGCACGGCGATGGTGGTTCCACCGGCTGTTTCGGTGAAAACCCCCTCGGTCTCGGCCAGCAGTTTGATGCCTTCGATGATCTCGGCATCGCTGACGGCAGCAATCGAGCCACCGGTGCGGTTGGCGATGTCAATCGCATAGGGGCCATCGGCGGGATTGCCGATGGCGATCGATTTGGCGATTGTGTTGGGTTTGACCGGGGTGATGAAGTCGCGGCCTTCGGCGAATGCCTGGGCGATCGGGCTGCAGCCCTCAGCCTGGGCGCCACTGAAGCGGACGGCCTTCTCGTCGACCAGGCCCACCTTGATGAACTCGTCGAAACCCTTGCGGATCTTGGTGAACAGGGAGCCCGACGCCAGCGGCGCCACGATGTGATCCGGCAACTGCCAGCCCAGTTGTTCGATCACCTCGTAGCCGAGGGTCTTGGAGCCCTCGGAGTAATAGGGGCGCAGGTTGATGTTGACGAAGCCCCAGCCGTAGGTGTTGGCCACCTCGGAGCAAAGCCGGTTCACCTGGTCATAGTTTCCCTTCACCGCCATCAGCGTGGGGTTGTAGATCAGGGTGCCCAGCACCTTGCCCAGCTCCAGATCGCTGGGAATGAACACACAGCAGTCGAGGCCGGCGTGGGCGGCGATGGCGGCGGTGGAATTGGCCAGGTTGCCGGTCGAAGCGCAGCTGACCGTGCTGAAGCCAAGCTCGCGCGCGCGGGTCAGGGCGACAGAGACGACGCGGTCCTTGAAGGACAGGGTCGGCATGTTGACGCCGTCGTTCTTGATGAACAGGTTCTTCAGACCGAGGCGTCTGGCCAGGTTGCCTGCCTTGAGCAGGGGTGTGAAGCCGGTGCCCACATCGATGGGGTCGCCTTCAATCGGCAGAAAATCGCGATAGCGCCAGATCGATGCCGGACCCGCTTCGATCGTGGCCCGACTGACCCGTGCCCGGATCGCCTCGTAGTCGTACACGACCTCAAGGGGGCCAAAGCACACGTCTTCGCAGACATGACGGGCACCGGCTTCATAGGGGTGGCCGCATTCCTTGCAGCGCAGACCGGTGAAAGTGGGGCCAGCCAGCGGGGAGCGCGAGAGGGTGGCGGTCACGGCATCGCTCAGCGTTGAAAGGAGGTTAACAGCGTTGAACGGAGCACCGGTCAATACCCGATTCGCCTTGTCGGGTATTTAATCCCCGGGTCGTTGACCTTGGGGCTTGCCGCTTCAATCCCCATTCCTAGCCTCGAGTCATGTTCGCGGGAGCTTGATGCAGCCCCGATCACGACTGCTGGGCTGGTTTGTGCCGCTCGGCTGCCTGGTCTTGGTGTCGGTCGCCTTGGTTCTGTGCAGCCGCCTTTGGGTCGAATGGGAGTGGTTCGGCCAGTTCGGCTGGCAGGCGGTGCTGGCCCGACGGTGGCTGGTGCAGCTGCTGGGCGCCCTGCTGGGACTGGGCGTCGGCGTTGCCTTGCAGCGCTGGCTCCAGGGCACCTGGCGCCTGCCGGCGCGCAGCGTTGAGCCCCTACGGTTTGCCCTGACGGGGCGTCGCTATGTGGGGGCGCTGCTGTGCTGCGCCGCGCTGCAGGTTCTGCCCCTGTTGCTGGTGCTGGAGTTGGCCAGGCGGTTGTGGCTCGATCCCTTCGATTCACGCCGCCTGCATGGCCTGGTCCTGCTCACCGGAGGTTCGTGGCTTGCCCTTGTGCTCGTCGCATCCGTTGCTGTGGTGGCGTTGCTGTTGCGCCCGATCGCGGTGGCTCGCCTGTTGGGTGCCACCACCGCCTGCGCCGTCAGCATCGCCCTGGCCCGAGCCTGGGGGATCTGGACCCTGGCTCTCGTGGTTCCTGACCAGGGGATCCGCGATCCGATCCTCCAGGCCGACGTGAGTTTTGCCTTGGTGCGGTTTCCGGCGGTGGCCCTCGGCCTGACCGTGGTGATCGCCCTGGTGACGGTCCATCTCGGGGCCGCCCTCTGGGGGTTGCTGGCGCGTTCGCCGCAGCTCAGTGATGGTCGTTTCGCCGGGTTCAGCGAGCCCCAGCTGCACCGGTTGCGGTTGCCGATGGGGATCCTCGGGTTGGCTGTGGCGGGGGCGTTCTGGCTGGGACGTCACCAGTTGTTGCTGTCTGTGGGGGGCACGGTGCCTGGCGCAGGTTGGGTGGATGTGCACCTGGCCCTGCCGTTGCGCACCCTGGCGGCCCTGCTGGCGCTGTTGACCGCATTGGTGCTGCTTGTGCCGCTGCCCCGCCATGGCTGGCGCACAGCGGCCTGGCTCAGTCTTGGCGGCGCCACGCTGCTGATTCCGCTGCTGGAAGTGGTGCTCAAGCCAGTGCTGCAGCTGCTGGTGGTCAACCCACAGGAGCTCAAGCGCGAGCAGCCCTACTTGGCCCATTCGATCCGCTTCACCCGGCTGGCGTTCCAGCTGGATCGCATCACCCACCGTGATGTCAATCCGGCCCCACGGCTCACCCGCGCCGATGTGCAGGCCAGTGCCGCCACCCTGCGCAACATCCGTCTGTGGGACAGCCAGCCGCTGCTGGCCACCAACCGCCAGCTGCAGCAGTTGCGGGTTTTCTATCGCTTTTCTGCACCGGCCGTCGACCGCTACGCCCTGGGACAGAACCAGGACCATGGCAGGCAGCAGGTGATGGTCACCGCCCGCGAGATGGACAGTTCCGCGCTGCCCCTCAGCGCCAGAACCTGGCTGAACCGGCATCTGGTGTTCACCCATGGCCAGGGATTCACGGTCTCGCCGGTCAACACCAGCGGCAATGACGGGTTGCCCGAATATTTCATCAGCGATCTGGGACGCAGCAGCCGGGTTGAGGGAAGCCGTCAGCTGGGCATCTCTCGACAGGATGTGTTGCAGGGCATCCCTGTCGGCAAGCCCAGCATTTATTACGGCGCCCTGCCGGCCCCCTATGCCCTGGCACCGTCGTCGGTTCTGGAATTCGATTACCCCGAAGGGGACGAGAACTTCTACACCCGATACAGCGGCGCCAGCGGCATCCCCGTTGGCTCCACCCTGGGTCGGCTGGCGGCAGCCCTGTACCTGGGCGAACCTCGCCTGCTGACACGCGGTGCGATTCGGCCGGATACCCGCTTGTTGTTACGGCGTGATGTGCGTCAGCTGCTGCGCCAGCTGGCTCCGTTTGTTCGTTTTGAGGTGGATCCCTATCTGGTGTCTGTGGCCCTTCCCCCGGGCAGCGGCGTGTTCAGCACCAGGAATCGCCACCAGTACTGGATTGTGGATGGATTCACCACCAGCCGCACCTACCCCTACAGCGCGCCGGTCAACGGGGAACCCGACATCCGCTATCTGCGCAATGCCGTCAAGGCGGTGGTTGATGCCTATGACGGACGGGTCGCCTTGTATGTCAGCGATCCTGATGATCCGTTGATTCGGGGTTGGCAGCGCCTATTCCCCGAACTGTTTGAGCCGTTGTCGGCCATGCCGCTGCCGCTGTTGCGTCACGTGCGCTACCCGATCCGTCAGTTCGAGATTCAGACCAACCAACTGCTGCGCTACCACGTCACCAATCCGCGGGTGTTCTACAGCGGTGACGATGTCTGGCAGGTACCCAAGGAGATCTATGGCAATCAACAGGTTCCGCTGAAGCCTTATCACATCAGTGCCCAGCTCTCTCCGGATCTGCCACCTGAGTTTCTGCTGTTGCAACCCCTGACGCCCCTGGCGCGGCCCAATCTGGCGGCCTGGTTGGCCGCCCGCAGCGATGCACCTCACTATGGCGAGCTGGTGTTGCTGCGCTTCCCCAGCCAGACACCGATCTTCGGCCCCGAACAGATCACGGCCCTGATCAACCAGGATCCGCGCATCAGTCAGCAGTTCGGTCTCTGGAGTCAATCAGGATCTGCTGTGATTCAGGGCAACCTGCTGGTGGTGCCGATCGGCAAGGCCCTGTTGTATGTGGAGCCCGTCTACCTCCAGGCGCGCAATGGTGGTCTGCCGACGTTGACCGCCGTGGTGGTCAGCGATGGCAGCCGCATCGTGATGGAAGACAACCTTGCGCAAGGGATCGAGGCTTTGCTGGATCCTCGTCGGTCGCAACCTGTCAGAGATTGACCAAAAAAAGAGGGGGCTTGTCAGCCCCCCAAACGTCACTGGCAGCAACCGGGATCAGGCGGCCACAGCGGTCTTGGGATCCAGTTCGCCCTTGGCATACAGGCTTGCGTAGTAGTTGATGTCACGCTGCTTGATCTTGCTGGCATTGCCGGCGCACCAGAACTGTTGGTAGCGATCAAGGCAGACCTGCTTCATGTAGGCCCGGGCGGGCTTGTTGAAGTGGCGGGGGTCGAAGTTGGCGGGATCCTTGGCGGCCGCTTCACGCACGGCGGCGGTGAAGGCCAGGCGGTTGTCGGTGTCGATGTTCACCTTGCGCACGCCGTTGCGGATGCCTTCCT
>CAZJIF010000041.1:0-14072 GCA_964546045.1 uncultured Klebsiella sp. | reverse complement strand
ATCAACGCCGATTACACGACGTGAGGCCTCAGAACTGAAAGCGGGTCTGGATCAGTAGGCCCAGATTGTTGAGCTGCTGCCCCTGGGCGGCCAGCACCTGGCCCAGCGGATTGGCCAGATAGAAAAGCGCCGGCGTGATCGAGATGGCATCGCTCACCCGCAGCCGGTACCAGGCTTCCATCGCCAGGTTGCCGTCGGCGGGGGTGGCTCCGGTGCGCAGGGCGGTGGCCATGGTGCCCTGGCCGACGGCCAGGCCGGCGGCGTCACCGCGGCCAGCCACGTTGTTCCACTGCAGCATGGCGGCCCAGGACTGGGTCGCGCTGACGATTGCACTGTCGCGGGGGTCGCTGATCAGCTGGGCCGACTGGTTCCAGCGGCTGTACCCCCAGCCCAGGCTGATGCTGGGCCACCAGCGGCTGTGGGCCGGCTGCCAGTAACCCCCCAGGCTGATCGAGTGGCTGCTGGCGTTGTTCCCAGCCGCTACCCAGTTGCAGTACATCGTGCCGGTGGCCATCACCAGGGCCGTACCACTGCGGCTGTCGGTCCAGCAGGTGCCGTAGCGGTAGCCGGCTGCCAGCGCCCAGTTGCTGCCGCGTCCACCCAGCTGCAGGTTCACATTGTTGGCGCCGTTGGCGTTGAACAGTCCGCCAAAGGCTGGATTGCCGACATTGCCCCACCCAGCGACGTAGCTCACCCCCGCGATCCAGTACGGCTGGCCCTTGGGGGCGTTCTGTTTCCAGCTGAAGCCGGCGCCGGCGCCGTTCTCTTTGTTGTAGACGGTCGGCGCCCCGGCCAGGGTGAAGAAGTCAAGGATGCCGTCGTAGGCCTGGGGACGAAAACCCAGGATTTCGGTGTTGCGCAGGCGGGGTCCCACCATCACCGAGAGGGTGTTGCCGATCGGGAACCGGTAATACAGCCGGTCAACGAAGACGATGGGTCCGGTCCCATAGGCGGCGTCCAGGATCGCCATGTTGAGGTTCGGGTAATTGCCGAAGCCGCTGGCGGGAAAAAAATTGCCCGATCGCAGGCGCGTGTAGAGCAGATCCTTGCCACTCCAGCTGGTGGAAAAATTGAGCCGCAGGTCGTAGTTGAAGCTCAGCCCATTGGGCAGAAAGTAGTTGAACCCGGTTCCTGGAATCGAATAGGTGTTGGTGGCGGTGTTGATCGCGTTGCCGCTGTAGCTGTTGCCCCCGGCCACCCAGAAGCTTTCGATCGACAGCCGGGTGGTGGTGGAAAAGGCCTGGGCGCCCAGGCTCTCGATCTGCTGGCTCAAGCGCTGCTGGCTGCCCTTGAGCTGGTCCAGCTCGGCTGCCAGTTGGGCCACCAACCGTCGTGTGGCATCGGTGGGCTGTTGCAGCTGCTCCAGACAGGCCTGCAACAGGGCAGCCGCCTCAAAGCGGCTCAGCTGGGGCGGTGCCGTTGTGGATCCAGGTGCCAGCACTGCGGCGGCACGGCAACCGTGCTGTGGCGCCAGGTCGGCCAGGGCCTGGTAGGTCCAGTCGCCTGCTCGCACATCCCCCAGGGTGTCGAGGCTCGGCAGCTCTTCGCCGGCCAGGACCGGGGTGGCTGCCGCTGCCCACAGGCTGGTTAGCAGGATGATCCCAGCCCGGGTCACGGCGTGCTTTCGACAGAGGTCAAGCCGGCACCGCTGTGGCTGTTGCAGGCGTAAGCGGAGGCGGCCATGGCCGTGGCACTGCTGACGGCCGAACGGAAGAAGATCAACAGAGGGTCCAGGGCGATCAGCATCAGCAGCAGCGGTTGGGTGGGGATGCCGATATCACCGATGCCCTGCACCATCACAGCGATCGCCGCCACCCCATGCAGGCCGGCTGTGGCAATGCCAAACAGCACAGAAATGGTGATGATCTTGGCGATGACATCAAAGGACAGGGGAAGATCAAAGAAATTGAGCGCAAAAATTGCCGCCACCGTCACATAGGCGATCGGACCGGTGCGGCCGATCAACAGGTTGATCGATGTGGCCGTATCCGCCTCGTCTGGATCAAAGCGATGAACGTTGAGGATGCGGGTGATCAGTGAATAGGTCGCTAGGGAGTTGGCGGTGGTCAGTGCACTGGTGAATGCCTGGAGAACAGGGTTTTTGCAATTTTCCAGGGGCTGATCACTGCAGGTCTGATCGGGAACAATCGTCTTGGTGTTCATGCGGTAGACCACGACAGCAGCTCCCAGGCAGACCATGCAGGCGCTGACATAGGCCACGCCAAACGTCAGCGTTGAGGACAGCAGGCCCAGATTGAAGGTGGACACCGAGCTGGCGATGAAAAAGACAATGACAATCGGCGAAATCAGCAGAATGTAGTCAAGAACTTTTTTGGCGATCCAGTTGATCCCCTCAAGAAGGGTTCGCAACGTGCTTGTCTTTTCGGGCTCGATTGCGCTCATTGCGACGCCCGCAATGGCCGAGACGAGAATGATTTTGATCATCTCGGCGTTGGTGGTGTGAAAAAAGAAATTGCTCGGGGGGATCAGGTCGATGATCAGATCAATCACGTTTTTGCTCTGATCGGCTGTCGCCGCCTGGTTCAGGTTGATGTAGATGGGATCTGATTTTTCTTCGATGAATGAGCCCACCATCACCTGCGCTTCAGGGGTCAGAACCCCGGGTTGCTGGGCCACAGCGCAGACCAGGCCGATCAGGGCTGCACCCAGGCAGGTGGTGATCAGGGCGATCCAAAGGCGCCGGTTGAAGCGTGAGTGGCGCCGGGCCGAACGGGCCAGCTGCTCAGCGCCAAGGGTGACCGAACTGATCACCACGGGGATGGCCGGCAGCGAGATCACCCCAAGTCCGGCCAGGCCCAGGTGCTGAAAGGTTTTGCTCGCCTGGGGAAGCAGCAGCCCCAGCACGATGGCAAACGGGGCAACGCCAAGCACAAAAAAGGATGGCCGACTCAGATTTTCGAGAAAGCGATAAAGCTTCTGTGAGGTAGTCATGGGTTTGAATGTGTGAGCGGCGGTTCCTAGTGGCTGTCGCTGTGCTTGGATTTCGATTTGCTGCCGGTTGATACCTGGCTGCTCTTCATCTCCGCTTTGAAGTGTCTGAACAGCTCGGATTCGTCGAGCACGCCCGTGGTGATGTTCACATAGAAATTGCCAATCGGTTCGAGGCCTTCCATGCGCGGGCCCACGTACATGGCAATGTTGTCCACCTTGTCCTTGAGAATGATCGGCACATATTCGAGTGCCAGTTTGGGCTCGCTCTTCACTAGCCTTGCCGTCTCAAAGCTGTCGCGCATCAGGGCGTCGACCTGACGACTGGTCAGGGCATCCACGCAGGCCTGCCAATTCGGATAGGTGGTGAACCGTGCCTTGGGTAGCGTGCTGGGCCCCCAGACTGAATAGGACGATCCCTCAATCACGCCGATCCGGATTGGGGCTGCCAGCAGCCTGGGGCCGATGTTGGCAGGATCCTGGCCAATGCTCTCGAGAACCCTGCGATTGATCAACAGCGACTGGTGCAGATTGAGATACGGAACCGGTTGGGCATAGCCCAGGCGCGGAATTGTGACGCTCAGCTTGCCCAGGGCTATATCCACCTCATCAGCACTGGCCAGTTGAACCAGTCGTGTGAAGGTGACCTGGGGTTGGCTGAACACCGGTTCCACCCTCAGGGCACGGGCTATGCCTCGGGCCAGGTCGACGTCATAGCCGATCAGATTGCCATCCTTGTCATGCCCATACAGAGGCAGGTTGTCGGGATAGCCCAGGCCGATCCGCAGGATGCCGCTGTCGCGGATCGCCTGAATGCTGGGGTTGAGCCTGGGTTTGGCGTCCAGGTTGATGGTGGCTCGGTCTGCGTCTCCCGGGCTCAGGGTTGCGGGCGCCGTGGCCGCAGAAGCCTGCATCGGCGCGCCGGTCATGATCAACACCATGAGCAGCAGACTGAGCAGCACCTGATTCAGGTTGCGGAGCACGGATGGAATGCCGGTTGAATGGGTTTTCCAGTCGGTCATCCGCGGCGGCCTCGGCGGAGCGGCGAGAAAATCCATCAAAGCTAAAACTTGATCGAACTTATTTTAGCTCAGATGCCCAATCATTGCGAACTGCAGTGGCAACGATTGTAATCGGGGCAACATTCAAGCTGCAATTTCGTTGCTTTGGCTGGTCAGGCGAGGCTGCTTGTTCTCAATGCCCAGCCACTTGGCCAGTGGCGCCAGTGTGGAGCCCTGCACCACCAGAGAGATCAGCACCACATCAAAGATCAAAGCCGTGCAGTTGGTGGCAATGGTTTGACTTGCCATCGCGCTGACGCCCTGCAGGTTGGTGATTTCATGGGATAACTCGAATGCCAAAGCCATCGGCACCGCGCCTCTGATGCCACACCAGCTCAGAAAAAAGGCTTCCCGCTTGCTCAACGGCGAATAACGGGCCAGCAACCAGACCGACAGGGGGCGGCAGACCAGGTTCAGGCTTAGTGCGGTCAAGGCGGCCAGCGGCAGCACGTCCCAGAGCGTGGTCCAGTTAACAAGTACGCCCAGAAAGAGGAAGATCACATATTCGGCCAGGCTGTTGACAGGAGCTAGTAAGCGTTGCAGGGATTTGGGATCGTTGTCACCCGCCTGCGAGCTGTCTTCATACGGTCTGTTCAGAATGACGCCGCAGACGTAGGCCGCCAGTAATCCTGAGCCACCAAAAAAGCTGGTAATGCCATAGACGGCCATCACCGTGGCGATAATCACGATCAGCTGTGATTCTTCATCGTTGAACTGTGCCACCGCAAAGCGTGCCGCAAAGCTGGTGATGAACCCCATGACCACGCCGCTGAACACCAACCGGCTGAAATTTCCGATCTGGGCCATCACCATCGCGGTGGTTTCTGTTTCTGCTCCGCCGCCAGCCTGAAAGAACAGGCCGCTGACCAGGCCAAAAAACAGAATTGCCGTCGGATCGTTAACGGACGATTCGAATTCGAGGGTGTTGGTGAGCGATGGTGACAGCCGATCTCTGACGCTCCGCAACACACTGAAGGTCGCTCCTGCGTCGGTGGATCCCAGACAGCTGGCCACCAGCAGGGCAACTCCAATGGGGATGCCATTGGCCCTGTCCAGGCCCAGATGGATCGACCCCGCATCGGCCGATCCGGCCCAGAACAGCAGAAAACCCAGGGCCAGGGAGGACACGATCACCCCCACCAGGGCCAGCAACAGGCCATAGACCAGGATCCGGCGAATGCTGGCTAGGTCGGCGCTCAGCCCTGCATAGAACAGCACCATCGCCAGGGCCAGCAGGTGCAGGGTTTCGACCGTGCTGCTGCTGACCAGGCTGTTGTTCAGGGGGACCCCCAGTCCTATGCCCAGCAGCAGGACCCCGAGGATGGCAGGAAAGCCAAGTCGGCTGCTCACCTCGGCGACCGAGCGGGCCACAATCAAGCCACCGCCGATTGCGATCGGCAGCAGGGCGCCGCTAAGAGCGATGCCGCCTGTGCCTGCCACAGGATCTGCCATGGAGCTCTGCTACCGATCTGGGCGGCATCAACTTACAGGGCCTGCCCGGAGCGGGCTCTGCATTGTTCGGATGCACCCATTCAGACCAGGCCCAGATTGAGCTGCTCGCACTGATCCTTGCTGGTGATGGTGAGTTCAGGGAGACTGTTGTTGCCCAGGCGCATGCAGATGTCGGCATATTGAACAACCCCGGACTGGTTGTTCATCAATCCGCGCAGTTTCTCGAAGGTGCCGAGGTCGGGATGCATGCCGCTGATGGCCACGACGCGCTTGTTGGCATCCAGCAGATAGCGGTCGAATTTCAGGGTCAACCCCTTGGCTTCAATTGTGCAGGGTTGGGCAAAGGTCTCGAAGCGGCCACTCAGCTGAGACACCTGACGGCAATGGGCAACCAGTGAGTCCAGGGTCTGCTCGGGATTCTGGTCAACTTTGCTGCTCCAGCCGAGGGGATCAGGCGGCTCGCTGACCGGAGCTGGACCCCGGGCTTGGCCCTGTGGCTGTGGACTGCAGGCCGTGTTCAACAGCACAGCAAAGGTGAGCCAATTCACGGCGGCCAAAGCCCCCGGCAACAAGTGCTTCACCGGCTAGTTGAGCGCCAAATTTGTTGGGGCCAAATCTAACAAGGGGGTGCCAAGTTATGCAGTTATTGCATAGGGATTTGCGGCGGCTGGTCGGCAGGGCGCCTGCGCGGCAGCGATGTCCAGGCGCCGCCGCCTAAGTTCAAGGTGCCCAGACAGCGGCCCCCAAGCCCAATGGCCACGGCCAATGCCAGTCCCCAGCCCCGGCCCAGGCGCATCAGCCTCTGGCGCCGCCCGTTGCTGGTCGGCGTCTGTTTTGCTCTGGGATATGGATTGACCCAGCGGCTCCTGGATCTGCGCCTGCCTGCCCTTGTCCAGTGGGGACAGTCGTTCGAGCCGCGGGACCGTCCAGGCACCAGTCTCGAGAGCCTGCGTCTGCAGTTCGGGACCGCGCAGCAGGAGCTGCGCGGGCGCCTCGACCTACAGGAGCTGGAGAGCCAGCAGCCCGGGGCTGGCGACGCCGCCGCGGCGCCCGAGTCCCCGCTCGACAGTGCGGTGGTGCCCGAGGCGGTGACACCGGCAGCGCCGCAGTTGCCCGCGGCCGACCCGCCGCCGGAATCACGCCCGTCTTTTGAGGCGCCGCCAGCGCCCCGCCAGCCATGAATCAGGACGCCCCATCCCCCCTGCCCGTGCAACTGCAGGCGGTGCTGAACCGCCTGCAGGCCAGGCTGGGCAGCGGTCTGGTCGACGCAGCCGCGACGCTGCTGGCTGCGGCTGAGCAGGCCCCCGCGCGGGTCAATCAGGAATGGCAGCTGTTCTGGCAGGAGGTTGACCTGGAGTCCGAGCGCCTGGCCCGTGGTGAGCCGGCAGACGACTCCAGCCCCGATGCCGGTGCCGCTGCGCTGCAACAGCAGATCGACAACCTGCGGGCCCGGGTCGCCGCCATCGCCCACCGACTCGATGCTTAGGGGCCTGCACATCTGGGCGGTGGCGCTGCAGTTGCTGCTGCGCTTGTGGTGGAACGCGCAGCGCTGGAGCTATCTGGGTGCCGGTGGCTTCAGTGCCGAACGGTTGGCCCGCCGTCAGCGGCGTCTGGCCCGCTGGCTGACGGCCGAGTTTCTGGTTCTGGGTTCCGCTTTCATCAAGCTGGGGCAGATGCTCTCGGCCCGGCCGGACGTGTTCCCGGCCGAGGTGGTCGAGGAACTCACCCGCCTGCAGGACCAGGTGCCACCGGTCTCATTTGCGGTGATCCAGGGTCTGCTTGAAGCCGAGCTGGGTGAGCGCTGCGCCGAGATCATTGATCTCGAGGAGGTTCCGCTGGGGTCGGCCAGCCTGGCCCAGGTGCACCGGGCCAGCCTGCGCAGCGGCCGTCAGGTGGTGCTCAAGGTGCAGCGGCCGGGGCTGGAGGCCCTGTTCCGTCACGATCTTGAGGTGCTGCAGCAGGTGGCGGGAGCCGTGCAGCGCCATCCCCGCTGGGGGGTGGGCCGCGACTGGCTCGGCATCGCCCAGGAGTGCCGGCGCGTGCTGCTGCGCGAGCTGGACTTCAGGCTGGAGGCCGAGCATGCCGCCCGCTTCCGGCAGCAGTTTCTTGACGATCCCGGCATTCGCATTCCGGCCGTGGTTTGGGAGCTCAGCAGCCGTCGGGTTCTCTGCCTTGATTACGTCAGCGGCATCAAGATCAGCGACCGCCAGGCCCTGGTCGCGGCGGGGATCGATCCAGCTGCTGTGGCTGAAAAGGGTGCTGCCAGTTATCTGCAGCAACTGGTGCGCTTCGGCTTCTTTCACGCCGACCCCCATCCTGGAAACCTGGCGGTTGCGGCCGACGGGGCCCTGATCTACTACGACTTCGGGATGATGGGGCAGCTCTCGAGTCGGCTGCGCTCGCGCTTGGGGCGCATGGTCACCGCCGCTGCCAGCCGCGATGCCGGGGCTCTGGTGCATGAATTGCAGCTGGCCGGCGTGCTCGATCCAGGCATCGACCCCGGCCCGGTGCGGCGCTTGGTGCGGGTGATGCTGAATGAGGCCCTGACGCCGCCGTTTTCGGCTGACGTGCTGGCCAAGCTCTCAGGCGATCTGTACGACCTGGTGTATGGACAGCCCTTCCGCCTGCCGCCCGATCTGATTTTCGTGATGCGGGCCCTGTCCACGTTTGAGGGGGTCGGCCGCAGCCTGGATTCCGGCTTTAGCCTGGTGGCGATCGCCAAGCCCTACCTGCTGCCCCTGATGACCCAAAGCGGTGGAGGAGATCTGCTCAACGAACTGTCGCGCCAGGCGGCCGATCTGGGCACCCGGGCCCTGGGCATTCCTCGGCGTCTTGAGGAAAGCCTGGCCCGCATTGAGCAGGGCGACCTGCAGGTCCAGATTCGAGCCGGTGAAACTGACCGCCTGCTGCGACGCCTGGCGTTGAGCCAGCAGGTCGCCGGTCAGTCGGTGCTCCTGGGCGCCCTGGCGGTGGCTGCTGCCCTGCTCGCTGCCAGTGCGCGGCCAGCACTCACGGCAGTGCCCCTGGTGTTGGGGGTGCCGGTGTCGCTGAGCTGGCTCAAGCTCCAGGCCCGGCTGCGACGGGACAGCCGGCTCGAAACGTTGCAAGGAGCCCCTGCGCCCTGATCACGCTTTGCCGCGGGGGCGATCACGCCTTGCCACGGGGGCCCCGGTCTTCGGCGCCGGCATAAACCGCCTGACTGCCCAGCTCGTCTTCGATGCGCAGCAGCTGGTTGTACTTGGCGACCCGCTCGCTGCGGCTCAGCGAGCCGGTCTTGATCTGGCCGGCCCGGGTGGCCACGGCCAGGTCGGCGATGGTGGTGTCTTCGGTCTCGCCGCTGCGGTGGCTGATCACGCTGGTGTAGCCAGCCCGGCCTGCCAGGTCGATGGCCTGCAGGGTTTCGGTCAGCGAACCGATCTGGTTGACCTTGATCAGGATCGAGTTGGCCACCCCCAGGTCGATGCCCCGTTGCAGGCGGCTGCTGTTGGTGACGAACAGGTCGTCGCCCACCAGCTGCACCGTGGCGCCCAGGCGCTCGGTCAGCAGCTTCCAGCCATCCCAGTCGTCTTCGGCGACGCCGTCTTCGATCGAGACGATCGGGTAGCGGCTGACCAGTTTGGCCAGCTCGTCGACCATCTCGGCGCTGCTGTAACTGCCGCCGCCAAAGGCATAGCGCCCGTCCTTGTAGAACTCGGTGCTGGCCACATCGAGGGCCAGGGAGATCTGATCCCCGGGCCGGTAGCCGGCTTTCTCGATCGCCTGCACCAGGATGTCGCCGGCGGCATCGTTGCCCAGGTCGGGGGCGAAGCCGCCCTCATCGCCCACGGCGGTGCTCATGCCGCGGTCATGCAGCAGGCCCTTGAGGGTGTGGAACACCTCGGCACCCATGCGCAGGGCTTCCTTGAAGCTGCCGGCGCCGTGGGGCACCACCATGAATTCCTGAAAATCAAGGCTGTTGGCCGCGTGGGCGCCGCCATTGATGACGTTCATCAATGGCACCGGCAGCAGGCTGGCCATCGGCCCCCCCAGGTAGCGGTACAGGGGCAGGCCCACGCCGTTGGCCGCAGCCCGGGCCGTGGCCAGGCTGACCGCCAGAATCGCGTTGGCCCCCAGGGCGCTCTTGTTGTCAGAGCCGTCCAGTTCGGCCATGGCGGCGTCGACGGCACCCTGGTCAAGGGCGCTCAGGCCGCACAGCGCTGGCGCGATCTTCTCTTCGATGTTGGTGACAGCCTGGGCGACGCCCTTGCCGAAGTAGCGGCTGCCGCCATCGCGCAGTTCGTGGGCCTCGTGGGCACCGGTGCTGGCCCCGCTGGGCACGATCGCCCGGCCGCTGGCCCCGCCTTCGAGCAGCACCTCGGCTTCGACCGTGGGGGTGCCGCGGGAATCCAGCACCTCGCGGGCCACCACGGTGTCGATCACAAGGTCGAGGGAATCGATCACGGGTTGGCGAATCCGAAGGAAAGATGAAGGGATCCTATGGGTCGCCCCGGCCCCGGCCGATGTCGCAACCGCCACCAAGGCTCGGTCGCTGGTGCGCCCTGGTCAGAATGGGCCTATTGCATGAGCGGTTGATGCGTCTGCTTCACGTGATGCTGCGGGTGGGCGACCTGGACCGTTCGATCGCCTTTTACACCGATGTGCTGGGGATGACCCTGCTGCGCCGCAAGGACTACACCGAGGGGCGGTTCACCCTCGCTTTCCTGGGGTATGGCCCTGAAAGCGACACCACCGTGCTCGAGCTCACCCACAACTGGGACACGGCGGCCTACGCGCTGGGCACGGCCTACGGCCACCTGGCCCTGGGGGTGGATGACATCCATGGAGCCTGCGCCCACATCACCGAACGCGGCGGTCGCGTCGTGCGCCCGCCCGGGCCGATGAAACACGGCAGCACCGTGATCGCGTTCATCGAGGATCCCGATGGCTACAAGTTGGAATTGATCCAACTGTCGTCGCGCCAGTCGGCTGCCTGACGCCCCATGCTTTCCGAGACCTCTGCGGCAGGGTCCCCGTCCCGTTCGTTGACCAGTGAACCCGAGCGCTTCAGCGATGACGCCTGGGATCTGCTGTTGGCCAGTCAGGACCAGGCGCGTCGTTGGCGCCACGGGGCCATGGACGTGGAGCACCTGCTCCAGAGCCTGTTGCTCGATCCTCGCTTTGACCGTTGGACCGCTGGGTTGAGCGCCGATCGGGAAGGGTTGCTGGACCGGCTCGAAAGCTTCTGCGTCGGCCAGCCCACGGCCAATGGCCGCGAGCTGTTCATCGGCGATGCGCTCGAGGACCTGCTCGAGCAGGCCGATGCCGTCAGGGCGCGACAGGGGCAGGGCCTGCTGGATATCAGCCATTTGCTGGAGGCCCTGCCCCAGGAGCCCCGCATCGGTGCAGCCCTGTTGGCTGCGCCGCTGGAGCCCGCTCCCACCCCGATCACGACTGCGACTGCCGCCCCGATGCCGGTGCTCGAGCCGGTCGAGCCGGCCGAAGCCACAGCACTCGAGCGTTATGGCCGCGATCTGACCGCTGCGGCCCGGGCCGGTGGGCTCGACCCGGTGATCGGCCGCGACAGCGAAATCCGCCGGCTGATCCAGGTGTTGTCCCGTCGAGGCAAAAACAACCCGGTGCTGATCGGCGAGCCGGGGGTGGGCAAGACCGCCGTCGCCGAACTGCTGGCCCAGCGCATCGCCAGTGGCGAGGTGCCCGAGTCGCTGCAGGGCCTGCGCCTGGTGGCCCTCGATCTGGGGGCCCTGATCGCCGGGGCCAAATACCGCGGTCAGTTCGAGGAGCGTCTGCGCAGCGTGCTGACCGAGGTGCGCCAGGACCAGCAGGGAGTGGTGCTGTTCATCGATGAGCTGCATACCGTCGTCGCCAGCGACCGGTCCACGGCCGATGCCGGCAGCATTCTCAAACCGGTGCTGGCCCGGGGCGAACTGCGCTGCATCGGCGCCACCACCCCCGAGGACTACAGCCGCAGCATTGAAAAGGACCCGGCCCTCGAGCGCCGTTTTCAGCAGGTGGTGATTCGCGAGCCCGGGGTCGACACCAGCATCGAGATCCTGCGGGGCCTCAAGGAGCGTTACGAACTGCACCACGGCGTCACCATCAGCGATGGTGCCCTGGTGGCTGCGGCCCGGCTGGCCAGCCGCTACATCAGCGACCGCTGCCTGCCCGATTCGGCGATCGATCTGGTCGACGAGGCGGCGGCGCAGCTGCGCATGGAGGCCACCTCCAAGCCCCAGATGGTTGAGCAGGCCGAGGCCGAGCTGCGCCGGGTCGAGCTGGCCCTGCTGGCGGCCGAGTCCTCGCCCGAGGCCGAGCGCCTGGCGCTGCAGCAGCAGCGCCGCCAGGCCGCCGACCAGCTGGCGGCGTTGCAGCAGCGCTGGCATCAGGAGCGCGACCGCCAGCTCGAATGGCGCGATCTGCTGCAGCGCGACGAGGAGTTGCGGCTGGTGATCAGCGAGGCCGAGCGCGACGGTCACTACGAAGAGGCGGCCCGGCTGCAGCTCGATCAACTGGCCGACCTGCAACAGCAGCGCGAACAGCTGGAGCAGCAGCTTGCCGCTGATTCGCTGCTGCGCGAGCAGGTGGAGGCGGCCGACATCGCCGATGTGGTCGCACGCTCCACCGGCATTCCCGTGCAGCGGTTGCTGGCCGGCGAGCGCAGCAAGCTGCTGCAGCTCGAACAGCACCTGGGCGAGCGAGTGGTCGGTCAGGCCGAGGCGGTGACCGCTGTGGCGGCGGCGATCCGGCGTGCCCGGGCGGGCATGCAGTCGCCCCGCCGGCCGGTGGGGTCGTTCCTGTTTCTGGGGCCCACCGGCGTCGGCAAGACCGAGCTGGCCAAGGCCCTGGCCGCGTCCCTGTTCGACGAGGAAGAGGCCCTGGTGCGGCTCGACATGAGCGAGTTCATGGAGCGCAACGCCGTGGCCCGCCTGGTGGGGGCGCCGCCCGGTTATGTGGGGTACGAGGAGGGTGGGCAGCTGACCGAGGCCGTGCGCCGGCGCCCCTATGCCGTGCTGCTGCTCGATGAGGTGGAAAAGGCCCACCCCGAGGTGTTCAACCTGCTGCTGCAGGTGCTGGATGACGGCCGCCTGACCGATTCCCAGGGGCGCACGGTTGATTTCCGCAACACGGTGGTGATCATGACCAGCAACCTGGCCAGCCAGGCGATCCTCGAGCACGTGCGCCGCGACCCTGGCCCGGAGGCCGATGCGGCACTCGAGGCCGCCGTTGAGAACGCCCTGGCCCGGCAGTTCCGGCCAGAATTTCTGAACCGGATTGATGAGGTGATTCGCTTTCGTCCCCTCGCGGCGGCGGATCTCGAGCGGATCGTGCGTCTACAGCTGGCCGAACTGGCCGCTCTGTTGGCCGACCAGCAGTTGGGGCTTGAGGTCGACCCCGGCGTGGTGACAGCGCTGGCGCGCCAGGGCTACGAGCCCGAATACGGGGCCAGGCCGCTGCGGCGTGTGTTGCGGCGCATGATCGAGAATCCGCTGGCCACGGCGCTGCTCGAAGAGCGGTTTGCCCAGGCCGGGCTGGTGCGGGTCGAGCCCGGCGAGACGCCCCAGGCTCCACTGCAGTTCACTGCTGTGGCTGGTGCGGGGGTGCATCCGGTAGGGTGACCGTTTGCCGGTACGCGCGAACGCGCCGGTGCGTGAGCGCCCGTGGACACCGACATCCAACCCGACACCCAATCGAGCACGGCCCCAACGGGCCAGCCCCAGCAGCCGTCGTCCGAGCCCCAGCTCGCCAGCGATGCGCCAGCAGGGTTTGTGCCGGCCACCCTCGCCGAGCTGCGCAAGGTGGTCTGGCCAAGCCGGGCCCAGCTGTTCAGCGAATCGGTGGCCGTCATCCTGATGGTGGGCCTCTCGGCTGCGGCGATCGCCGCCGTTGATCGGTTCTACGGCTGGATGGCCGTTCAGGTGTTCCGTTGAACGACCGTTCGGTCGTCTCCCGTCTGCTGTGCTTTCCTCCCCCGATTCATCCGTGACTGAGTCCTTCCCTGATCTCCCGCTGGAGAGCGACGAGCCCCTCGACGCTCCTCAAACGCCTGAGGTGCTCGGGGATGCGGTCGCTGTCCTGGATGCCCCCATGCCCGAAACCGCGGGCGCCGAAGTCGCTGCTGCTGAAGCCCCCCAGGTCGCCCGTTGGTACGCGGTGCAGGTGGCCTCCAGCTGTGAGAAGAAGGTCAAGGCCACCCTCGAGCAGCGGGCCGTGACCCTTGGGGTCGACAACCGGATTCTGGAGATTGAGATCCCCCAGACCCCCGGCGTCAAGCTCAAGAAGGACGGCAGCCGTCAGTCGATCGAGGAAAAGGTCTTTCCTGGTTATGTGCTGGTGCGCATGGTCCTCGATGAGGACACGATGATGGCGGTGCGCAGCACCCCCAACGTCATCAACTTCGTTGGTGCCGAGGAGCGCCGCGCCACCGGCAAGGCGCGCGGTCACATCAAGCCCCGGCCCCTCAGCCGTCAGGAGGTGGATCGCATTTTCAAGCGTGCTGCCGAGAAGAAGCCTGTCGTCAAGGTCGATCTGGCCGAGGGCGATCAGATCCTGGTGACCGCCGGTCCGTTCAAGGACTTCCAGGGCGAGGTGATCGAAGTCTCGGGCGAGCGCAGC
>CAZJIF010000040.1:1351-15189 GCA_964546045.1 uncultured Klebsiella sp. | reverse complement strand
CGCTGACCGCTTCGTAGCCGAAGTCGATCGCCTCGATCACGTCCTGCTCGGGCAGTTGGTTTGCACCTGCCTCGACCATGATCACGCCAGCGGGTGTACCGGCCACCACCAGGTCCAGTTCACTGCGCTCAATTTCGCGATAGCTGGGATTGAGCACGAAGTCATCACCCAGCAGGCCGACGCGCACTGCGGCCATCGGACCGTGGAACGGTATTTTTGCCAGCAGGGTTGCCACCGATGCACCAGTCACGGCCAGCACGTCGGGCGGTACCCGTTCATCCAATGACAAGCATGTTGCAACGATCTGCAGGTCGTCGCGCATCCAGCTGGGAAACAGGGGCCGCATCGGCCTGTCGATCAGGCGAGCGATCAGGGTGGCCCGCTCGGGTGGACGGCTCTCGCGACGCATGAAGCTGCCGGGAATGCGTCCTGCGGCGTACAGCCTTTCTTCGTAATCGCAGATCAGCGGCAGGAAATCGATTCCTTCGCGACCACCAGAGCGGGTGGCGGTCACCAGAACGGCGGTGTCACCGCATTCGACCATGACCGCACCCCCAGCCTGGGGAGCGAAGCGGCCTGTGGTCAGTCGGATCTCCCGACCATCGAAGGAGATCGACTGAGTCTGTCCTTGCACTGGGCTTTATGTCCATTTGACTTCATTAACCATTCTCGCACTCGATGCCCAGTGCTCGGCGGACTTTGGTCTTTTTTCAGGCTTGTTGGTATGGCCAACGCTGGTCTCTCCCTCGATCGCCTGTGCCTCATGGGCCCAAGCACAAAAAAAGGCGTCCCTACGGACGCCTTTGGGTGGAACTGGTGGTGCCTCAACGTTGCTGATCACCAGCTGGATTTGACCACGCCAGGCAGTTCGCCTTTGTGGGCTCGCTCACGCAGCTGGTTGCGGCACAGGCCGAAATCGCGATACACGCCACGCGGCTTGCCAGTGGCCCAGCAGCGGTTGCGCAGTCTGCTGGGTGCGCTGTTGCGAGGGAGGGCCTGGATCTTGCGGTGGATCTCAAGACGCTCCATCGGGTCGGCTGCTGACTCGAAGGCTGCCTTCAGGGCTGCACGCTTGGCAGCAAACCGATCGACCATCTTTTTGCGCTTGACGTCGCGCGCGATCATCGACTTCTTGGCCATCCGGCTCGTTTGGTCTTGAGATTTAGGTATTCAGTTTACCTGTTGGCTGGGCCGGGTCAGGCCGATGCGGTTTAACGGCCCAGCAGCTGCTGCACCACGGCCAGCTGGCTGGTGTCCTTGACGATCAGTACCAGGCTGAGGCCCACCAGAAAAACGAAGCCCGATTGGGCAAAGGCCAGTTCGAACCGTTCTGGCAGGGGGCGGCCGCGAACCCCTTCCAGCAGCAGCAGCACCATCTGGCCGCCGTCGAGCAGGGGCAGGGGCAGGGCGTTGAGTACGGCCAGGTTGATCGAGATCAGGGCTGTAAAGACGTAGAGGCTGGCCCCGCCCTGCTGGGCGAGCGCTGCACCCATCTCGACGATCTTGACTGGTCCTGAGATCTGGCCTGCGGTTTCACCGAAATGGGTGAACAGGGTGACAAAGCCGCTCACGGTGCGTTGGATCAGCACGCGCCAGTCGTGGTTGGCCTGGTGCAGCACATCCAGCGGGCCCCTAGCCGGTCGGTACGTTTCGCTGCCGTTCGGTTGGAGCTGGGCTCCGATATGGCCGGTCCCATCCCGTCCCTCTGGGGTCAGTTGCAGCGTCAGGGTCCGACCATCGCGCTCGACGCCAAGGGTCAGCATGCGCTCTGGAGCCTCCTGAATCAGAGCCACCAGCTCGCTGACCGCCTCTTGGCCACCGGCGAGCGGGTGGCCTGCCAGGGCGGTGATGCGGTCGCCTGGCATCAGGCCCGCCATGGCTGCTGGCTGCTCGGGCTGCACGCCGCTGACGAGCACGCCAGGCGTGGCACTGAAACCGCTTGGAATGCCAACGGCAATACCTTGGGACACCAGCACCAGCCAGGCGAGCAGCAGGTTGGCCAGAACACCGGCTGCAATCACCAGGGCCCGCTGGGGCAGGGGGCGGTTGCGCAGCAGATCGGGGTCGTCGGCAGCCACCGTGCTGTCGTCGTCGTCATCGGGGAAGCCGACGAAGCCACCCAGGGGAATGGCACGGAGTGCAAACTGAACGCCACGCACCTGGCGTTCAAGCAGCACCGGGCCAAAACCGATCGAGAAGCTGCTGACCCGGATGCCCTGCAGGGTGGCGGCCAGAAAGTGTCCGGTTTCGTGGACGACGATCAGGCCAGCCAAAATTGCCAGTGCGCTCAGTACACCCATGCCGCAGTCCGCGCGCCGGTGTTCATTGTGGAGCCTGGATCCGGTCAGCGCCGAAATACGGAGCCAGGACGTCGGGCAGCAACACCGTGCCATCGCTCTGTTGTCCCGTTTCCAGCAGGGCGGCCATGGTGCGACCCACCGCCAGACCGCTGCCGTTGAGGGTGTGCAGCAGCTGCGTTGTCTTGCCGTCCTTGCAGCGGATGCTGCTGCGACGCGCCTGAAAGTCGCCGCAGATACTGCAGCTTGAGATCTCGCGGTAGGCCGCCGCTCCCGGCAGCCACACCTCCAGGTCGTAGGTGCGTGCCGCCGAAAAGCCCAGGTCACCGCTGCAGAGTTCGATCTTGCGGTAGGGCAGCTGCAGGGCCTGCAGCACCGCTTCGGCGTCGGCGGTGATCTGCTGGTGCGCCTCCGCCGAATGGTCCGGATGGCAGAACCAGTACAGCTCCACCTTGTTGAACTGGTGAAGGCGGATCAACCCGCGGGTGTCGCGGCCATAACTGCCGGCTTCGCGGCGGAAGCACGGCGTGTAGGCCACGTATTTGAGCGGCAGCTGCTCGGCGGGTATCACCTCACCGCGGTGGAGCGACGTCACCGGCACCTCGGCCGTGGGGGTGAGCCAGAGGTCATCGTCGGCGCAGCGAAAGCTTTCCTCGGCAAATTTGGGCAGTTGGCCCGATCCGGTGAGGCTGGCGCTGTTGACCAGGATCGGCGGCAGCACTTCCCGGTAGCCCTTGCGCCCGTGGAGATCGAGCATGAAGCTGATCAGCGCCCGTTCGAGGCGCGCTCCGGCTCCCATCAGGGTCACGAAGCGGCTCTGGGCGATGCGCACCGAGCGCTCGCTTTCAAACAGGCCCAACCGCTCGGCGATCTGCCAGTGCTCCTCAAGGTTGTTTCCGGGCTCGCTCAGACGCGGCTCGCCCCAGCGCAGGACTTCGATGTTGTCCCGTTCATCACGGCCGTCAGGCGTGTCGACCGAGGGCAGATTGGGCAGGGTGAGCAGTTGCTCGCGCAGGCGGAGTTCAAGCGCCTTTTCTTCGTCTTCGAGGACGGCCACCTGCTGTTTGATGCGGTTGCCGCTGTCGCGTAGGTGTTGCACCTCGGGGCTGGCGGGCGCCGCCCCACCCTGGATCAGCTGCCCCACCTGTTTGCCGATGCGGTTGCCTTCGGCCTGCAGCTCGCTGCGCTGCTGCTCCAGGTCGCGCTCCTGCCTGGCCACCAGCTGGATCCCGCTCAGATCGACCGTGATTCCACGGCGTGCCAGCTGAGCGGCGATCAGCTCAGGGTTGTCGCGCAACAGCCGCTGGTCGAGCACGGGGCCAGAGGGGGCAAGGAGGTGGCGGCAGCCTAAGGGGAGGGGTTCAGAGCACCTGGACGACTTCGGCCACTTCGGGGATGGCTTCGCGCAGTTTGCGCTCGATGCCCATCTTCAGGGTCATGGTGCTGCTGGGGCAGCTGCCGCAGGCGCCCTGGAGCCGCACTTTGACGATCGGACCGTCGATCTCAACCACTTCGACGTTGCCGCCATCGGCCATCAGGTAGGGGCGCAGCTCATCGAGGGTGCGTTCCACGTTCTCGAGGGTCAGGGCACGGGAGTCGTCGACGGTTGCGCTGGCCGCAGTGCCGGCGTCGCCGGTGGCAGTTTCGCTGCTCATGAAAAGAGAGGACGTTCTCCCTTCACCTTAGAAACATCGATGGCATCAGCCGTGGAGACTGCCGCTGAGGTTCACGATCACAACCCCGCCGGCGATGAGCGCCATGCCCACCAGCTGGCCGGGGGTGGGGATCTGCTTGTAGGCCATCACGCCCACCAACACGATCGCCAGGATGCCGATGCCGCTCCACAGGGCATAGGTGATCCCCAGGGGGATGCGCTGCACCACTTTGGACACCAACAGCATCGAACAGCCGTAAGCCGTCAGGACCAGCAGGGTCGGACCCGGGCGGGTCATGCCGGCAGACAGCTTGAGGAACGAGGTGCCGATCACTTCGCAGGCGATCGCCGCCAGCAGCAGCAGCCAGGGGTTGGGCATGGAAATCAGGGGCTCGTCTTTAGGATCGGTCCATGACCGACGTCCCCGCCTCCAGGATCCGCAATTTCTGCATCATTGCCCACATCGACCACGGCAAATCGACCCTGGCCGATCGGCTGTTGCAAGACACCGGCACCGTCGCCGCCCGCGACATGCAGGAGCAGTTCCTCGACAACATGGACCTGGAGCGTGAGCGGGGGATCACGATCAAGCTCCAGGCCGCGCGCATGGAGTACACCGCCCCGGACGGTGAGCACTACATCCTCAACCTGATCGACACCCCCGGTCACGTCGATTTCAGTTACGAGGTGAGCCGCTCGTTGCAGGCCTGTGAGGGTGCCCTGCTGGTGGTTGATGCCAGCCAGGGGGTCGAGGCCCAGACCCTGGCCAATGTGTATTTGGCGCTGGAGAACGATCTGGAGATCATTCCGGTGCTCAACAAGATCGATCTCCCCGGTGCCGACCCCGACCGCATCAAGGAAGAGATCGAAGCCATCATCGGTCTCGACTGTTCCAAGGCGATCGCCTGCTCGGCCAAGACGGGGCTTGGTGTGCCTGAGATCCTGGAGGCCGTGGTGGAGCGTGTGCCACCGCCGAAAGACCTGGTCAACGAACCGCTTAAGGCGCTGATTTTTGACAGCTATTACGACGCCTACCGCGGCGTGATCGTCTATTTCCGCGTGATCAGCGGCACGGTCGCCCGCAAAGACAAGGTGCTGCTGATGGCCAGCGGCAAGACCTACGAGCTGGACGAAGTCGGCGTGATGGCACCGGATCAGCGCCAGGTCGACAGCCTGCATGCCGGAGAGGTGGGGTATCTGGCTGCCTCGATCAAGGCGGTCGCCGATGCCCGCGTCGGCGACACGATCACCCTGGTCAACGCCCCCGCGGCTGCGCCGCTGCCGGGGTACACGGAGGCCAAGCCGATGGTCTTCTGCGGCCTGTTCCCCACCGACGCCGACCAGTACCCCGACCTGCGCGAGGCGCTCGACAAGCTCACCCTCAGTGATGCGGCCCTGAAGTACGAGCCGGAAACCAGCAGTGCCATGGGCTTCGGCTTCCGCTGCGGTTTCCTGGGTCTGCTGCACATGGAGATCGTGCAGGAGCGGCTCGAGCGCGAATACAACCTGGATCTGATCGTCACCGCCCCATCGGTGATCTACAGGGTCAACATGCTCGATGGCAGCACATTGATGGTCGACAATCCGGCCACCCTGCCCGACCCGCAGAAGCGCGAATCGATCGAGGAGCCTTACGTCAAGCTCGAGATCTACACCCCCAACACCTACAACGGCACGTTGATGGAGCTGTGCCAGGAACGGCGCGGGGAGTTCATCGACATGAAGTACATCACCACCGACCGGGTCACCCTCCATTACGAGATGCCCCTGGCCGAGGTGGTGACCGACTTCTTTGACCAGATGAAGTCCCGCACCAAGGGCTACGCCTCGATGGAGTACAGCCTGATCGGCTACCGCAAGAACGAGCTGGTGCGCCTCGATGTGCTGATCAATGCCGAGAAGGCCGATCCGTTGACCACGATCGTGCACCGCGACAAGGCTTACAACGTCGGCTAGGGCCTGGTGGAGAAGCTCAAGGAGCTGATCCCCCGTCAGCAATTCAAGATCCCGATTCAGGCGGCGATCGGCAGCCGGGTGATCGCCTCAGAAAGCATCAGCGCCATGCGCAAGGACGTGTTGGCCAAGTGCTACGGCGGCGACATTTCCCGCAAGAAGAAACTGCTGCAGAAGCAGGCCAAGGGCAAGAAGCGCATGAAGGCCATGGGCAAGGTGGAGGTGCCCCAGGAGGCCTTCATGGCCGTGCTCAAGCTGAATCAGTAGGGCTGCGGATGCGGGTGGGAACACTCCCGGGGTCCCACTGCGGGAGATCCCGCCCATGCCCCGAGTGCTGCCCCGAGCCTTGTCTTGCCATCGTTTTGGCCGTCGCCCGCGCAATGGCTTTGCCCTGCCGATCGCCCTGGGAGGGTCGCTGTTGCTGTTGGTGAGCAGCGGCTCGCTGCAGCTGCTGGCCCTGCAGAGTCGGGTGCGCGTGGCTGAGCAGCAGCGCCAGCTGCAGCGCGAAGACATGCTGGCCTCGGCCGCCCAGCAGCAGGTCGCCGCCCTGGCAACGCAGGCCAACTGCCTGTTGGCCGTTGAGCTGGCCGATTGGGACGCGGTCGCACCCAGCTGCGGTCTGGGAGCGGATCAGGTCGCGGCGTTGCAACAGGGTCAGGTGGATGGCCAGGGCTACCGGATTGCGGCCTACCGGCCGGCGGCAGCGGCGGCCCCATGGAGTGCGGAGCTGGAGCTTCAACTCACGGGTGATCGCCCCTGGCGTGCCGCTTACCGGCTGGGCCTGGCGCCGGCGGGCGAGGCCGCCCAGCAGCTGCAGGTGACGGCGGTGCAGGAGCTGGGCCTGCGGGGGGTGCGGGCATGAACCTGATCGAAGTGGTTGTGGCTTCGGCGCTGTTTCTGGGCGCCTGCGGCGGTGCAGCCCAGATGGGCGCCTCCAGTGCCGAGGCGATGACCCAGGGACGTCGCCTCGGACTGCAGCACGAGCAGATCGAAGCCCAGTTCCTGGCGGCGGCTGCCCTGCTGCACCAGGCTGATGCCGCCTGGGATTCCGATTGCGGCATTGCCGCGCAGCGGCTGCACAGCCAGCTGGCCGCCACCTTGCCGCCCGTGCAGGCGGGCCTGGGGCGCCAGCTCAGCCTGGTGCCCGCCAGCGCCCAGGTGCAGTTGACCCTGGTCAGCGAGGGCGGCCTGCAGCGGCAGCGCTGGTACAGCCCAGCAGCTGCCGGCTTGTGTGGTCCCGGCGTCGCCTCGGGGCAGGAGACCCGCGATGCGGCGCTCTGAAGCCGGCAGCCGTGGCATGACCCTGCCCGAGCTGCTGGTGGCGGTCCTGGTGCTGGGGTTGATGGCCACAGTGGGCATGGGTGGTGTGGGCCGCTCACTGGCGCGCACCCGGGTCGAGGCCGCAGCGCGGCAGCTGGCGGTGGACCTGGAGCAGGCCCGCAGCAGCGCCGAGACGGCAGGCAGCCCCTGCGCCCTCGAACTGACCCCCCAGGGTTGGAGCCAGGACCCCGCCAGTGAGCTGCCGCCCTGCCGCGTCGGGGCCGCGTCGCTGCAGCACCAGGTGCAGGTCAGCCACAACCTGCCCGGTCCGCTGCGCATCGCCAGCAACGGGCTGTTGCTCGATGGCGGCACGGTGGTGGTTGCAGCCGCCGGCAGCGAGCTGCAACGGTGCCTGGTGGTGTCGTTGCCGTTGGGTGTGGTGCGCACCGGTCGCAGCCAGGCGCCCCCCGGGGCCAAACCACGCAGCAGCGACTGCGTTGTCGATCCTTCGCTGTGAGGTATCTGTCCATGCTGTCGACCCGTTGGCGCCCCTGCCGCCAGCCATCGGCGGGGTTTTCCCTGCTCGAGCTGCTGCTGGCCTTTGGCCTGGGCCTTGGTCTCTGTGCCTTGATGCTGCAAAGCGTGTTGGCCGAGGGGCAGAACGGCCAGCGGCTGGCGCGTCTGCTGCGCGAGCGGCAGGCAGCCGAGCGGGCGCTGGCGCTGCTGCGCAGCGATGTGCAGCGGGCCAGCACTGTGGCCTCTAGCGCCGGGCCAGCTGGCCAGGGCGCCGCCTGCAACCTGGCCGGGCGGACTGTGCTGCTGCATCTCCTGACTGCCGAGGGGCCGATCACCTACAGCGTCGGTTCGGCGCCCGAGCCGATCTGGCGCGGTCGGGTGCTGATGCGCTGCGGCCCGGCCTTTGGGCTCGACGGCAGTCCCAGCCAGGGTCTGGCCCTCAACCGGGTGGTGCTGGATGGATTGGCCAGTGGTGGCGCGCTCGCCCTGCAGCAGGGGCCCGGCACCCTGCGGGTCGAGTTGCGGCAGCAGTTGCCGTTGCCTGGCCAGTCCAGCCAGCTGCTGACCCACCAGCGCCTGCTGCCGCTGCCGCCAGGGTCGGCATAAGCCATCGCCGCTATAACCCGTCGCCGCTAAGTTGCGGCCAGGTGGTCTGAAACCATGGCCCAGCCGGATCTACCAAGCGACCCCCTGGCTGCGCATGACGTGCTGCTGCAGCGCGCTGAGATGCTCAACAGCGTGCGCCGCGAGGAGCGTCGCAAACCTCTGCCCGAACAGGCGCGGGCTGAGGTGCGGCTGCTTCATGGCAGCGCCACTGATCTGCTGGTGGCCGAGATCCTCGACGTCAGTCGCAGCGGCATGCGCCTGGCCGGCTTTGCCGACAAACCGGTGCAACAGGGGGATCGCTGCGAGATCACGGTGCAGACCAACGCCAGCACGACCAGCCACTGGGCCACGGTGCGCTGGGTTGAACCCCACCCGTTGATTCAGGTGTTCGGGGTCGAATTCGATACGCCTCAGGACTGATCCCCCGAGCCGTTGGGCGTTCAGTTGGCTGCAAAATCGCTCGGATCGCAGCGCACGAACCTCTGAACGGCATTGGGCAGCAGGGGCTCCCCTTTGCGCATCGCCGGCGGGATCAACCGTTCCAGTTCAGCGACCCGTTGCTGGTAGAGGGCATTGGCCTCCTGGGCCTGGGGGCTGTTGACCCCGTACTGGCGGCTGAGTGTCATCACCGGTGCCAACGCCTGGAGCCGCTCGCGTTCGGCAGCGATGATCGGCTGCTGGTACAGGCGGCAATGAATCAGCCTGTCCCCGTCGCTGGCCCAGCCGGCTTCAGCACTGCGGATGGCCGCTGCCTGGCGTTGCTGCGCCTGCAGGGTTTCGCGGGTGCCTGCGGCTTCGCCCTGCGCCCGCTCGGCTTCGATCGTTTTGAGACAGCCTCGGTACAACGCGCGTTTGGCCTCCAGGGGCGTGCCCGGTTCGACCTGGGCGACCCGCTCGAGACAGAGCTTTTTGCCTTCGGCGCTCAGGCGACGGCGTTCGGGCGATCCACAGGCGCCCAGCAGCAGGGCACAGGCCAGCAAGGCTCCCAGGCCCAATCGGAGCTGGTGCGGTTCAGGGGGGTTAATCAATGATGCGCGTTTTGCCACGGGCGCCCGAGGGGTTGCTCTGGTTTTGATACGTGACGCCGCTGGGATCGCTCAGCCCCAGGGTGTAGGTGACCCTGCCATCACTGGTGGTGGGGCAGAAGCTGGTGACGCCACGCATCACGGTTTCGTTGTCGGCCTGCAGGGAAAAATTGAGCGTGCCATCGGCATTCACACTGGGACCGGACCGTTTCAAAACACCATCGGTGCTGCGGCTGTAGGTGATCTGACCGTCCGAGCCCGTTGGATTGGGCACCTTCAGGGTGAGGCTGCTGCAGGTCACGCTCGCCGGTGACCCCGGTTCGATGCGTGCCTCTTGGATCTCCTGATCCAGCAGGAACTGAATCCGGCTCCAGGCTTCCTGCAAGCGCATCAGCCCCTCCATTCTCGCGGACGACTGAATGTGCGAGATCAGCATCGAGGCGGTGCCGATCATCAGCACGCTGCCGATGACGACCACCATCAGCAGCTCCACCAAGGTGTAACCGTGCTGGTTTTTGCGGAGCTGGTTCAGTCGGAGCGGCTGGTGCATGGGCGGATGGGTGCAGGCGGGGGATTCAGAAGCGTTGATCCAGCACACAGCTGCCGTTGACGACCTTGCCCGGGCTAACGATCCCCAGCAGTCCCTGAATGGCGACACAGCGGCCGATGCCCTCATCAGGACTGAGCGCCAGGCTGATCGTGATGTCGCTGCTGCTGGGGGACCGCGTGCCCCGCGGCGTAAAGCTGAAGCTTGGGCTGGTGGCGGTGATGCTGTAGCGAATGGCGCTGTTGTTGCTGTTGATCACCAGCGGCCAGCTCGGCATGCAGCTGGCTGTTGCCAGGGTGCCTCCATCATTGAGGGTGCCCGTGACGAAGCTGATGGTGCAGCCATCGGCGCGCAGACCGGCCCGGCGTGCGTTCTCGAGCCAACCGGCCAATTCAATGGCGACCTTGTTGACCTTTTCGCGCCGCCATTCCTTAAGGCCGCTGTCGATGCTGACGCTTAGCAGGATGCCGATGATCGTCACCACCACCATCAGTTCGGGCAGGGACAGACCCTGTTGCCCAGGGGGCACCGGCAGGGGGCGCCCCTTCATGGACACCATCCCGCCACAGTCGGCACCAAGGTGATTTGCCGCAGGCGTGTTCTGGCCCTGTTGCTCCAGGTGACGGTGTAGCGGTTGTAGCGGCCGTCACTTGGGATGCTGACGCTGACAGACCTGCTGATCCCCAGCCTGCTAAAGGCAGTGGGTGTTGGCGTGGTTGTGATCGTGTCGATCAAATTGTCGAGCAACGTGCCATTGAGGCAGGCTGCATTGAAAGGCGATGAGGGGCTGGGACCGGTTGGGTAATAACTGTTTTCGCCAGGGTCGCTGGTGGCGACAGCACAGGCTTGCTCATTGCTGCAGGTGTAGCGATCATTGATGCGCTGGATGTCAGCCACGTCTTCGCTGATCGCCGATTGTTCCTCCTGTTTGCCGCGCGAGCTGCTGTTCTGACTGATGCCGTAGTTGAACATGCCGACTGTGCCGATGGTGGCAATCACCATCAGCACGGCGGCCATCATCATTTCGACCAGGCTGAAGCCGCCGGCCTGCTGCGTTGAACGTTGTGCTCTTGCCCTGGCTGCCTGCATCAGAGCCAGCGATAGCGGTTCGTGGCTCGGGCTACAAAGTCGAAGGCCAGCAGTCCGTAGTTGGTGGATCCTGTGCTTTCGTTATTGAGCAGCATGCCCATCATTTCAAACACTGAGGTCAGGCCGGCCGCCGGGATCACGAAATTGGCTGTGCCAACGGCATTGACGGTCTTGCCCCACATCACACCCTCGTAGGTGGGTGTGCCGTTGAGTTGCATGTCGCCTTCGGGGAAATAGCTGAACAGGCCAACAGTGCTGTTGTTGCCGCGCAGGGTCACGGTCTGGGGGCCACAGCTGTTGATGGCGCAGCCGAACAGGGTCAGACGGGTGACGTCCTTGCCGCTGGCCGAGCCGCAGCTTTCCGCCTGGCTCAGGCTGGAGAGCTGACTGGCAATGGTGGTGCATTGTTTGAGCTGGGCATTGCCGGTCACGGGTTGCACCACGTTCTGGTTCACCCTGGGATTGCTGTTGGGGAAATACAGAACCACCTTTCTACTTCCAGTGGCGAACACCATGTTGGTGTAAGACAATTGGCTGATGTTGCAGTGCAATGTTGCATTATCTGCGCTGATCACGCAGTTGCTGGGAAGCTTCGCCTGGCTGACGCCGCCATTGATGACGGTAATGCCGCAGCTGGACAGCGAGCTGTCAGCGCAGTAGGCGAAATTGGTCAGCCTGTCAGCGCTGCTTGTTTCGATTTCTGTGGCGTTGCTGGGGCAGGAACTGGCCGGAGACTCGACGCGGTCCTTGCCTGTTCCTGTTCTGAGCGTTGTGGCGGAACATTCCACCAGCTCCTTGGGGGTCAGGGATGCACCGGATCCTTTCTTGGCGTCGGCTTCGTTGAATGCCGCGCTGTAGGTCCTGACCGGTGGCAGGGTCATGTCCACCCTGGCTACCTCGGTGGTGGTGTTTCCCTCGTCTTTGCAGGTGGTGTTGGGCGCGACGATGCAGATCACTGGGCTGACATCGTTGTTGTTCGTGTCCTCGACTGTGGTCGAGCCGATCAACTTCATCGACCCTCCCTCCAGGCCGGCGCCAGCGATCAGGCCCAGCCCCAGGCTGCTGGCGCTGTTGAGGCAGATCGACTCATTGGTGGTTCGGTTGATGCCGTAATCCAGCCCTCCGTGCGCGGCACCAAAAGACACCTTGCAACATTTGGGAACAAGTTCGAATTCTTTTTCCAGATCAGCGCTGGCCACTTCGGTAGAGCCACGGAGCACCAGCCCCTGGACCCGCAGAACCAGCTGGCCCGTTCCTGACGGACGGTTCTGATACACGTTCAGTGGGCTGCCCGTGCTGGTGATCTCCTGCCGGGTCACGGCCGTCAGCCTGAAGCCTCTGATTGCATTGCCCCGTGTGCGGGTGATCTCGCCGCTCTCCTGGATGTACCAGGTTCCGTAGCTGCTGTCGGCTGCGGTGGAGGCTCCGGTTCGCGCATCGAGGTTGGCGTAGCTGGGTTCCGTGGCGCCTGTGCAGGGGTTCGTGCGTGTTGCGGCCACAAACGGGTTGCTGCTGCTCGTCCAGATGCCGTTGTTGTCTCCCGGCCGCTTGACCATCAGGTAGCGGTTGGTCTCCTTGTTGAGCTCGCTGATGATCTGGGTCATGCCGATCTCAGCGGCTTCCTTGGCCTCCCAGCTCTGGTTTTGAAAGATTGAGCTCAACAGCCCCATGCCGGCCCGGTTGGCAAACACGGCCGTGCCCGCGATCAGGATTAAGGCCGCGGCGACAACAAGGGGGAGGGAATAACCATTGAAATTTTCATTAGATACCTTGGAGTATTTGTTTTTTCTAAGTGGTCCGGGAAGCACGTTTTGACGACGCTTTGAATTTGCTCGTCCCATATTTGTCTCCTTGCTGATCGTTGGCTAGGGGATCGTGCTTCCGCTGCGGACTTTTGCCTGAATGCGAACCAGAGTGATGATGTTGTTGGACTCTGGTCCGCTTTAACTTGTTGTCGTTTTATGGGGCGGCAGAAGTCGTTAGGCTGACCTCCCCGCTTGAAGCGATTGTGGCTACTGCTTGTGTTGTGATGTCTGATTGATTGCTTGTGAAAGTTCTTGCGGCTGATGTGTCACCACAGGTGCTGCCGGCCGTGACGGTAGAGGGACGTACAAATGAGGCGGTTTCTCCTGTGATTTGCAGGGCCGCACAAGCGCGAGCTGCCGACATTGCAGCACTTTCTGCGGCTTTTGCCCTTGCCTTGCCAGCTTGATTCAAATATGCCGGAACACCAACAGCCGACAGGATGCCGATGATCACGACAACAATCAGCAGTTCAACGAGCGTGAAGCCGCTCTGACCTTTGCGGCGAGAGCTGTTGCGGGTGCGGGCTGCGCGCAGCAGTCCGACAAGGGTCTTGGAATGCATCGGGACAATGCAATGTGCGACATCACTGTGTCTGATGTGTTGCAGGCTGTCAGCGTTGTCTGGGTGAGGGGTTCCTGAAAACTCCCTGAAAATTCCGCCTCTGTCCTTGCGGTTGTGGCGCCTTCTCCTGCTCGCCCCCATGGGGTGCGTCCCCTGCCGTCGCTGCGGGTGTGGCTGCAGTCCACCTCGCTGCTGGCGGTGCTGGCCGGGTACACCCTGCTGCTGGTGCTCAACCAGGCCTTGGCCGGCGTTCAGCGCGTGCGCTCCCACCAGGATCTGGTGGGGCAGTTGACCGCCAGCGTCGGCCCGCATCCGCACCGCCCCCTGCCGGGACTGGCGGTCGAGACCGTGCCCGGCCATCGCCAGTTGGTGCCCCAGTTGACCCACACCGATGGCCAGACCTGGCTGGTCAGCGTCAGCCCGCTGCCCGTCGGCCCCGACGGCACACCGCGCTCGCTCAGGGTGCGCCAGAACGTGACGGCTTCGGTGCACAGCGAGCAGTTGGTCCAACTGCTGCTGATCGC
>CAZJIF010000040.1:0-1251 GCA_964546045.1 uncultured Klebsiella sp. | reverse complement strand
TGCGCACACCGATCACCTTGATTTCGGGCCATGCCCAGAGTCTGCGCCGGCAGGCAGGTCTGGGCACAACGGCCGAGGCCCTGGCCTCGCTGCAGCTGATCACGGCCGAAGCCCACCGCATGGGGCTGCTGGTGAGCGATTTGTTGGATCTGGCCCGCCGTGATGCGGGTCGGCTCAATCTCAATCTGCAGTCCCTGAGCCTGGATGACGCCCTTTTTGAGAGCTTTGAACGGCTGGTCGCCAGCAGCCATGGCCGCTTGCAACTGCTCGGCGGGGATGGCGCCGGGGCCCTGCCCCTGGCGATGGCCGATCCCGACCGGTTGCAGCAGTGCCTGGCCGCCCTGATCGACAACGCGCTGCGCTACAGCCCGTCGCCCCGCCCGGTGCAGCTGAGCGCCGCCGCTGAGCCCAACGCCCTGGTGCTGCATGTGCGCGATCACGGCCCCGGCGTGGCGCACCACGAACGGGAGCGCATCTTTGATCGCTTTGTGCGCGGTGAGGCGGCCGCTGATACCCGCGGCAGCGGCATCGGCCTGTCGGTGGTGCGGCTGCTGATCGAGGCCATGGGCGGCACGGTGCAGGTGGAGCCAGCCCCCGGCGGCGGCGCCGACTTTCAGCTGCGTCTGCGGCGGGCGTGAGCCAGCAGATCGAGACGCAGGGCATCGGCAAAGGCCTGGGCCAGCCAGGTTGATTTGCCCGTCCCGCGGGGACCGAACAGGAAGAAGCTGCCCGCCGGAGGCTGCAGAAAGCGATCCAGAACCGCCATTTCTGCTGCTGAAATGGAGTTTGCTAAGCCAGATTAACGGCTTCTGGGCGGGCCGGGCTTGAGCATGAAGCCGACGCCGCGCACGGTCTGAATCAACGTGGGCGCGCCGCTGCGTTCGAGTTTGCGGCGCAGGTGACGCACATAGACATCAAGCAGGTTGTCGTCGCCGACCACCTGGTCACCCCACAGCGCCGCGAAGATCGTGTCGCGGCTGATCACCTGCTGGGCCTGGCGCAACAACAACACCAGCAGATCAAATTCCTTGGCGGTCAGGTGGATGGGTTCACCACCCCGGCTCACGTCGCGGCTGGCCGGCCGCACGATCAGATCGGCCAGCACCAGCTCGTCGCCCGGACCGTCGGCCAGGGCGGTGCGCCGCAGCCGGGCCCGCACGCGCGCCAGCAGTTCCTCCAGCGAAAACGGTTTGGTCAGGTAGTCGTCGGCGCCTGAATCGAGCGCCTCGACCCGTTCACGCACGTCGTCGC
>CAZJIF010000039.1:9708-16139 GCA_964546045.1 uncultured Klebsiella sp. | reverse complement strand
CCAGCCTCGAGCTGCTCGAAGGCAAGGTGCTGCCCGGCGTGGCCGCCCTCGACGAGGCCTGAGGGTCAGCTCAGACGTCGCCCCCGGCTTGCGCGCCGGGGGCACCCGGTCCGCCGTAGCGCTTCTTCTGCTCTGGCAGCTGAATGCCGTAACGGCTGTACAGGGCGCGCATCTCAGCCCAGTGACTGCGACGCAGACGCATGTTGCTCTGGCGTTCGCGCTGCAGACAGTCCATCAACGCATCGGGGGTCTGGGCCGCCTGCACGCAGCGCTCAGCGGTCTGCAGCGAGCTGATGCGGGCACGGGATTGCTGCAGCCACAGCTGCTTCTGCTGCGGAAAGAGCTGCTGCCTCTGCTGGGGGGTCAGGCGCGAGCCGGGCACAGGGCCCTGCTGGGCCAGCAGGGCCGTAGGGGCCTGGATCAGGGCCAGTCCCAGCAGGGCCGGGGCGATCGGGACGTGCACTCTCATGGCGGGATCGGGTTGGGAACAACCCGGGAACAACACCCTCAGCCTCCTCAACACTCCTGACTGGAGTGCAACTCGGGACCACTGAGTTTGTGACCAGATCTTTCTGCCTGCAGGGCCACACCCCAGCGCAGTCCAATGGACTGCAGTGACGGCGGCACAGACGTCAATGGCACCAGCTCCCCGCCGCAGGCACGGGCAGCCTGCTGGGCGATCGGCAGCCCCAGCCCCCCGTGACCACCAACCCGCCGCGCCGGATCAAGCCGCTGAAACGGCTGCAGCGCCGTTGGCCAGTCGGCAGCAGTGATCCCGTCGCCGCCATCCCAGACCTCGATCGCAAAACCCTGATCGCCCTGTCCCCAGGGCTGCAGACGCAGCAGCAGGGGCGGCCGACCATGGCTGAGGGCGTTGTCGAGCAGGTTGGCCACCCCGCGGGCCAGGGTGGTGGGTGGCACCCAGCGCTGCAGTGGGGTCAGGTGCAGCATCAGGCCAGGGGGATAGGCCGCGGCCACCTCGGCCAGCAGCTGCTCCAGGGGCACCGGCAGCGCTGACTCGCTGGACGCGTCGGCTGCATAGGCCAGAAACTGATCGATCAGGCGCTCGAGGGCATCCAGATCGGCCTGCGCCGGATCCGCGGCGGCCTCGCCCCGCTGCAGGCTGAGCCGCAGGCGCAGCCGGGTCAACGGCGCCCGCAGATCATGGGCCAGGCCCGCCAGCATCGCCGCCCGCTCGCGGGCGCTGAGCCACAGACGCCGTTGGGCAGCCGCCAGGTGATCGGCCAGAGCCCGCACAGCCGGCGTACCCCGCGACGACCGCCGAACCGGGCCCTCGGGCTGATCAGCGGGCTCGTGCTCGAATCCGGCAAGCCCCTGCTGCAAGCGCCGCAGGGGCCGCTCCACCTCGAGCGTCAGAAACAACAGCGTGGTGGCTCCCCCGGCCGCCACCACCGCCAGCACCAGCAGGGCCGGATCCGGCGGCCAGGCCGCGGGCTGCGGCAGCGGCACCAGCAACCAGACAGGCTCCAGCGGCGACACCAGTTCAAGCCAGAGGCCGCGCTGTGGTGCCGACGCCGGGAGCAGGCGTGGGCAGGGACTGAGCTGACGGCAGATCAGGCGTTGCAGCACCGCCTGCTCCGGCAGCGCAGCCGCCGCTGGGGGCGGTTGCAGACGCAGCGGCAGTCCACTGAGCTGAACCAGCGCTGCCGGCGGCAGGCTCTCGAGCGCCAACGACGCCAGGCGGGCCGTCTGGGCCGCGTCCTCGGCCCGTTGCACCAGACGGTTGCCGGCGAGCTGCCGTGCCAACAGGGTCTGCAGCAGGGCCAGCAGCAGGGCGGTGCTGCCCAAGGCCACCGCCCCATACCCCAACCAGCGCTCAAGCCGTTGTGGCAGTGCCATGGCGGGGCCGTCCATCGGGCACAAACACATAGCCATAGCCCCAGACCGTCTGCAGGTAGCGCGGTCGGCCGGGATCGGGCTCGATCACACGGCGCAGGCGCGAGATCTGCACATCCATGCTGCGGGTGTCGGTGGCGCTGGCCGGGCCACGGGCCAGTTCGATCAGGCGCTCCCGGGACAGCGGCCGGTGGGGATGGTCGACAAACGCCGCCAGCAGGGCAAATTCACCACTGGTCAGCGGCAGCTGCTGCGCACCGCGCCACAGCTGCCGGGTGGCCAGATCAAGCTTCAGCTCCCCGACCTGCAGCACGGAGCCTCCGGGCCTGGGAGCAGCGCTGGGCACGGCCGCACGCCGTCGCAGCACCGCGGCGATGCGGGCACTCAGCTCGCGCGGCAGAAACGGCTTGGCCAGATAGTCGTCGGCTCCCTGCTCCAGGCCGATGATGCGGTCGACACCGTCGGCACGGGCGGTGAGCATGACAACGGGCAGGTCATCGCCCGCGTCGCGCAGGCGGCGCAGCAGCGACAGGCCGTCTTCGCCGGGAAGCATCAGATCAAGGACCACCAGCGCCGGGCGCTCGATGCCGAGACGGGCGCGCAGCTGCCCGCCATCGGCAAACCAGCGCACGGCATACCCCTGCTGCTCCAGGTAGACCTGCAGCATGCTGCCCAGCTCGGGGTCGTCATCCACGATCCAGATGCGTGTTTGCGCCTGCTCTGCCATGTCTCAAGCCTGCCCCACCCCGCAAGCTCTGGCCTTTATCGGACTGGGAGCCCTGGGCACCCCCATGGCCGCCAACCTGCTGCGGGCGGGCCACCCGTTGCGGGTGCACAACCGCACGCCGCATGCCGCTGAGGCGTTGCTGGCCTCCGGAGCCGAGTGGGCCGCCAGCCCGGCGCAGGCCGCGGCAGCAGCCGATTGCCTCTGCCTGTGCCTCAGCGACGACGCTGCAGTCCGGGCCGTGCTGCTGGGCACAGACAGCACCGATCCAACGGCGGCGATCGTCGGCCTGCAACCCGGCAGCCTGGTGATCGACTTCTCGACGATCAGCCCCGCCACCAGCCAGGCCATGGCCACAGCCCTGCAGCAGCGAGGGGTGGGCTACATCGATGCCCCCGTCACCGGCGGCACCGAAGGCGCCCGGGCCGGCACCCTTTCGGTGCTGGTGGGGGCCGCCGCGGCCGATCTGCGGCGGGCCCGGCCGTTGCTGCAGGTGGTGGGCGACCGCATCAGCCACCTGGGGCCGGTGGGTGCTGGTCAGCAGGCCAAGGCGGTCAATCAGGTGCTGGTGGCGGGCAGTTACGCCGCCGCGGCCGAGGCCATCGCCCTGGCCCAGCGCCTGGGGCTGCCGATGGACACGCTGCTGACAGCGCTGCGTTCCGGCGCTGCAGGCTCCTGGGCCCTGACGCATCGCGCCGACGGCATGGTGGAAGGCCATTACCCCCTGGGCTTCAAGCTGGCCCTGCACCGCAAGGACCTGGCCATTGCCCAGCAGGCGGCTGCGGCGCTCGACCTGCCACTGCCGATCAGTGACCGGGTCGCCGCCATGGAGGATGACCTGATCCACGGCGGGCACGGCGAGCAGGATGTCTCGGTGCTGGCCGAGTGGTTCAGGGCGTGAGCTGGGCGCGGTCGGCGACGACCCGCACCCGCTTGGTGGCACTGACGACGCCCTTGGGATGCACCAACAGCACGGCCCAGGTCTGCTCACCGGGGTTGTAAGGCGCCTGCACGGTCTTGAACAGGCCGCCGCCGCCCAGGGCGCCGAGCTCCAGCCGGGGGGTCTCCATCGCCGCGGCCTGGCCGGAGCTCAGGGCCAGCAGCCCACCGGCCGCAACGGCCCCATCCAGCGGTTCGTCGAAGACCACATCGACGTCGTAGCGCTGACCGGTGAGGACAGCATCGGGGATCAGCAGGCTGACCGCCAGATCCTGGTCACCGCTGCGCAGGATCGTCTGCTCGCGAATCACCGCCTGGGAGGTGATCTGGCCACCGCTGCTGGTCAGGGCCAGCAGCTGGCTGGCCTCAAGACGGAAGGTGTTACCGCCGATCGTGTGGCTGCCCAGCAGCTTCAACTCGACGGTGCTGCGGCCATCGCGCAGGCTGGGGCCTGGGGTCAGGGACCAGCTGGCATCGGGGAACTGCCGCAGCAACACCCGCCGTCGCAACTCAACGAGGGTGGGATCCAGACCGGGGCCCACGGCCAGCAGACCGGCCAGGCCCTGCCCCCCCTGGTTGAGCGCGTTTTGCAGGGCCTGCAGTTCAGCGGCTGAGGGTGCACCCGCCGCACCGGCGCCTGGAGCCAGGCCCAGCAACAGCCCACAGAGCGCGGCCGCCTGGAACAACGGGCGCAGGCGGCGGCTCAACGGCATCAGCGGGGCTCGACGGCAGCTTCACCCTTAGGTTAGGCGCGCCAGGCGGCGCCAACCATGCCCAGGCTCCTGATCGCGGCCAGCGGCACCGGCGGCCACCTGTTCCCGGCATTGGCCGTGGCCCAAGCCCTGCCACCCAGCTGGCAGGTGCAGTGGCTGGGGGTCCCAGACCGGCTCGAGCGCGAGCTGGTGCCCAGCCAGTACCCGCTGCATACCGTGCGGGCCGGGGGGTTGCAGGGGCGCGGCCTGCGCAAACTTTGGAACCTGCTGCAACTGCTGCGGGCCACCCTCGTCGTGCGGCACCTGATCCGCCGCGAAGGCATCGCCGTGGTGTTCAGCACGGGGGGCTACATCGCCGCTCCGGCGATCGTGGCCGCCCGGTGGTGCGGAGTGCCTGTGGTGCTGCACGAGAGCAATGCGATCCCAGGACGGGTGACACGGCTGCTGGGGCGGCACTGCAACCGTGTGGCGGTGGGCCTGAGCGCCGCCGCCGAACGGCTGCCGCACTGCCGCCCCCTGGTGACCGGCACCCCTGTGCGTGCCGCCGTGTTGCAGCCGACCCCCCTGCCCGACTGGGCACCCCGCGGCACGGGACCACTGCTGCTGGCCATGGGCGGCAGCCAGGGTGCCGTGGGGCTGAACCGCATGGTGCGGCCGCTGCTGCCCGAACTGGTGGCTGCCGGCTGCCGGGTGGTGCTGCTCTGCGGCACCAACGACCCCGAAAGCGGCCAACCGCTGCCCCCCGCCGTGGCTGCCGGACTGGCAGAAGCGGTGGTCGAGCGCCCCTTTGCCGATGCCGCAGCCATGGCCGGCCTGCTGCAGCACGCCGACCTGGCGATCAGCCGCAGCGGCGCCGGCGCCCTGAGCGAGCTGGCGGTCTGCGGCACCCCGGCGATCCTGGTGCCCTATCCCGCCGCTGCCGACGGCCACCAGGACGCCAACGCCGCCGCTGCCGCTGCCCTGGGCGCTGCCGTGATCGTCTGGCAGCACCCGCCCGGCGAGCCCCAGCTGGCCCGGACGGTGTGGCGCCTGCTGGGCCCCCGGCTGCGGGGTGCCGCCCCGGCCGCCGACCCGCTGGTAACAATGCGCGCCGGCATGGAGCGCCTGGCAGTGCGCGATGCAACCGAACGGCTGGCCACGCTGCTGCAGACGGTTGCTCAGCCGATGCGGGACACCGCACTCAGCAGGCGGCGGTTGCGGCGACGGTCCTGAAAGCCGATGCGCAGCCAGCGCCCATCGAGACCCTCAAAGCTGCGGCAGTCGCGCAGCAACACGCCATGACGCGACTCCAGAGCCTCACGCAGGGGCACCAGCGACGTCTCGCCCCGCAACAGCATGTAGTTGGCGGCACTGGGCATGGGGGTAAGGCAGCCCCAGGGCCCCTGCAGCGCCGCCAGCCGGGTCGCCAGCCAGGCGCCTTCACGGGCGCTCCAGGCCTGCACCCAGGCGCAATGGCGCCGGTACTGGTCGGGCGCGTGCAACAGGTGCACCCCCAGCGCCGCCGCCAGGCCGTTGACCGGCCAGGGGTCGCGCCAGCGGGCCCAGCGCACCAGGCGATCGGGTTGTGCCAGGGCATAGCCCAGGCGCAGCCCCGCCAGGCCATAGAGCTTGGTGAGGCTGCGGATCACCACCAGGTTGGGGTGGGCTGCCAGCAGCGAAATCAGCGACTGGGCCTCGCCCCCGTGCACCAGAGGCAGAAAGGCCTCATCAACGATCACCAGCTGCCGCCCGGCCAGGAGTGGCTCGATCGAGGCACGGCTCCACAGCTGACCTGTGGGGTTGTGTGGATTGGTGATCCACAACACCGGCACCGCGGGCGGCTCCGGCAGGGGCTGGGGAAACGCCCCATCCCACTGCAACGGCAGGGTCCAGGCCGTGCTGACCCCACCCCAACAGGCGAGGGCGCGCCCGTAGTCGGCAAACCCCGGTGCCGGCAGGGCGCTGCAGCCCGCCGCCGCCGCATCGCGGGCCGCCCAGGTGAACAGCTCGGCAGCACCATTGCCCGGCAACACCCAGGCCGGATCGAGCCGATGCAGCCCCGCGATCGCATCCCGAAGCACGTGGTGGTCGCGGTCGGGATAGTCGCGCAGCCCCGCCAAGGCCGCACCAGCGCAGGCCGCCTGCCAGGCCACCCGCAGCCGCAGCGGCGCCAGCGACGCACTGGCGTCTAGCAGCCGTCCGGGGCGCACCCCGAGTGA
>CAZJIF010000039.1:2081-9608 GCA_964546045.1 uncultured Klebsiella sp. | reverse complement strand
ACACGATCGGCATTGGCCGAAGGTCTCGGCATTGGCTCAAGGTGCCGCTATAAACGGCAAACTCCGCCCCTCGGCCATGGCTGCCATGCACCGCAGGCTGGTGGCAGCGATGGCCCTGGTTGGCGTCCCGATCCTGGTGTGCGTTGCCCCTGCCGCGCTCGCCGACCCTGTGGACCAGCTGCGCCTGCTCGAGCGGCGCAGCTGTCCGGGATGCCGCCTGCAGGATGCCGATCTGGTGCATGCCGACCTGCGCGACGCCGACCTGCGCAAGGCCCGGCTGCAACGGGCCAACCTGAGCCGGGCCCGACTCGACGGGGCCAACCTGCAGGGGGCTGACCTGCGCTTCACCAGCCTGCAGGGAGCCTCCCTGCGCGGCGCCAACCTGCACGGCGCCTTGATCGATGGGGCCGATCTGCGCCAGGCCGACCTCAGCGGAGCCCTGCTGGATGCGGGCGCGCTGGCGCGAACCCACTGGGACCAGGCGATCGGCATCGACCGGGCTGCCAGCCTCAGCCATGCCGAGCTGCACAACGCCGGCGTGCAGGCGGCCCGCGAAGGCCGATACCCAGCTGCCGAACAGTTCTTCAGCGAGGCGATCCGCAAGCAACCCCTGGCGGCGGTCAGCTGGCTAGCCCGGGCGATCTGTCGCAGCGAGCAGGGTCAGCTGGCTCTGGCGGCCAACGACTTCGGTTACGCCGCCCATCTGTACGAACAGGCGGGCGAACTGGACACGGCTGCCGAGCTCAGACGCAGCAGCGCGCGTCTGGTTCAGGCACCGTCCGGTGGCCGAGGTGGCAATGGCAAAGGCATGGAAGCCTTGAGCGGGGCCGTGGCCGCCTTCAAGGTGCTGGCCCCCATTGCCGCCAAGGCGTTCATGCCCCTGCCGTTCTGAGCACAGGGGGCATCACGGTGCGCCAGTCCTGGCCCTGACTCAGGCCAAACGGCTCGAGCGGACCGTCATCGATCCGAAGGGTCAACAGATCGGGCCGTCCTGATCGCAGCCGTAACCCCTGACGCAGCCGGATGGTGCGGCTCTGCCCGGCCTCAAGAACACCGATGAACAGCACCGCTTGGCTGCGCAGATCCTGAACCTCCACCCAACTGCTGCCCCGGGCCTGCAGCTGCAGGATGCTGCTCGAGACCGGTGCTGCGAGCCGTGACGCGGCGGGCAGCCGCAGGGCCGCCGCGGAACCAGGGGCCCGCGGCCTGGCCGCATTCCACCCCAGCCCTGCCAGGCCGGTGCAGACCAGAGCCACCACCAGCACCAATCGCCATGGGACGCCGGCAGCGCGTTGCGAGGCCATCAGCTGGTTCCTGAGGCTCGCCTGCTCGAGCTGCAGCTGGTGGTTGAACTGGCGCAACGCCAGCAACCGCTGCCGGAACTTGTCCTCAAGGATCTGCGGCAGCTCCTCAAGGGCTCCCTCCAGGGCGGCCAGCTCCGTACGCGCCAACTCGAGCTCGCTGCTGGAGCTGGAGCCCGTGCCGTGTTCAGCCATGGGTTACGGGGCGCTGCTGCACAGGATCAATTGGACGTCTGCCCCATGAACCGCCGGCCATCGTTGCTGGATGGCGTGAAGCCATAGCCATACACGCCGCCGGCTTCATCGTTGATGATCTTCGGCGTCACCATGATCACCAGCTCATTGTTGGAACGGATGTTGCTGGTGCCACGGAAGAACTGGCCGATGAACGGAATATCGCCGAGAATGGGCCACTTCCTGACAGTCGAAATGGTCTCGTCACTGATCACCCCGGTCAGAATCAGGGTCTGACCGTCGCGAACCCGCAGGTTGCCCGTATCCAGGCGGCGTCTGTTGATGATCCGGATCGACCCACAGGTGCTAACCGGCTGAGGCACACCGACAGCCGCTGAAATCTCAGGGGAGAGTGCAAACGTGACGAATCCATTGTCGTCAATGTTGCTAATGCGCGCCCCGAATGTCAGACCCGCATTCGAGAACACCGGTGTGCACACCGGCGGCGCACTGGTGCTGGTCACCGTCTGGTAACTGGTGATCACCTGCTCGCCGACGGTGACAAAGGCTTCGTTGGCGAAGGGCCGACCGATGCTGCCCCCGCTTGAGCCACCGCCTGTGGTGGTGGTGCCACCGCTGCCACTTGCGCTGGAGCCGCTGCCACTCGAGCCGATCGATGCCCCGCTGGGGATCGGCTCGGGGTTCTCGCTGAGGATCAGGGTCGGACTGGCCAGAACCTTGCTGTTCGAGGAAGTAACCAAAGCCGTGATCTGATCGACCAGCTGGTTGTTGGGGTACGTCAGGCCAGGGTTGGCGATCGCATTCTGACTGCCACCAGGTGCAAAGGGCGGTGGTGCCACCGCTCCGAACACGGCCGTGAGCGCTCCTTCCCGGCTGAGGATGAACGAGTTACCGGAACGAAACGCAAAACTGTTGGCCAGACTGGAATCATTGTCCAGCGAAACATCAAGAATCCGCACCGACAGGGCCACCTGCCGCTGGCGAAGATCCAACTGCCTGAGGTACTGCTCAGCAACCATCACCACCGATGAATCGCCCACGAGGGTGATGGTGCGCAGCCGGTTGTCGGTGGTGGCCGCCAACCCGAGCAATGGCCCACTGCTGGCGCCATAGCTTTCAACCACGGTCTGACTGACCGATTGCGTCGTCGACGCATTGGCCCCGCCGGAGACCGCCGCGTTCTGGCTTACACCCTGGGTCACAGCCGTTGCGATGGTGTTGGTCTTGGTGACCGAAGCGCCCAGGTTCGCCAGGTAATCAGCGGCAGCATTCGGGCCCACCTGATTCAGGCGATACACCTTGGACAATCGCGCCCCAAAGCCCTTGGCAGCAACGGCCTGACCCACGATCAACATGCTGCCTTCCAGCTTGGCGCTCAGACCAGAAGCCAGCAGCACGGCATTGAACGCCCGTGCAAAGGGCTCATTGGCAAACGCCACGGTGACCGTTCGGCCCGACGCCGGACTGGCCGTCTGAGCGGTGGCCATTGCCGGGGACACCGGCGCACCTGCTGTGGCTGAACCGGATGCCGGAGGGGTGCCCTGATCACCGACGAACACGAACCCATAGCCACCCAGCTGGGCCAAGGACATCAGCGCATCCCTGGCCGGCGCGTTGCGCAGGGTCATCGTCACCCGCGGGCCGCGCACCTCGACGTAGCTGGTGTTGCGCAGCACCATCGTGCCGACCGCCATGTCTCCCAAGGGTGGGGCCACTGCCCTGGGCTGGAGCGGTGGCGCGTAGGCGGCCTGGGGGATGGCGCCCGGCTGGTTGAGGTTGGGCCGCAGGGTCTGCCACGAAGCCTGGGGCGCCGCCGGGAAGCTCAGAATCAGGTTCTGGCCATCGGCGCTCACCACCGGCCGGTTGAGCCGCAGGCCCGCTGTGGGCTGCACGTTGATCTGATAACGCCTGCCGCCGCCGCTGAGGGTGACCAGCTGCAACCCAGCTTCGGGCAGCGACAACCGCTGGGGTCCCAAGCGCAGGCCATTGGAAGTTGCCGTGGTCAGCACCCCCTGCCAGCCACCGACGCTGCTCGACTGCACCAGCTCAGGGCTGGCCCCGGTGCCCTCGATCACCAGGTCCACCGCATCGTTCTGGCGCCGCACCCGCAGAACCACGCTGCCCGCGGCCTGGTCGCCCTGACCCGTGGCCGCGCGACCGATGGGGGACTGGGTCGGTGGCGTGGGGGGTGGAGCCGCACCCACCCAACCGGTCCATGCCAGGGGGGCCAGCGACAGGGCAGCGGTCCATCCTCCAAACCGCCTGCCCACTCGCCTGTTCACGCCTGGCTGTCGATGCTGCGCGCCGATCGTATCGGCGGTGGCCGGTTCGATCCAGGGCTCAGCGGCGCGCGGTGGGGCGGTACAGCGCCAGGGCCAGCTTGAGCTCCACCAATCCCGTGCCAGGCGGCGTGGTGGTGGCGGTGGTGGCGCCGGGGGGCGTGCTGGCCGGCGTGCGGCTGGTGCTGAGTTTGTCGGGCAGCGCCTGGCTGAGGTTGAGGTTGCTCTGCACCACCAGAAGGCTCAGGCTTTCGACAGATCGCAGAAAGGCCAGCAGATCCGGAAATGTGCCGCGGGCGCTCAACAGCAGCCGGGTGCTGGACAACCCGGCTTTCTGCAGAGGGTCCGGCGGCGGGGCCGCCTGCTGCTCGGACTGCTGCTGAGCGCGGGTGCCCTTGGCCTGGGCCTTGAGCGGGTCTGCCCCCTCGGTCGCCGCCGCCGGCTGGTCCGCGGTGGGTTCAAACAGCTGCAGCTGGACCCTGTGGCGCTGGGCCAGCCGGTCGACCTGGGCCAGAAAGGTGACCAGCTCACCGCTGCCGGCGATCAGGGTCAGCACCTGCTGCTGCTGCCGCTCGGCCTGCTGCTGCGCGCCGACCAGCCGGGACAGCTCGACGCGAATCTGGGGCAGGCGTTGCTCGAGGGCCTGCTTCTGCTCGAGCTGACGGCCCTCAAGCTGCAGCTGACTGACCAGGGGCGCCGCCCCCAGGCCCAGCACCAGCAGCGCCACCAGCCCCCCCAGGCCCGCCGGAAGCCACAGCAGCAAGCGATCGGTCAGCCGATCCGTCATGGCAGCAACCCTTCGGCCTGCAGCTGCTGCAAGCGCACAGCCATGCCCGTGGCACCGAGCTCACGCAACAGCTGCAGCTCGGCCTGGGGCGGCAGCGGCGGACGAAAGGGCGCCGTCAGCTCAAAGCCAACCGCTTCGGCCCGGGCCGCCTTGATCAACCGGACCCCGGTGGGATCGAGCAAAGGCGAGCGTCCCAGCTCGATCTGCAGGGCATTGATGCGGGCGAAGCCCTGGGGATCGGTGGCGGTGCCCAGCAGCCGCAGGCTGGTGCCACCGGGCGCGACATCGATGGTGGTCAGCTGCACCCCCTGGGGCACCCGCCGCTGCAGATCGCGCAGCAGGGCCGAGCCCGAACGGGCCGTGACCAGCCCCTGCACCAGGGCCTTATTGGCGGTCCTGAGTCGGTTGACCCGGCCGCGGGCGGCAGTCAACCGGGCTTCGGCGGCCTGCACCTCGGCCTCGACAAGCGTCAGCCGCTCGAGCTCGGCCTGCTGCTGCTGTTGGCGCAGCAGCAGCAGCGCCGTGATCACCCCACTGGCCACCACCAGCCCCAGCCCCAGCAGCACCCCCCTGAGCACCAACAGGCGGCGGCCGGCGGCCTGATCGGCCGGGTCGGCCTGGCCCAGGGCCAGGCGCGTCTCCCGCAACAGATCGAGGGGAGTGGTGCTCATTGCCCCTGGGCCAGCCCCTGCAACACCGGCGAAGCGTAGGGAGCGCTGTCCAGCAGCTCAAGCGGCACCCCCAGGGTTGCGGCCAGCTGGTCCTGGGCGGGCAGGGGCGCGGTCAACCACAGCTGGCTGAGGCTGAAACCGGGATCGCGCGAGCGGTAGAACGCCACGCACTGCTCCAGCGCGTGCGGCAACTGGGAGGCATCCAGAGCGAGCTGACGCTCATAGAGGGGCAGACCCTGGCGCCACAACAACGCCGTGCACCCGTCCGCCGACGGATGCAGCAGCAGCACCCCGCCATCGGCGGGGGTGGCCTGCAGCGCGGGCAGCAGGGCCTGACGCAGGCAGACCTGGGCCGGCAACAGCCGCTCAAGCGGACTGCCGGTGATCGCAAACACGGCCAGCCAGGCCTCCACCAGGTCCCGGGGTGCAGCCACCAGCAACGACCGCAGCGGCTCTCCGGGCAGGGGCTGCAGATCAATCGCGGCATCGGCCAGGGCGAACGGCAACCGCAGATCAGGGTCGATCGTGCGCAGGGCCTCGCGCGGGTCGTCGGGCCACTCCTGCAGCGGCCAGACCACAACCCGCCAATGACAGGCCTGGGGCGGCAGGGCCAGCCGCACGGCTTGCCCCATCAGCCCCTGACTCAACAGCAGATCACCAAGAAAATCTCCGAGGGTGTCCACCAGGGCGGGCCTGCCGTCAACCAGGGCCTGGGCCGGCAACATCGACTCCCAGAAGGGCGTGCTGATCGCCCCGCGCCGCAGGGCAACAGCCTGCAGGGCACGGTCGTCGACCGCCAGCAGCACCCGCTCGCCGAGCCACTGGGACCGCAGCGGTTGCCAAGCCTCCCTGACCCCTGCCAGCACCATGGGGTCCGCCTCAGTCGCGCCAGGGCAGGCCGCAACCCACCGCTGCACCGATGTGGGCCAGGCCGTAGCGATCGAGCTGCTGGCTCAGGCCGTCGAGAATGGCCGGAACCAGCGCCGGGCCCTCATAGATCCAGCCGGTGTAGACCTGCACCAGCGAGGCCCCTGCGGCAATCCGCTCCCAGGCCGCCTGGGGCGAATCGATGCCGCCCACCCCCACCAGCGGCAGGGCCGGACCCGCCACCGCCCGCAGCCGCCGCAGCACCTCCAGGGCCCGGGACCGCAATGGGGCCCCGCTGAGACCGCCGGCCTCCTGGGCCAGGGTTTGGCCGCTGTGGGGCAAGCGCCGTTGCTCGAGGCCGAAGCGGTTGAGGCTGGTGTTGACCGCAATCACGCCCGCCAGGCCTTCTTCGTAGGCCATCCGGGCGATCGCATCGATGGCATCGTCTTCCAGATCGGGGGCGATCTTGACCAGCAAGGGCGGGCAGCCCGGCAGACGCCGCAGCCGCTCAACCAGGCGCCGCAGCTGGCTTTCCTGCTGCAGGTCGCGCAGGCCGGGGGTATTGGGGGAGCTGACGTTGACCACGGCGTAATCCGCCAGGGGGGCCAGCAGCTCCAACGAACTGGCGTAATCGTCCGGGGCCAGCTCCAGCGGCGTCACCTTGGACTTGCCCAGGTTGATGCCCAGCACGGCCGGCCGCTGGCCGGGTGCCGGCAGCCGCTGGCGCTCCAGGGTGCGCAGCACCGCCTGGGCGCCATCGTTGTTGAAACCCATGCGGTTGAGCGCGGCGCGCTCGGCGGCCAGGCGAAACAGCCGCGGCCGCGGATTGCCGCTCTGGGGGTGCCAGGTGACGGTGCCCAGCTCGGCAAAGCCAAAGCCAAAGCAGTGCCAGATCCCGGCTGCCACGGCATTTTTGTCAAAGCCGGCGGCCAATCCCAGCGGATTGGCAAAACGGCAGCCAAACAGGCTCTGCTCCAGGCGGGGATCGCTGCGCTGCAGGTCGGCCGCCAGACCCGCCAGCACACCGCTGACCCCGGGCCAGCTGCGACGCAGCGAGGCCTGGGCCAACGCCGCCAGGGTCAGCTGGCTGAGCTGCTCGGCATCGGAACCGTCGTCGCTGCTGAGCAGGGGTCCCACCAGACGGCGGTAAAGCGCTCCGGTACCGGTGGCAGCCATGGCCCGATTTGTCTCAGCCATCCCCATCGTGCGCCGCCGCGGGTCCTGCCACAAGCCGCCAGCGGCCCTCATCCAGCGGTTCAACCCACCAATCGCGCCAGCGCCAGCGCTGCTCGCGCCTGGCGATCTGGGCTGCGGGTTGCTCGAGCAGCTGGGCCAGCTCCACCAGGCTGAGGCCATAGCCCCCCCGGGCCAGGCGGTCCGCCAGCTCCAGCCGGCTCAGCAACTGCTGCAGGGGCGCAGGGGCAGGG
>CAZJIF010000039.1:0-1981 GCA_964546045.1 uncultured Klebsiella sp. | reverse complement strand
GCAGCCGGGACGGCCTGACCCCGACTCCAGGCCACGGCGATGGCATCGCAGCGCTCGTTGTCGGGATCACCGCTGTGGCCGCGGACGTGTTGAAAGCCCACATCGGCCAAACGGGCACGATCGAGCTGCTCCCACAGATCGCGGTTGAGCACGGCCGAACCCGAGGCTGTGCGCCAGCCGCGACGCTTCCAGCCGCTGAGCCAGGACTGCAGTCCGTCGATCAGGTATTTGCTGTCCGTGCGGATCACCAGCCCGCTCTGGCGCGGCAACTGCCGCAGTTCCTGCAGCAACGCCAGGGCTGCGGTGAGCTCCATGCGGTTGTTGGTGGTGGCGGGCTCGTAGCCCCCTAGCTCCTGCACCCGGCCATCGGCAAAGCGAAGCAGCGCGCCCCAACCGCCGGGGCCGGGATTGCCGCGGCAGGCCCCATCGCAGGCGGCGGCCACCACCGGCACCGGCTCAGTGGCCACTGGACATCACCCCAGGATCCGCTAACAAACTTCAGCCCCCGCGTCAGGCCTGTGCAGCGAACCTACCTGGCTCTGGCCACCCTTGCCGTAGCGGCCGCCGGCGGGATGACCGAGCTCGCCGCCCCACTGCGCTGGGCCAGCGCGGCCCCCAGTCGTGCGCCCCTGGCCCAGCAACAGCAGCGCAGCCTGGCCCGGCCCAGCACGGCCGCCGTGGTCGACCCCGTCCAGCGCAGCGCCCTGACCGCACTGCCACCCTCGGCGCCGCCGCCCCTGCCCGAGCCCATCTCGACACCAGGGAGCAGCGGCCAATCGCCGCAGATCGTGGCCCTGCAGGTGATTCCCTTCACCCCCTGAACGGGTGCCAGTTGAACCACCGGCCCTCGCCAACTGGTCAACCTCTTGCAACACCCGTTAAGGTTCCAGCGTGTGAGGAGTGGGAACGCTCTTCCGAGGTCGAAACGAGGACAGACTCTCAGAACCGTTCCGACTCAAGCCCTGCCTTCGGCGGGGCTTTTTTTTGTCCTGTTTGGCCCTGATTGGCGTCCTGGCCCATCAAGGCCATGGCCTTGGTCACGGGCGAAACGCCAATCAAAAAGCCGGTCCCCGCAGGAACCGGCCCAGGCAGCGCGACGGAAGAGGGCGGCCGAAGCCATCCCCCCGGCACTCACTTGATGGAGACCTTGCCGCCGGCCTCTTCGATGGCCTTCTTGAGGGTCTCGGCATCGGCCTTGGAGATGCCTTCCTTGACGGCCTTGGGGGCAGCTTCGACCAGAGCCTTGGCTTCGCCCAGGCCCAGGCCGGTGGCTTCGCGGACGGCCTTGAGCACCTTGATCTTGGCCGAGTCTTCGAAGCCATCGAGGATGACGTCGAACTCGGTCTTCTCTTCAGCAGCTTCGGCAGCACCGCCAGCGGCGGGAGCAGCCATCACCACGCCAGCCGAAGCGGCGGCGGAGACACCGAAGGCCTCTTCGATCTGCTTGACGAGCTCGGAAGCTTCAAGCAGCGACAGGGTCTTCAGCTGTTCGAGAATGTTGTCGGTAGTAGCAGACATGGTTGGGAATCAGCAACAGATCTGTTGGGTGGAACAGTGAGGATCGGTTGAGCCCTCGGGCACACCAGTGGCAGCGGGAACGGCTCAGGAAGCCGTGCCTTCGCCCTTGGCGTGCTGGTTGAGCGCCCTGGCGAGACCGCTCGGAACCTCGTTGATACCCACGGCAACCTTGGTGGTCACGGCATTGATCGCACCGGCGATCTGGGCCATGAGCACCTCCTTGGAGGGCAGATCCCCGATGGCCTTGATCTCGGCTTGCGAAAGGAGCTTGCCTTCGAAAAGGCCACCCTTCGTTTCCGATTTCTTGCTGTCCTTCTGGAAGGACTGCACGGCCTTCACCGCACCGCCGACATCCCCTTTGACGAGGACGAAGGCATTGGTGCCGGTGAGCAGGGAATCGAGTTCCGTCCAGGCGCTGTTGCCATCAATGGCGCGGCGCATCAAGGTGTTTTTGGTCACCTTG
>CAZJIF010000038.1:3148-16512 GCA_964546045.1 uncultured Klebsiella sp. | reverse complement strand
AGGTGATCCGCCACGAGCATCTGATCCAGATGAAGGATCAGGCGATCGTCTGTAACATCGGCCACTTCGACAATGAGATCGATGTGGCGTCGCTCAAGCAGTACCCCTGGGACAACATCAAGCCCCAGGTCGATCACATCGTGCTGCCCAGTGGCAACAAGATCATCCTGTTGGCCGAGGGCCGTCTGGTGAATCTGGGCTGCGCCACCGGCCACCCCAGCTTCGTGATGAGCAACTCGTTCACCAACCAGGTGCTGGCTCAGATCGAACTGTTCACCAAGGGTGATCAGTACGCCAAGGAGGTGTACGTGCTGCCCAAGCATCTCGATGAGATGGTGGCTCGTCTGCACCTGGAGAAGATCGGCGCCAAGCTGACCGAGCTCACCGCACAGCAGGCCGCCTACATCAACGTGCCGGTTGAAGGTCCCTACAAGCTCGACCACTACCGCTATTGAGACCTGAGCCGGGACGCATCGCCCGCAATGCCGCCTTCAGCGGCAACAGCGGGCTCAAACGCTCCCGGCTCAGGCTCAACCCCGCGGGGTTTGATCGACCTCGCCATACGCCAAAGCCTGAGCGCCCGCATCCGGGCAGCTCAGGCTTTTTTGTGGGCGACCCCAGAGCCTCAGGCTTCAGGGCGAGAGCCTCAGAAGGGCACTTCCTCCTCTGAAGGCTCGCCGCCACCAAAGCCGCCGCCCATGCCGCCGCCGGCTTCGCTGTCGCGCTTGGAGCCCAGCAGCTCGAGACGATCGACCCGCACCACCGGCTTGCTGCGCTCTTCGCCGCTGGCGCGGTCGGTCCAGCGGTCGAGCTTGAAGCTGCCGATGATGCCCAGCAGGCTGCCCTTGCGGACGTAGTCGGCGGCGACCTGGGCCTGCTTGCCCCAGATTTCGAGGTTGAACCAGTCGGGTTCGTCGCCGCCCGCACGGCGGTTGACAGCGAGGGTCAGGTTGGCGACGACGCTGCCGGATTCGAAGTAGCGGACTTCGGGATCGCGACCGGCACGGCCGACGAGGGTGATCGAGTTGACGCCCATGGCGTTTCTCCTGTTGACGTGATGGATCTCATGATGCGGCACCCCTCCGGTCGGCGAGACCGGTGAGGGCCACATCGAACCAGTGCCACCGTTCGGGCCGGTTGTAACACCGCCCTATGATTGATCTCCTGCAGCCTGCGGATTTTCGTGTTTTTCCGTCGCTTCCAGTTCTCCCGCGACATCGGCATCGATCTGGGCACGGCCAACACCCTGATGTATGTGTCCGGCAAGGGCATCGTGCTGCAGGAGCCCTCGGTGGTCGCCCTCGATATCGAGCGCAACCTGCCCCTGGCAGTGGGCAACGAGGCCAAGATGATGCTCGGCCGCACCCCCGGCAACATTCGCGCGGTCAGGCCACTGCGCGACGGCGTGATCGCCGATTTCGACGCCGCCGAGCAGATGATCAAGACCTTCATTCAGAAGGGCAATGACGGTCGCGGGCTGGTGGCACGTCGCCTGGTGGTGGGCATCCCCAGCGGCGTCACCGGTGTGGAGCGCCGCGCTGTGCGCGAGGCCGGACTGGCCGGTGCCCGTGAGGTGCATCTGATTGACGAGCCGGTGGCGGCAGCCATTGGTGCCGGACTGCCGGTGACCGAACCGGTCGGCACCATGATCGTCGACATCGGCGGCGGCACCACCGAAGTGGCCGTGCTCAGCCTCGGCGGCACCGTGCTCAGCGAATCGGTGCGGGTGGCGGGTGATGAGCTCAGCGATGCGATCGGCACTTATTTGAAGAAGGTGCACAACCTGGTGGTTGGCGAACGCACCGCCGAAGAGATCAAGATCCGCATCGGCTCAGCGTTCCCTTCGGAAAGCCATGACGAGACCTCGATGGATGTTCGCGGTCTGCACCTGCTGTCGGGCCTGCCGCGGACGATCAACATCCGCGCCGGCGACATTCGCGAGGCGATGGCCGAACCCCTCAACGTGATCGTTGAAGCGGTCAAGCGCACCCTCGAGCGCACCCCGCCCGAGCTGGCGGCCGACATTGTCGACCGGGGCATCATGCTGGCCGGCGGCGGCGCCCTGGTGAAGGGGATCAGTGATCTGATCAGCCACGAGACCGGCATCCTGGTGCACATCGCAGAAGATCCCCTGTTGTGCGTGGTCAATGGCTGCGGACAGGTGCTCGAGGACTACAACCGTCTGGCCCGGGTGCTCGATACCCCTGACTTCATCCGGCCGGTCGCCTGAGCCCGATGCAGGCCGGCCGCGGCGTTCGACTGCCATCCCTGCGGCTGTTGCTGACGGGCTGGCCCTGGCTGGTTCTGGCCCTTCTGTTGGTGGGTGTCCGCCTCAGCAAGGGGGCTGGGTTCAGCGATCTCTACGCTGCGGCCACCCGCCCGTTCTGGCCGGGTTCAGCCCAGTCCGAGTGGTTGCGTTCGGCCCAGCGGCTGGATCAGCAGAGTCGCCTCAGCCAGCTCGAGGCTGACAACCAACGTCTGCGCGGGTTGCTGGCGTTGCAGCAGCAGCCAGGCCCGGCGCGCCCGGCTCCGGTGATCGCTCGGCCCGCCCAGGGTTGGTGGCAGCAGCTGATGGTCGGCAAGGGCTCCTGGCAGGGCCTGCAGGTCGGAGAAGCGGTCGTCGCCCCTGGCGGTCTTGTCGGCCGACTTGCGGCGACAACGCCGACCACGGCCACGGTGCAGCTGCTGACCGATCCCGGTAGCCGGGTCGGGGTCTGGGTGGCCCGCACCGGCGAGCACGGCCTGTTGGTGGGTCTGGGAACGGCCCGGCCGGTGCTGCGTTTTCTGGATCGGGATGCCCGCGTCAGGCCCGGCGACCTGGTGACCACGTCACCGGCCAGCACCCTGGTGCCGCCCAACCTGACGGTTGGCGTTGTTCAACAACTTGATGCCAGTGTCATCCCAGCGCCCGAGGCGGTGGTGCAGCTCAGTGCGCCGTTGGCGGCGATCGACTGGGTGCAGGTGATTCCGGCACCGGAGCGCTCCAATGGCTGATCTCTGGCGGCGCGGCTGGTGTCTGGGGACCGGCCTGCTGGTGCCGGCCCTTGCCCTGGGGTCACCCCGCTGGTTGCAGCTCGACGCGGTGGCTCCGGCCTGGTCGGTGCTGTGGTTGCTGCCCTGGGCCCTGGCCGATGGACCGTTCTCCGGCGCCCTGGTGGGGGCCGGCCTGGGTCTGCTGCTCGATGGTCTGCATCCGGGTGCCGTCAGCCAGCTGCCAGCCCTGGTGCTGCTCGGTTGGTGGTGGGGCCGGCTGGGGCGCCGGGATGTGGTGCTTGAACGCAGCGTTTCGCTTGCCCTGTTGGCCCTGGCAGGCAGCCTGGTGCTGGGCGGGTCGCTGCTGGTGCAGATGCTGGTGGTGGGCACATGGCCGGCGTCGGCTTTTCAGACCCTCTGGGCCCAGACGCTGATCACCGGTCTGCTGGCGCCACTGGTGTGTTCTCTGTGGTTGCTGCTCTGGCGCCAGCAGCTGCCAGGGGTGCGCTGATGGGCATTGGCAGGCGACGGCTGCTGACGGGCCTGGCCGCCTCGGCGGGCTCGGCGCTGCTGGCCGGGGGCCTGGCCAGCTGCCGCCAGCGGGGTGGCGCGCAGTCCGGCACCGCTGGCGCGCGCGACCTCAACGTCTGGACGCTCGATCTGGCGCCCCGTTTCAACGGCTACATGCAGGCGGTCATCGGCCGCTGGGAGCAGGCCAACCCAGGGATCAAGGTGCGCTGGACCGATGTTCCCTGGGCTTCGGTCGAGCGCAAGCTGCTGGCGGCGGTGTTCGCCCGCACGGCCCCCGATCTGGTCAACCTCAATCCGCCGTTTGCCGCCAACCTCGCCAGCAAGCAGGGTCTGTTGGATCTGGCGCCGCTGCTGCCGGCCGGTGCCGCCGGCTCCTACCTGCCCCAGATCTGGGAGGCCGGCATGCAGGACGGCCAGCAATTTGCCTTGCCCTGGTATCTGACCGCGCGCATCACCATGGCCAACCGCACGCTGCTGCAGCGGGCCGGCGTGGCCGCACCGCCCACCCGCTGGGATCAGCTGCCCGCCTATGCCGAGGCGATTCGCCGCCGGACCGGTCGCTACGCCCTGTTCATGACCGTGGTCCCCGACGACTCGGCCGAGCTGCTCGAAACCCTGGTGCAGCAGGGGGTGCAACTGCTCGATGGCGAGCGCCGGGCCGCGTTCCGCTCGCCGGCCGGGCTTGAAGCCTTTGCGTTCTGGAGTGAGCTGTACCGGCGCGGCCTGCTACCGCGAGAGGTGGTAAGCCAGGGCTACCGCCGCGCGATCGAGCTGTACCAAAGCGGTGACCTGGCCCAGGTGGCGACCGGCCCTGATTTTCTGCGCAACCTGCAGACCAATGCCCCAGGCATCGCAGCGGTGACCGCACCCTATGGACCCATCACCGGCCCGTCGGGCGAAGCCAATGTGGCGGTGATGAATCTGGTGGTGCCGCGTCAGAGCACCATGGCCACCGCCGCCGTCAGCTTTGGGCTGGAGCTCAGCAATGCGGCCAACCAGCTGGCCTTTGCCGAGCAGGCCCGGGTGCTGCCATCGGCTGCAGCTGCCCTGGCGCAGCTGCAGGCCACGCTGGCGGTCGAGCGACCGGCGCAGCCTGCTGACCAGTTGGTGCAGCGGGCCCGCTTGCTCTCGGCCGAGACCCTGGAGCGGGCCGGCGTGCTGGTCCCGGCCACCCCCGGGATCAAACGCCTGCAGGCCATCCTCTACACCCAGTTGCAGCGAGCCATGCTCGGCGAGCTCAGCAGCGAGCGCGCCCTGGCCGAGGCCGAAGTGCAGTGGAACCGTTATGCCCAGGCCCGCTGGCCCTGATGTGCGGCAGGCCCGCCCCATCGGTTCCTGTAGAAATTCTTAAAAATGGGCAGATCCCTGCTCCCAGGGGCGTTCTGGGGGATGACCAGAAGGCGTGCCTGAGGGTAGGGTTGCGTTTCTTCATGAAGCTGGTAGCCCATGCCTTCTGAGGTCACCACTCAGCAGCGCGATCTCGGCGGCGAACAGGCAGACGGGTCTCAGCCAACTGAACACCGGGCCACGCTGCTGGTGGTCGACGATGAGGCGGCGGTGCGCCGCGTGCTGGTGATGCGCCTGCAACTGGCCGGCTATCGCGTCATCTGCGCCGAAGACGGCGAACAGGCCCTGGCCCTGTTCCATCAGGAACAGCCCGACCTGGTGGTGCTCGATGTGATGCTCCCCAAGCTCGATGGTTTTGCGGTCTGCCGCAGGCTGCGGGCTGAATCCTGTGTGCCGATCATCTTTCTATCGGCCCTTGATGCCATTGCCGAGCGGGTCTCGGGTCTGGATCTCGGAGCCGACGATTACCTGCCCAAGCCCTTTTCTCCGAAGGAGCTTGAAGCGCGCATCGCCACCATCCTGCGGCGGGTGGGGCGTGGTTCGGCCGGCAGCGAACCGCGGGATCTCCCCACCGGCAGCGGCGTGCTGCGGGTCGGTGGCCTGGTGGTCGACACCAACCGCCGTCAGGTGACCCGCGATGGTGAGCGCATTGCCCTCACCTACACCGAATTCAGCCTGCTGGAGCTGTTGTTCAAGGAGCCCGGGCGGGTGGTGCCAAGGGCCGAGATCCTTGAACAGCTCTGGGGTTATCCGCCGCGTCGTGCCGCCGACCTGCGCGTGGTCGACGTCTATGTCGCTCGCCTGCGGGGCAAGCTCGAACCGGATCCTCGCAATCCGGAGCTGATCCTGACCGTGCGGGGCACCGGTTATGCCTCCCAGCGCATGCGCGAGGCCCCGATCGCCGCAGCCGGCTGACGCACGTGGGCGGAGCGGCGCTCCTGCAGGATGGGCGCAGCTGAAACACCCCTGAACCCTTGTCGGATCTGCGCGAGACCCGTCTCGAGAAAGCCGAGGCCTTGGCTGCGATCGGCCAGGGTCCCTATGCCCTCGGGTTTGAACCCAGCCATCCCACTGCTGCGCTTCAGGCTGCCCATGCGGACCTGGCCAATGGTGCCGAGCGCGATGTGGCTGTGGCCGTTGCCGGGCGGGTGATGACCCGGCGGGTGATGGGCAAGCTGGCCTTTTTCACCCTGGTGGATGAGAGCGGACCGATCCAGCTCTACCTCGAGAAGGCCACCCTTGATGCCGCTGCGCCCGAGTCGTTTGCCCAGCTCACCAGCCTGGTGGATGCGGGGGATCTGATCGGGGTGCGCGGCAGCCTGCGGCGCACCGACCGCGGCGAACTATCGGTCAAGGTGACCGGCTGGCAGATGCTCAGCAAGAGCCTGCAGCCCCTGCCCGACAAATGGCATGGCCTGGCCGACGTCGAAAAGCGTTACCGGCAGCGCTACCTCGATCTGATCGTGTCGCCCCACACCCGGGAAACCTTCAGGCGCCGGGCTCTGGCGGTCAGCGCCATGCGCCGCTGGCTCGATCAGCGGGGGTTTCTGGAAATCGAGACACCGGTGCTGCAGAGCGTGCCGGGGGGGGCCGATGCCCGGCCGTTCGAGACCCATCACAACGCTCTCGATCTGCCCCTGACCCTGCGCATCGCCACCGAGCTGCATCTCAAGCGCTTGGTGGTGGGTGGTTTTGAGCGGGTCTACGAGCTGGGCCGCATCTTTCGCAACGAGGGCATCAGCACCCGCCACAACCCCGAGTTCACCTCGATCGAGGTCTACCAGGCCTACACCGACTACATCGGCATGCTCGAGCTGACCGAGCAGTTGATCGCCGATGTCTGCCAACAGGTGTGCGGCAGCACCCAGATCAGCTACCAGGGCACGGCGATCGATCTGACCCCGCCCTGGCGGCGGGCGACCATGCACGAGCTGGTGCAGCAGGCCACCGGCCTCGATTTCAGCGCCTATGCCAGCCGCGAGCAGGCGGCGGCGGCGATGCAGGCCAAGGGTCTGGAGGTGCCCGCCCTTGCCGATTCGGTCGGGCGGCTGCTGGTCGAAGCCTTTGAGCAGACGGTGGAAGCCGATCTGATCCAGCCCACCTTCGTGCTCGATTACCCCGTTGAAAATTCGCCGCTGGCCCGCGCCCACCGCAGCAAGCCTGGCCTGGTCGAGCGCTTTGAGCTGTTCATCGTCGGCCGCGAGACCGCCAATGCCTTCAGCGAGCTGATCGACCCGCTCGATCAGCGCCAGCGGCTCGAGGCCCAGCAGGCCCGCAAGGCTGCCGGTGACGACGAGGCCCAGAGCGTGGATGAGGATTTCATCCAGGCGCTCGAGGTGGGCATGCCCCCCACCGGCGGCCTGGGAATCGGCATCGATCGGCTGGTGATGCTGCTGACCGACAGCGCCTCGATCCGGGATGTGATCGCCTTTCCACTGCTGCGGCCAGAATCGGCTTCCAGGCCTGAACCGGCGCAGTGAGATAATCGTGCCATCAGGCTATGCCCCCCTTCTGGGGTTCTCGGTTTCATGAGTGGCGAGCGCGTTGGATTTCGCTTCAAACACGCCGATGCGGTGGTGAAGCGCAACCCCCAGGGCCGTTCGCGCCGGGGCTGGGTGATGGAGCCGGTGGAGCAGACCACCAGCCGGGGCACCAAGATGCCCGCCTACCGCATTCGCTGGCGCGACAGCGAGCGCCCCGAGATCGTGCTGCAGCACATGCTGATCGCCGACCCTGACCCCACCCCGCCACCTGAGGGCGTCAGCCTGGTGCCGCCGGCGCCCAAGGGCTGACCCGCTCGACGGGGTCAACTCCAGCCGCGCAGCCGGTAGATCAGCAGTCCCAGGTGCTCCTTGAGGGCCACGGTGCTGTTGTGCAGATCCTCGGCATCGGGCAGCAGGTCCTCGACCAGGCTGGCGGCCGTGAACTGCCCCCGTTGGCTGCGATCCGGCAGCTGAAAGTCGCAGGCCACCGGAATCACCGTCACCCCCGCCAACCTGCGGAACGTGGCCAGGGCCCGCGGCAGGTGGGTGGCGCTGGTGACCAGCAGCACCGAGCGCCAGCGTCGCGCTCCTGCCAGCTGCTGCAAGGCACGCGCCTCCTCCGCGGTGTTGCGGGGCTGCTCGAGCAGCAGCATCTGTTCGGGCTTGAGACCCAGCTGGGCGGCCAGGGTGGCGGCCGAACGGGCTTCGCTGGCCGCCGGGTCGGTGGCGGTCAGCCTGACCTTGCCGCCGGTGAACACCAGCAGCGGCGCCTTGCCCTGGCGCAGCAGGTCGAGCCCGGTGAGCAGCCGGTCACCCGCCTCATTGACTTCGACCCGGCGGCGGGGTGGCAGGGCCGGCCGCAGGCCGCCGCCGAGCACCACGATCGCGTCGGCCCGGGGGATCAGCCGCGGGGTCAGGGCGGCGCTGCGCTCCTCCAGCCCCCAGACCAGCTGGCGACTGACCAGAGGGGTTGAGGGGATCCACAGCAGGGCGATGGCTACGGCAGACAGCCAGGGGCTCCAGCGGCGGCGGTGTGCCACCAGGGCCGTCAGTTGCAGCAGCAGTGCCAACCCCAGGGGGTAAAGGCCCAGCGGCAGCAGTTTCGAGAGGATGAAACCCATGGTCAGCGTTGCTGGCGTCGCTTGAGCTGCTGCAGCTCCTGTTCGGCTTCAAAGGCGGCCCAGTCGGCCTCCAGGCCGATGCCCGTCGGCCGGGCCGCTGCGGCGCGCAGCTGTTCGAGCTCGGCGTCGACCTGGGCAAAGCGCGCCCCCAGTTCGCTCAGTTGCTGCCAGCGTTGGCGGCCCTGCAGCATCAGCGAGGCCAGATGGGCTTCAGCCCGCTCGGCCAGGGCCGTGGCACCGGCCTCGCGGGCCTTGGCGCTGCGCTGCTGCCACTGCCGGATCTCGGCGGCCAACGCCAGCAGGCCCTGGCGTTGCTGTTCGGCCTGCAGCTGCAGGTGCTGCCGGGTCCGGCCCAGCTGTTGCTGGCGTTCGCGTGCCTCCTGCTGCTCAAGCCGCGCCTGCTGGGCCGGGTTGGCCTGCAGAAAGGCATCCAGCTGCTGGTTGAGCCGTGCTTCGAGATCGTCGAACCAGCTGGCCATCAGGGTGTCTCGGGGGCCCGGGTGATCAGCGGCGCTTCGATCTCCTCGGTCAGCGGGGTGATCGCCGCCTCGCGCGACCGCAGCAACAGCTGGGTCAGGCGGGCGATGGCGCCTTCGCCCAGATCCCGCTCGCTGATGCGGTCGAAGGCGCGGCGGTACAGCTCCTCCAGTTCGGCGATCAGGTCTTCGCGGGTCTGCCGCATGGCGGCGCGTTGCTCGTCGCGGCTCATGGCTGGTGCGCTGGTGGGGCTGGAACCGAGTCTGCCTGGGCCAGCAGGTGCAGGCTCAGGTCGCCGCGGGGATCGCTCCAGCTGTGCTCCAGTTGCCAGCCGGCGGCCGCGGCCAGGGCGGCAAAGGCCGCTGGGCTGTACTTGACGCTGTATTCGGTGATCAACGCTTCACCGGCAGCAAACGGCCATGCCCGGCCGGCCAGGCTGACCTGCTGCGGTTGGTCGCTGACCAGGGCCATGGCGATGCGGCTGTGTTCGGGTTGCCAGTGGGCTTCGTAGTGAAAGGCGTCCGGATCGAAGTTGCCCCGCAGGTCGTGGTTGAGCCGGACCAGCAGGTTGCGGGCAAAGGCCGCCGAGACCCCCGCGGCATCGTTGTAGGCGGCTTCAAGCCGCTGCACCGGCTTGGGTTGGTCGATGCCGATCAGCAGCCGTGAACCCGGGCCCAGCAGCCGGGCCATCTGGGCCAGCAGGGCTTTGGCTTCGTCGGGGGTGAAGTTGCCCAGCGAGCTGCCGGGGTAGAAGCCGAGCCGCGGCTCCTGCCGCAGCAGCGGGTCGGCGGGCAGGGCCGGCAGGCTGCTGTAGTCGCAGCAGACCCCCAGCACCGCCACCTGGGGGTGTTCCTGTTGCAGCACGGTGCAGGCCTGGTGCAACGCCTGGGCGCTGATGTCCAGGGCGGCGTAGGCGGCAGGCCCCAGCGCCTCGAGCAGTGGACCCACCTTGCGGGCGTTGCCGGCCCCGAACTCGACCACCAGCCCCGGCCGGCAGCCCACCGCCTTGGCCATGGCCCCTGCCTGCTGCTCCAGCAGGGCCGTTTCGGTGCGGGTCAGGCTGTATTCGGGCTGTTCGCAGATCAGCTCGAACAGGCGCGAGCCCTCGGCGTCGTACAGCAGCCAGGCCGGCAGTTGCCGCGGCCGGCGCTGCAGCCCCTCGAGCACCACCGCCGCCAGGTCGGCCGGGGCTGGATGCAGATCCAGAACGCGGGCGCTCATGGCCTGCCGGCCTCGCCGGTGTCCTTGGCCAGCCGCAGACCGCTGGCCATCCAGCGGTCTGCAGGGCCAAAGAAATTGCGGTAGGTCAGGCGTTCATGGCCTGGGGGCGTCAGGTGGCAGCTGCCGCGCAGCACCATCTGCGAGCTCATGAATTTGCCGTTGTATTCGCCCACGGCACCGCTGGCGGGCGCAAACCCCGGATAGGGCCTGTAAGCGCTGGCCGTCCATTGCCACAGCAGGCCAAAGGCCTGGGGCAGGGCCGGTGCCAGCAGTTCCCATTCGGCTTCGCTGGGGAGCCGGCAGCCGGCCCAGCGGGCGTAGGCATCGGCTTCAAACCAGCTCAGGTGGCGCACCGGCGCAGCCGGATCGCGCGGCTGGCGCCCGGCCAGGGAGTAAGCGTCGTCCTGGCGCCAGTAGCGGGGGGCCTGCCAGCCCCGATCGCGCGCCACGGCCCAGCCCTCGCTCATCCACAGCTCGGGTCTCTGGTATCCCCCGTCGGCCATGAAGGCGGCATAGTCGCCGTTGCTCACCAGCCGGTCGGCCAGGGCAAAGGGCTCCAGCCAGACCCGGTGCCGCGGCGCCTCGTTGTCAAAGTGGAACCCTGGATCGCCCGGGGGGTGCCCGATCTCGACCAGGCCGCCGCCATGCTCCAGCCAGCCGAGCTCGCCGCCGGCCTGGTGCTGCTGCCAGGCGTCGGCAAAGCGCTGTTCGGGCGCGTTGCCGTACACGGGCTCGAGCGGGTTGCGGCTGAACCCATCCAGCAGGTCCATCAGCAGCAGCTCCTGGTGCTGCTGCTCGTGCTGCAGCCCCAGTTCGATCAGGGACAGCCAGTGGGGGTCGACCCCGTCACGGGCCAGCAGCTGCTGCAGGGCCGCATCCACGGCATGGCGCCAGGCCAGCACAGCCGCGATCGGCGGCCGGCTGAGCAGGCCGCGGTCACCGCGGGCGATGCGTTCGCCCACGGCGTCGTAATAGCTGTTGAACAGGTACCCCCAACCCGTTGGGGCCGGCTGATGGTCGCTGATCAGACCGGCGTTCTGGGCTGGCACCACCACGAAGGTCTCAAAGAACCAGGTGGTGTGACCCAGGTGCCACTTGGGCGGGCTGGCGTTGGCCATGCCCTGCAGGCACAGGTCCTCGGGCTCCAGCGGGGCCACCAGCTCCAGACTGTGCTGCCGCACCCGGCTCAGCCGTTGGGCGAGGGCCATCTCCACCGATTCAGTCCTCCGAACCTAGGGTCAGGCCCCTGGTGTGCCTACCATCCGCCCAGGCACACACTTGGCCATGGGCGCCGATCACCCCGGCATCACCGAAGGATTTGTGGGGGCTGTCGGCAACACGCCCCTGATCAGGCTCAACGCCCTCAGCCGGCTGACCGGGTGCACGATCCTCGGCAAGGCCGAGTTCATGAACCCCGGGGGCTCGGTCAAGGATCGTGCAGCCCTCGGCATCCTCCTGGAGGCTGAGGCCTCCGGCGCCCTCCAGCCGGGCGGCACGGTCGTCGAAGGCACCGCTGGCAACACCGGCATCGGCCTGACCCACCTGTGCAACGCCCGCGGCTACAAGGCCCTGATCGTGATTCCCGAGACCCAGTCGGCCGAAAAGATCGGCCTGCTGCGCAGCCTCGGCGCCGAGGTGCGCACCGTGCCGGCGGTCCCCTACAAGGACCCCAACAATTACGTCCGGCTTTCGGGGCGCATCGCCGACGAAACCCCCGGTGCGGTGTGGGCCAACCAGTTCGACAACCTGGCCAATCGCCGGGCGCACTTCAACAGCACCGGCCCCGAGATCTGGCAGCAGACCGGCGGTCGGGTGGATGCCTGGGTGGCAGCCACCGGCACCGGTGGCACCTATGCCGGCGTCGCTCTCTACCTCAAGCAGCAGAACGCCAAGGTGCGCTGCGTGCTGGCCGATCCCCACGGCAGTGCCCTGCACAGCTGGGCCACCAGCGGCACCCTGGCCAGTGAGGGCAGCTCGGTGACCGAGGGCATCGGCAACAGCAGGGTCACCGCCAATCTTGAGGGAGCCCCCATCGATGACGCCGTCCGCATTGACGATCAGCGGGCGCTCGAGACGATTTATCAGCTGCTCTGGCAGGAGGGGTTGTTCTTGGGTGGTTCGGTGGGCATCAATGTGGCGGCGGCCGTGGAGACCGCCAGGCGTCTGGGCCCGGGGCACACGATCGTGACTGTGCTGTGTGACAGCGGTGACCGCTACCGCTCGCGCCTGTACGACGCTGCCTGGCTGACCGGCAAGGGGTTGCGACAACCCCAGGCAAGTCAGGTTGCTGGATCGACCCTGTGAGCCCGACCTCTGCGGCGATGCCCGATCCCGGCACCCTGATCGGCGATCGCTACCGCCTCGAGCAGTGCCTCAGCGACGGCGAGCTGGGTCAGCTCTGGCGTGCCAGCGATGGGCTGGCTGCCGACGCGCCGGTGGCCCTGCGCCGGCTGGGACCTGGCCACGACCCTGAGACGGTCCGTCGGCTCTGGTCCCAGCTGCAGGGGGTGCTCCACCCCCAGGTGCCGCGGCTCGGCGGAGTGATCAGCGACGGGTCCAGCCTCTGGCTGGTGCGCGAATGGCAGGTGGGCCGCACCTATGGGCAGTTGCGCCAGGCCCGGCTCGAACGGCAGCTGGTGTTCGGGGCTGGCGAGGTGGTGCTGTTGCTGCGCCAGCTGTTGCCGGTGCTGGCGGTGCTTCACAGCCAGGAGCTGGTGCATGGTGACCTGAGCCCCGCCAACCTGTTGCGCCGCGACAGCGACGGCATGCCGGTGCTGCTCGATTTTGGTTTGGTGTGGGGCCTGCCCACGGCCACGGCCGGCTATGCCCCGCCCGAGCTGGCCCGCAGCGGTGCACCCCAGCCGTGGATGGATCTGTACGCCCTCGGTGTGGTGGCCCTGGTGCTGGTCAGTGGCCTCGAACCCGCGGCGCTGCTGGACCCGGTCAGCCTGGCCTGGCGCTGGCCCGTTGCGCTGGCCAGTGAACCCGAGCTGCAGGGACTGCTGTCCCGTCTGCTCAGCCCGGAGCCCCGTGACCGCTTTGCCGGAGCCACCCAGGCCCTGGCCGCCTTTCAGGCGCTGCCCATGCCCGAAAGCACCGGTCCGGTGCCGCGGGCTGACCGCACCGTGGTGCTGGTGCCGCCGGCCGCCGCCGCACCCGCCCCCGCGCCCGCAGAACCCGAACCCACACCCGAGCCGGCGTTGGCAGCCGA
>CAZJIF010000038.1:0-3048 GCA_964546045.1 uncultured Klebsiella sp. | reverse complement strand
CCGCCCCCGCGCCCGCAGAACCCGAACCCACACCCGAGCCGGCGTTGGCAGCCGACCCTGAGCCGGATGCCCTGCGCGAGGTCCAGTCCGCGTTCGAGCCCCAGCTGCCCGAGCTGGATCGCCGCCCACCCCGCAGCCGCGCCGAGGAGCGTGAAGAGGTGGTCGAGGGCGGGGTGTGGCCGGTGGTGATCGCCCTGGTGCTGTCGGCCGTGGTCGGCACCGGTCTGGGCTGGTGGTGGCTCAGCCGCGGGCGGACGGCTGCCCCCACCCCGGACAGCGCCATGCAGCTGTCGGGCAGTTTGCCCGCCGCCGAGGTGGACCAGCGCCAGCAACTGCTCAACCGCTTGCGGGCGATGCAGGTCGATCGGGCCTGGTTCCTGCGCCTGGTGGACGCCAGCCTGCTGGCCCAGTTCCCCGAGCGCGGGGGCCGCCTGCCCAGTGATGCGGCTGCCGATGCTCCCCTGCGCAAGGTCTGGAACGAACTGGCCGAGGACTGGTTGGCCAAGGTGGAACAACTGCCGCTGGAGATTCGCCGCCGGCTGGGGTCCTTTTCGATGGGGGACTGGGAGCAGCGCCAACGCTCCCTTGTGGGCCAGGGCCTGAGCCCGGCCGTGTTGCGGCAGCTGGTCTCCGGCAGCGCCCGCAGCCTGTTGCCCGGCCGCGACAGCGCTGAGCTGCCTCCGGAACCCTTCCGGCAGCTGTGGTTTGCCGCCGCCGAACAGACCCTGGCCAACATTCAGATCGAGCCGATCGATGCCCAGCCCCTGGACACCCGGGTGCTGTCGGCCCAGGTCGACGCCGGTGGCGCCAGGTTGTTTCCGATTCGCCTGCCCGCCGGGCACCGGTTGGTGCTGGGGGTCAACGGCTCGCCGCTGATGCAGATGAGCGTCTATGCGGCCGATGGCACGCCGCTGGAGGGCCGCGGCCCGTTGCGGGTGGTCAGCCTGGGGGCCCAGCAGCGGTCACCGGTGCAGCTGCTGGTCAGCAATGAGGGGGTGGCACCGGCCCTGATCACCCTGTCCTTGCGAGCCGATCCCCCGACGGTTCAGCCCCGGCCCCAGCCGTCTGCTCCGACCGAGCCGCCGCCGGCCCCCCCTGCCCCGCCGAGCCCCAGCGAACCGCTCGCGCCCCAGCCCTAGAGCCGGGCGATCGCGGCCCGGGTGTCTTTGGCGTCCTGCTTGCGGCGCTCCTCGGCCCGCTTGTCGTGCAGCTTGCGGCCCTTGCCCAGGCCGATGGTCAGCTTGATCCAGCTGCCCTTGAGGTGCATGCTGAGAGGGATCAAGGTCAGCCCCTTCTGGTCAAGGCCTCCCCGCAGCTTGTCGATCTCGCGGCGGTGGGCCAGCAGTTTGCGCACCCGCAGCGGGTCGTGGTTGAAGTACTTGCTGGCGTGGCTGTGGGGTGAGATGTGCACGTTGTGCAGCTGCAGTTCGCCATTGCGGATCAAACAGAAGCCATCACGCAGGTTTGCCTGACCGGCCCGGATCGATTTGACCTCGGTGCCCAGCAGTTCGATGCCGGTCTCGAGGGTTTCGAGGATCTCGTACTGATGGCGCGCGAACCGGTTGTCGGCCAGCAGCCGGTTGGCCTCGTTGCGCCGGGCCCTGGCGGCGGCTTTCTTGGCTCCGCCCTTGGCCATTCACCCGACTCCCCGCTGCGACGCGCTCAATCCCCCGACCCTAGGCAGGGGCCGGTACCCTCGGGCCATGGCGATCGTCTCTTCTGCGGCAGGTGCGAAGCCGGCTCCCGAGCCGCGGCTGCTGGATCCGGCCAGCCAGCCCAGTGAAGAGACCGATCGACCCCTGCGCGAAGACAGCCTGCGGCCCCGCCGCCTGGCGGATTACATCGGCCAGAGCGAGCTCAAGCAGGTGCTTGGCATCGCTGTCACCGCCACCCAGAGCCGGGGCGAGGCCCTCGATCATGTGCTGCTCTATGGCCCTCCCGGCCTGGGCAAGACCACCATGGCCCTGGTGCTGGCCGAAGAACTGGGCGTGCGCTGCCGGATCACCAGCGCGCCGGCCCTCGAGCGTCCCCGCGACATCGTTGGCCTGCTGGTGAATCTGCAGCCGCGCGAGCTGCTGTTCATCGACGAGATCCACCGGCTCAACCGGGTGGCCGAGGAGATCCTCTATCCGGCGATGGAGGACTTTCGCCTCGACCTCACCGTCGGCAAGGGCACCACGGCCCGCACGCGCACGTTGCCGCTGGCGCCGTTCACCCTGGTGGGGGCCACCACGCGGGCAGGGTCCCTCAGCTCGCCGCTGCGGGATCGCTTCGGTCTGATTCAACGGCTCGAGTTCTATGGCCTCGAGGATCTGCAGGCGATCGTCGAACGGGCCGCCGGGCTGCTGGGTCTCGATCTGGAGCCCGCGGCCGCCCTCGAAGTGGCCCGACGCTGCCGTGGCACGCCGCGGATTGCCAACCGGCTGCTGCGGCGGGTGCGTGATGTGGCCGCCGTGGGTGGCCATGGCGCCATCGGCCCGCGCCTCGTTGCCGAGGCCCTGAGCCTGCATCGCGTTGATGATCGCGGCCTCGACGCCAGTGACCGGCGTCTGCTGACGCTGTTGTTCGAGGGGCATGGCGGCGGCCCTGTCGGCCTCGACACCCTGGCGGCAGCCCTGGGCGAGGACCCGGTCACGCTCGAAACCGTGGTCGAGCCCTACCTGCTGCAACTGGGTTTTCTGCAGCGCACGCCGCGGGGGCGCATCGCCACCGAGGCGGCCCGGCAGCACCTGGCCTGGGGAGCGGCGGCGTGATGGCCACCTGGTTGGCCCTGGTGTTGGCGGTGCAGCTGAGCCTGCCCCAACTGTTTGACACCGCCTTGAGCGCCAGTCGCCAGGGTGATTTTGCGCGGGCCCTGCCCCTGTGGGATCAGGTGCTCGAACTGGCGCCGGATGATGCCGCCGCCTGGAGCAACCGCGGCAATGTCCAGCTGGCCCTGGGTGATCCTGAGGCGGCAATCGCCGACCAGGACCGCGCTATCGCGCTCGATCCGGTCAGCGCCGATCCCCACCTGAACCGGGGCACCGCCGAGGAGGCCCTGCAGCGCTG
>CAZJIF010000037.1:0-16642 GCA_964546045.1 uncultured Klebsiella sp. | reverse complement strand
GCGTTCGCTACGAAACAACGACCGAATCAGAACTGGATCGAGGCCCTCTGATGGTCAGGCCGGCAGCAGGGCAGACAGACGCTGACGAAAGTCGCCCTTGGGCATGCCGCCCTTGAGCTCGCCATGAATGGTGAAGGAACCCTCGGGGTCGCTGACGATCAGGTACGTGGGCCAGCCCATGCCCTCCTTGTTGGGGTACTGGGCCAACAACACCCGGCGGTAACGCCGATAGGTGTCGGTGTCCTGGAGCATCACGCTCACGAAGGCGCAGCCCAGCTCGGTGCAGACCACCTCGTCGTAGTGACTCATGCGGTGGCAGGTGCCGCAGTCTTCGGAGCTGAACTTGAGCACGTGCAGCATGGGGGACAGCAGGCCAGACCTGTTTGGGCTGGGGGAAAGGTAAGGAGCGACTTGGTAGGATGGAGAGATTGGTCACATCCCGTGAGGGAAGGCCTCAGTCGTTTCGTTTCCTCAGGTCATGTCCCGCGTCTGTGAGCTCACCGGCAAGCGCGCCAACAACGGCATGGCCGTGTCGCACTCCCACGTGCGGACCAAAAAGCTCCAGCAGGTGAACCTCCAGGAACGTCGTCTCTGGTGGGCGGAAGGCAAGCGTTTCATCAAACTACGGGTGTCGACCCGCGCCCTCAAGACCATTCAGAAGAAGGGCCTGGGTGCCTACGCCCGCGAGCTTGGTGTCAATCTCGCCCGCCTCTGATCAACGGCAGGCCAGTTTGTCGATCCTGCCAACGGTGTTGAACTAAAACCATGCGTCGTCGTCAGCTCCTGGTGACGGGATTCCAGGCGCTGACCCTGGTGGGAAGTTGCACGAGTCTCTGGCCCTCCCAGGCCCAGGCGCTTGGCGGGACGTTGCCACCCCAGGGGGAGCAGGCTCCTGACTTCACCCTTGATGGTGTGGCACCTGGACCAGGGGGAACAGCCGAACCCATCAGGAGCAGCCTTGCCGATTTCAAGGGATCCTGGCTGGTTCTTTACTTTTACCCAAAGGATTTCACGAGCGGTTGCACGCTTGAGGCGCGCGGTTTCCAACGGGACCTTCCGCTGTTTGCGGCGGCAGGGGCACGCATCGTCGGCATCAGCGCCGATGCCCCCGAGCAGCACGCCGACTTCTGCGGCAGCGAAGGTCTGCGTTACACGCTGCTATCGGATCCAGGGGGCCTGGTCAGCCAGCGCTATGGATCCTGGATTGCCCCGTACTCCCAACGGCATACCTTTCTGATCGATCCCCAGGGCGTGCTGCGAAGCCACTGGGTCGCGGTCCGCCCAGCTGGACATAGCCAGGAGGTCCTGGCGGAACTGAACCGTCTGCGCAGCGCCTGAACACCAAACGAGCCAGACCGACAGCGACAGCCTGATCAGAGCTTGAACAAGCTGGCGTGGCTGTTGCCCTGGGCTCGCAGAGCCTGCAGATGGCTTTGATCACCGGGCCGGTCCAGTTGGGCCTGCCAGGCCGACAACAGGGCAGGGGCCTGAGGTGCCTGGTCCAGGTTCTGACAGGGGCAGCCCAGATCAGCGGCGGCGGCCTGAACCTTGGGGTCATAGCTCAGTGCGGCAACCGGAGCGCCGCTGACCGCCGCCAGAATCAGGCCGTGCAGGCGCATGGCGATCACCAGGCCAGCCGTGGCAAACAGGGCCCGTGCTTCGCGTGGGGTCTGGGCCGAAACCTGGCGGCTGCGGCGAGCCAGCGCTTCGGGCATCGCACCGGTGCGCACCAGATCAGCGAACAGCGTGTGATCCTGCTCCGCATGGAAGGGAACCCAGATCACCTCTCGAGCAGTGGTCTCGGCCAGATCAGCGAGCGCCTGCAGGTAAGGCCGCCAGCCATCGGCATCCAGCAACGGGGTTGGCCTGAAACAGACCACAATCGGCCCGCCGCTGCCACGCCAAGGTTGCGATTCGCTGGCCCAAACAGGGTCACTGCCATAGGGCTCACGGCGGCCCAGGCTGGCAGCGAGGTCCGCCGAGGCACGATCTCGCCAGCGAATGGCCTGGACCAGAGGCAGCAGGGCCCGCACCAGAGCGCGGCTGCGACGGCGCCTCAGGGGGCCGAGACCCTGACCCCAGAGCAGCACAGGTTTGCCCTGCAGACGGGCCGCGCAGATCAGCGCGGCGTAGTACAGCAGGCTGTTGAAACTGGTTGAATCCTGCAGGAGGCTGCCGCCACCAAGAACCAGAGCGCGACTGCGACCCAACGCCTTAAGCACAGCCTTGAGGCTGCGGCGATTGACCGTGGCCACACCATGGCGCTGCTGCACCTGCAGCTCGTCATGGGCGGTGACGATCACCGGTGTGTCAGCAGGTCGCTGTGATAGCAGGACTTCAAGCAGGGCGTCGTCGCCCAGGTTGTGTTCGCCGTAGTAACCGCAGAGCAGCAACGGCAACTGGTCACGCTGCCGCACCATCCGGATGGAAGCCATTGCCGCGAGCTTAGGCCTGGCTCCATAGAGTCCCTGCATGCACGCCCTTTCCCTGCCCACCTGGTGGATCCACATCAGCTCCGTGGTCGAATGGCTGGTGGCGATCGGGGCCGTTGTGGCCTTGGGGCGCGCCCGCGGCCAAGGCGGATGGCGCTGGCTGGCCCTGGCGATGGTGCCAGCTCTTGTGAGCGCGATGGCAGCCTGCACCTGGCACCTGTATGACAACACCACGGCGTTGAACGGGCTGGTGGTGCTCCAGGCCGGAACCACCTTCCTGGGCAACAGTGCGATGGCCCTGGCTGCCTGGAACCTGTGCCGTCAGCAACGGATCAGCCATGGTTGAGCCAATCAACGGGGCAGTTGCAGCTGGACTGCAGTGGTTGGCTGCCATCGACCCGTCTCCCCTGTTCGCCCTGTCGCTGATTCCTTATCTGGCATTTCTCTGGTGGGCCCGCCGGATTCAGGGCTTCCCATCGCTGGCCCTGAGGGGATTTGAGCTGACCCTGGTGTTTGTGGCCGTCACCATCGCCGCAGCTCTGATCGCCCAGCAGCAGTTCGGACGCCAACTGGCTGATGTCGACCCCCTGCACGGTGGTGCCGAGTCGTTTCTGACCCTGGCCAATCTGTTGGTGGCCGGGGGGTTCTCGCTAGCAGCACGCCAGGAGAGCAGCAAGCGATGAACAAGTCTTAAGCACTGCGCCAGCCCTGCAACCGGACCCGGAAGATGGATCCGTTGGCTCCTGGATCCATGCTCGCTCCCCTTCTGGCCATTGCTCCCGCCTCCATCAGCTGGTCGCCCAAGGTGGCGCTGGTCATGGTCATCTGCAACGTGATCGCCATCGCCATCGGCAAGGCCACGATCAAGCAGCAAAACGTAGGCCTGCAACTGCCCAGCGCGGCCATGTTCGGTGGCTTCAGCCACGGCGCCATGCTGGGGACCCTGAGCCTGGGCCACATCTTCGGCATCGGCGCCATCCAGGGCCTGGCGTCCCGCGGCGTGCTCTGAGGGTTCAGCGCAGTCCAAGCAGGTAGGGCAACGCCCGCCAGCCATACCGCTCGAACCGGTAGTCGAACAGCAGGGCGGATAGATCATCCGCCCCTGCTCCCTCCAGTCCGCGCAACAGGCGTTCGAGCCGCCGATCGGCTCTGCTGCCTTGAAGCGGCAGCCAGGTGCGCCGGGCCAGCCTGCCGCTCAGCTCCCAACGCCAGCCAAGCCGCCGCCTCAGGCGCTGGCTGTAGGGGGCCACAGCCTTGAGCTGTGTGGTCTCGGGAGACCCCTGGCGCTGCAGACCGATGGCCGCCAGCAGCAACGGCAGCACTGTCCTGCTGCTGGTGAGGGCATGGCGAATGCCCTCGCCACCAAGCAGGTTGGCCGTGCTGACAACATCCCCCAGGCCGATCAGACGCCCACGGGCGTGGGCTTCGCGCCTGCGCAGCGTGCTGCGGATCAGCCCACCATGGCGATCGAGCACCGTGGCTGAACCCAGGTCACATCGGCTCAGGAGCTGCTCCAAAGTGCGTCCCAGGGCAGGCTGGGTCTGGTGGGGGTCGATCAAACGGCAGACGCCCACCTTGAGCTGGCCGGCTTGCATCGGGAACACCCAGCCATAGCCCTGCGGCACCCACTGCGAGCCCAACATGAAGCTGAGCCGGTTGGACCACTGTTGCCAGATCTGGGGTTCAACGGCCAGCAGCCACTCCAGCCCTACCCCGGCCACCAGCGGGTGCAGGCGTGGGTCGGGATCGCCCAGCAAGGCGCGGGCCTGGCCGGTGGCATCCACCACCCAGCGGCTGACGCAGGTCTCGTGACGTCCGTCGGCGTGACGCAACCTTGTGACCATGGCACCGTCGTCGGCATCACTGCCCAGGGCAGTGCAACCCAACTGCACCTCGGCCCCCCAGGCCTGGGCCTGGTGCAGTTGCCAGCGACGCAGGGCAGCAAAGTCGAGAACTGCTCCCAGGACAGCCGATTGCTGCCACTGGCGCCGCTGGTTGTGGGGGCCGATCAGCTGCCAGCCACTCCAGCGGCTGGCCACCACCTGGGCGGGCAGGCCAAATTGCTGCAGGGCGTGCAGTGGCAAGGCAGCGCTGCTGAAGGCCGCTTGTTCGGGCCGCTGCAAGCGTTCAACCAGAGCAACGCTGGCACCGGCCCGTGCCAGGCCACAGGCAAGATCGGCACCAGCAGGGCCGGCGCCCACCACCAGCACATCCAGGATGGTCAGACGGCCACGGGCTGGGGGATCGATGCCTGGGCGCTACTGGCCGGCTGACCAAAGCGCTCCACGATGCGCTGGGCCATCTGAGAGGGGGTAAGCCCCAGAGCCTGTTTGCTCTGGTCAGGGGTGGCATGGTCCACCAACACATCGGGAATGCCGATACGCAACACGGGGACCAGAACATCGCGGTCGCTCAGGGCCTCGACGACTGCGGCGCCAAAGCCGCCGGCCAGGGCTCCCTCTTCCATGGTGACCACCTTGCCGATGCGCTGAGCCATGGGAGCAATCAGCGCTTCGTCGAGGGGCCTCAGGAAGCGGGCATTGATCACTGCCGCACGAATCCCCTGTTCCTGCAGCAAGCCAGCGGTAGCAAGGGCCGGATAGACCATCGCGCCATAGGCCACGATCAACAGGTCATCACCATCGGTCAGCAGTTCGCCACGACCGATCTGCAACGGTTCAAAGCCTTCTTCGGCCAGGGGCACACCCTCGCCTTCGCCGCGGGGAATCCGCAACGCGCAGGGGCCGCTGTGGTGAATGGAGGTGACGAGCATGCGCTGCAGCTCGGCCTCGTCCTTGGGGGCCATGACCGTGAAATTGGGCACGGCCCGCAGATAACTGATGTCGTACTGCCCTTGGTGGGTGGGGCCGTCGGCACCGACGATGCCGGCACGATCCAACACAAAGGTGACCGGCAGATTCTGAATGCCGACGTCGTGAATCAGCTGGTCATAGGCCCGCTGCAGAAACGTGCTGTAGATGGCCACCACGGGTTTGAGACCCTCGCAGGCCATGCCGGCAGCCATGGTCACGGCATGCTGCTCAGCGATGCCGACATCGAAGTACTGCTTGGGCAGGGCCTTTTCGAGCAGGTCCAGGCCGGTGCCGGTTGCCATGGCTGCGGTGATCCCCACCACGGTTGGATCCTGCTCGCACAGTGTCACCAGGGTCTGGCCAAAGACCTTGCTGTAACTGGGGGGCTTGGGTTTGCTGGACGGATAGGCCTTGCCGGTCGCCAGGTCAAAGGCACTCTGGGCGTGGTAGCCGACCTGGTCCTCTTCGGCATAGGGATAGCCCTTGCCCTTGGTGGTGGCCACATGCACCAGGACAGGGCCACCGGTGCGGTGAGCCTGCTCAAAGGTGCGCACCATCTCAGCGATGTTGTGGCCGTCGATCGGGCCCATGTAGGTGAAGCCCAGCTCCTCGAACACGGCACCCACCTTGGGCACCGCCAGGCGCTTCATGCTCTCCTTGAGGTTCTTGAGCTCGTTGGGGAGCTCGCCATGCATCAGGGGCAGGCTGCGAATCGCCTCCTCGACGTTGTCGGTCAGAAACTGCAGCGGCTTGCTGTGCCGCATGCGGTTCAGGTGGGTTGAAAGGGCCCCCACTGGCGGGCTGATCGACATGTCGTTGTCGTTCAGCACCACCAACAGGTTGGTTTTGGGCAGATGGCCGGCATGGTTGATCGCTTCAAGGGCCATGCCGCCTGTCAGGGCGCCATCGCCGATCACCGCCACGCATTTGAACGCCTCACCTCGCTGGTCACGGGCCAGGGCCATGCCCAGGGCTGCCGAAATGCTGGTGGAGGCATGACCGGCACCAAAGTGGTCGTAACGGCTCTCGCAACGCTTCAGATAGCCGGCGACACCATCCTTCTGACGCAGGGAGTCGAAGCTGCGGTAGCGACCGGTGATGAGTTTGTGGGGATAGGCCTGGTGGCCCACGTCCCAAACCACCTTGTCCTGGTCGAGATCGAGGGTCTGATACAGGGCCAGGGTGAGTTCAACCACCCCGAGGCCCGGACCAAGGTGCCCGCCGCTGGTGCTGACCACCTCGAGGTGCCGTTCGCGGATCTGCCGCGCGATCACCTCGAGCTCAGCGGTGCTGAGGCCATGCAGCTGATTGGGATGGCTCAGCTCGCTGAGATGCATGCCTGCTGCTCGATTGGCGTGCAATCTAGGCCTTTCACCTCTGAGGACGGCGACAACCGACACCGTTCAACGGTCCCTGGGGATCCCCGGTTGCCAGACTGGATCCATGAGTGAGAACCCCACCAGCTATGTGCAGCGGGTGCTGCGCGCCCGCGTTTACGACGTGGCGATCGAATCACCGCTGGAGCGGGCTCCCAACCTGTCAAACCGACTGGGCAACCAGGTCTGGCTGAAACGGGAAGACCTGCAGCCCGTGTTCAGTTTCAAGCTGCGCGGTGCCTTCAACAAAATGGCCTCGCTGACCGCTGATGAACTCGCCCGCGGGGTCATCGCCGCCAGTGCCGGCAACCATGCCCAGGGGGTGGCCCTGGCGGCCCAGAAGCTGGGCTGCCGGGCCGTGATCGTGATGCCGGTCACCACTCCCGAGATGAAGGTCAGAGCCGTGGCCGCCCGGGGGGCCGAGGTGGTTCTGCATGGGGACACCTATGACGCGGCCTACGAACGGGCCCGCCAACTTGAGGCAGAGCACGGGTTCAGCTTCATCCACCCGTTTGACGATCCCGATGTGATCGCGGGCCAGGGCACCATCGCCCTGGAGCTGGTGCGTCAGTGCTCCACCCCCCCCGATGTGGTCTATGTGGCCGTCGGCGGTGGCGGCCTGATCGCCGGCGTGGCCAGTTTCCTCAAGAGCGTCTGGCCCCAGGTCGAGGTGGTCGGGGTGGAGCCGACCGACGCCGACGCCATGACCCGCTCCCTGCAACAGGGCAAACGGGTCCGCCTCGATCAGGTGGGCCTGTTTGCCGACGGTGTGGCCGTGCGCGAAGTGGGCGAACTCACCTTCGCGCTGGCGCGTCAGACGGTCGATGCCATGGTCACGGTCGACACCGACGCCATCTGCGCCGCGATCAAGGATGTCTTTGGCGACACCCGTTCGATCCTCGAGCCAGCCGGTGCCTTGGCCATCGCCGGCCTCAAGGCTGATGTCGAACGCCGTGGGCTCAGCGGCAAGCAGCTGGTGGCCGTCGCCTGCGGCGCCAACATGAACTTTGATCGGCTGCGGTTTGTGGCCGAGCGCACGGAGATCAGCGAAGACAAAGAAGCGATGCTGGCCGTCGAGATCCCCGAAGCCCCGGGAAGCCTCAGGCAGTTCTGCACCCTGCTGGGCACCCGCAACCTCACCGAGTTCAGCTATCGCCTAGCCGACCCCCGCCGGGCCCACATTTTTGTGGGGGTTCAGACCAGCGGCACCAGTGATGAGCAGGACTTGATCCACGACGTCAGGGCCGCCGGCTTTCCCTGCCTGGATCTGTCCAACGATGAGCTCGCCAAGCTGCATCTGCGCCACATGGTGGGTGGGCGACTGCCGCGTGGCGCAGGAGAAACAAATGGCGCCGGACGGGAATTGCTGTACCGGTTCGAATTTCCGGAACGGCCAGGTGCGCTGATGCGCTTTTTGACCAGCCTGCATTCGAATTGGAACATCAGCATCTTCCACTACCGGAACCATGGCGCTGACGTGGGCCGCATCGTCGTCGGCGTGCAGGTTCCACCCGCTGAGATGGCCGACTGGGAGGACTTTCTTGAAGGCCTTGGGTACCACTGCGTCAACGAGAGCAACAATCCCGCCTACAACCTGTTTCTGGGGGAGGTGGCGGGGGAGCCCTGTGTTGGGTAGCGTTCCTGGTCATGGACGCCGAGCCCGCAGACCTGAGCAATGCACCGGCCCAGGAGCAGCTGTCCCTGCCCGCACGGCTGGAAGCGATTCTGTACCTCAAGGGCAAACCACTCAGCCTCGGCGAGCTGTCCGAGATTGCCGGCACCCGTCGTGACGAGACCGAGCTGGCGCTGTTGACGTTGATGGCCGACTACGCCCATCGCAACACGGCCCTTGAAATCGTGCAGGACGGGCAGCGCTACAGCCTGCAGTTGCGACAGGGGCTGGCCAACCTCGTCCAGGACTTGCTACCGGTCGACCTGTCCACCGCCGCCCTGCGCACCCTGGCCACCATCGCCCTCAAGAAGCGGATCCTGCAGTCGGATCTGGTGGACCTGCGGGGCTCAGGCGCCTACGACCACATCAAGGAGCTGCTGGCCCAGGATTTCATCGAACGCAAGCGCCAGAGCGACGGACGCTCGTACTGGCTCAGCCTGAGTGAAAAGTTTCACCGCACCTTTGCGGTCAGGGCCGAGAACCTCAACCGGGTCGCCTGACTAGCCTGGAGCCGCTTCCCACCGCACCCCATCGCGTCATGGACATGCTCGGCCAGCTATTTCCCGTGCTGGCACGGACCCTCGAGATCTATTCACTGATCCTGCTGGTGCGGGTGCTGCTCAGCTGGTTCCCCAACCTGGACTGGGGCAGCAACCCGGTTCTGGCCACGGTGAGTTCGATCACCGATCCCTACCTCAATGCGTTCCGCGGGCTGATTCCGCCGATCGGCGGCTTGGACCTGTCGGCAATTCTGGCCTTTTTGGCGCTGCAACTCGGGCAGAGCCTGTTGCTGGGTGCGGGTGGCGCCCTGATGGGAAGCGGCTACTGACTGAACAGGGTCGGACCTGTTGATCAACCGAAGTCGAGCTGCTGTTCCAGAGGCAGCAGCTCATCGCCGTCGCCGGCCCTGCTGCGTACAGGGGCGGCAAACCCCCTGGCCTTGACGTTGCGCACCTGCAAGGGTCCAGGGGTGCCCATCGGCACGGCCAGCCGCAGCGCAAAGCTGGACTGGCCAGGAGGCACATCACCGATCGAACCCACGCGGCTGCGGTTCTGCAGCACGGGCTCGCCACTGGCATCGAGAATCAACGCAAACACATCGGTGTCGACCACCGGCAGGCGGCCCGGGTTGCGTACAACACCGCTGAGGGCCCAACACCCTGCCCCTGTCGGCCTGCTCAGCCCGGTCTGGGACGCGGCATCGCTGGCCGGACAGGGTTGCAACTGGGCCGATTCGACCACAAGATCGGCCGCCCACGCCGGCGCAACCGCAAAGAACAGAACCATCAGCAGCCCCAGCAGCTGGGCCAACCCGCGTCTTCGCTCGACAACCCCTGCCATCACCGCCGATCCCCACTGCCTTGGATCACGTTACGGGCGGCGCGGCTGGCCAGTTTGGCGAGGTTGGCCTCGGCCACCTGCTCCAGGCTGAGATCCAGCTCGGTGCACAACTGGGCCAGATACCAGAGCACATCACCAAGCTCCAAACAGAGGTCGTCGCGCACGGCCTGGTCGAAGACCCCATCACGGTCCCTGATGACCTTCTTGACTTTGTCGGCCACCTCGCCTGCCTCGCCGCATAGACCCAGAGTTGGATAAATGGCATTGGCGCCGGCCTGGGGGTAGCGGGCCGTCTGCCGCGATTGGATCTGGTAAGTCTCAAGGTCCATGGACGGGAACCGGGACGGGGCTGAATGGTAGTTTCGTTAATACCTTTGGCATGCCCATGGTCAGGCACGATCTCATGCGTCGCACCAAGATCGTGGCCACCATCGGCCCGGCAACTGAATCGCCCGAACGGCTTAGGGAGCTCATCGAAGCCGGCGCGACCACGTTTCGGCTGAACTTTTCGCACGGCGACCACAGCGAGCACGCGGCCCGGATCGCCACGATCCGCCAGGTCTCCAGGGAGATGGGGCTACACATCGGCATCCTGCAGGATCTGCAAGGCCCCAAGATTCGCCTGGGTCGCTTTGCCGACGGTCCGATCACCCTGGCCAAGGGTGACCCCTTCAGCCTCACATCCAGAGATGTGCGCTGTGACCAGTCGATTGCCACCGTTACCTACGACAGGCTGGCCGACGAGGTGACCAGCGGCAGCCGGATCCTGCTGGATGACGGCCGGGTTGAGATGGTGGTCGAACGCGTTGATCAGGCCCTGCAGACCCTGCATTGCAGTGTCACCGTCGGTGGCGTCCTGTCCAACAACAAGGGCGTCAATTTTCCGGATGTCCAGCTATCGATCCGCGCCCTGACTGACAAGGACCGCCGCGATCTGGCCTTCGGTTTGGAACAGGGTGTGGATTGGGTGGCCCTCAGTTTCGTCCGCAACCCCTCGGATCTGCAGGAAATCCATGCTCTGATCCGCAGCCACGGGCACCAGACCCCGGTGGTCGCCAAGATCGAGAAATTTGAAGCGATCGATCAGATCGATGCCATCCTCCCCCTCTGCGACGGGGTGATGGTGGCCCGCGGAGATCTTGGGGTCGAGATGCCTGCCGAGGAGGTGCCCCTGTTGCAGAAGGAACTGATCCGCAAGGCCAACAGTCTCGGCATCCCGGTGATCACCGCCACCCAGATGCTCGATTCGATGGTCAGTTGCCCCCGGCCGACCCGTGCCGAGGTCAGCGATGTCGCCAATGCGATTCTCGATGGCACCGACGCGGTGATGCTTTCAAACGAGAGTGCCGTCGGCGATTTTCCAGTCGAGGCCGTCTCGACCATGGCGACGATCGCCATGAGAATCGAGCGCGACTACCCCCAGCGGGTGCTCGACAGCCACATGGCAACCACAATCCCGAATGCGATCTGCCAGGCGGTGAGCAGCATCGCCCGCAACATGAATGCTGCCGCAATCCTGCCGCTGACCAAGAGCGGATCCACAGCCCGCAATGTCAGCAAGTTCAGGCCTAGCACGCCGATCCTGGCGATCACAGCCGACGAAAATGTGGCGCGTCGCCTGGCGCTGATCTGGGGTGTCAACCCACTGCTGGTCTGTGATCAGAGTTCGTCCACCAGCACCTTCAGCCTGGCCATGGGCCTGGCCCGGCAGATGGGGTATCTCAACGACGGTGACCTGGTCGTTCAGACCGCTGGGACCCTGGCCGGAGTCAGCGGTTCAACCGACTTCATCAAAGTTGGGGTCGTCACCGCCACCCTGGCGCCTGGTCAAGGCATCGGGACAGGGTCGATCAGCGGCCGCGTGCGTCTGGTCGATTCTCCCGCAGCTGCCGAAGCAGTCCAATCGGGCGAAATCGTGGTGGTGCGGGAAGGCTGCGATGCCTACCTCGACGCCTTTCGCCGTGCCAAGGCATTGATCGCCGAGGCCCCTGGGCTGCAGAGCCACGCGGCCCAGACGGCCGAACGCACAGGGTTGCCGGCGATCGTCGGTGTCAGCGACGCCATGACCCAGCTCTGCCAAGGTGAAATTGTGACTCTTGATCTGCGCCAGGGCGTGGTGCATCGTGGTGCCCGCAGCCTCAATCCCGATCCTCTTAGCGTTGGATCACCGCTTGGCTAGAGAGAACTGAATGGCCGCCTCACGGCTCCCGCCCGGCGAAACCATCGCCATGGCGCTCCGTACGCTGCGGGCCAACCGACTGCGGAGCCTGTTGACGATGTTGGGCATCGTCATTGGCAATGCGTCAGTGATCACCCTGGTGGGTGTGGGCCGGGGAGCCCAGAACCTGGCCGAAGGACAGCTCAGCAATCTCGGAGCCAATGTCCTGTTCGTGGTTCCAGGGAACAACGACACCAGGCGCCAGGGGATTGATTTCCCTAAAAGCCTTGTGCTGGAGGATGCCGAGGCGATCGCCGAGCAGGTGCCAAGCGTGCGTCAGGTCGCTCCCCAGATCACGCTCAGCGAGGTCGTGCAATCCGGGGGAATCAGCTCCACAGCGTCGGTGTCTGGCGTCACCCCTGCGTTCTTGCCCGTCCGCCAGTTTGAGATGGCGACAGGACGGTTCTTCAGTGCCGACGATCTGCGGTCGGCGCGCAATGTGACCGTGATCGGCCCCGATCTGGCAACCAAGATGTTTCCGGGGCGTCAAGCGCTGGGCCGCCGACTGCGTTTGCGGGACCAGAGCTTTGAGGTGATCGGCGTGCTGCAGCCCAAAGGGGCGGTGTTCGGCCAGAACCAGGATGAAGCCGCCTATGTGCCGTTGACGACGATGGTCAGCCGCCTCTCGGGGCGAGACCCGACCTATGGCGTCAGCCTCAACTTCATCAGTGTGGAAGCCCGCGACGAAGCCAGCATGGGCGCCGCCGCTTTTCAGATCACCAATCTGCTGCGCCAGCGACACAGGATCCTGCGCGAGGACGATTTCGCTGTGCGCTCCCAGAAGGACGCCCTAGCGATCGTCAGCACCATTACCGGTGGTCTGACGCTGATGCTGGCTGCGATCGGGGCCATCTCACTGCTGGTGGGAGGCATCGGGATCATGAACATCATGCTGGTCTCGGTCAGCGAACGCACCAGCGAGATCGGGCTCCGCAAGGCCCTCGGAGCCCGCAGCGGTGACGTGCTGCAGCAATTTCTGATCGAATCCCTTGTGCTCAGCAGCCTCGGGGGGGTGATCGGCAGTGCGATCGGCATCGGAGCGGTCAGTGTCGTGGCACTCGTGACGCCGCTGCCCGCGACCATCGGGGCCGGGACGGTGCTGCTCACCGTCGGGCTGTCGGGCTCAATTGGGCTGTTTTTTGGCGTGGTCCCTGCCCGACGGGCAGCCCGCCTTGACCCGATCGTGGCCTTGCGCAGCCTGTGAGGCATTGCAGCACAAAGATGAAAAAAAGATGAAAGACCGCAAACCGTTGCTTTCGTCACCAAACCGAGGGCCCCTGCAATGGCTTAGTAGGTGGGCTGAACGGGCCCTGGGCCGTGAATCTCGTGTCGTGTGGTTACCGCAACTCCAGTGACCAGATGGTCATTGCCCGCTGCCTGGGCCCTGAGAGCTTCTTTATGGAGCGTGTGGTGTTTCCGTTCGAGCTGCTCAGCTTTCAATGCCCTGACGAGAGCGAACTGGAAATCTGGACCCATGGCCTGGGGGGGGCTGAACTGGTCGAGACGATTCCGGTCAGTGAACTGCTGATCGACACCCGTGACCAGGGCGTGATGGCATTCGACCAGAAGGCCCCATCCCGAATCGAGTCAGCTGCCTGAGCGGCAAAAGCCCGGTTGATCGAGGGCCACCGTTACACTTGTTTAGAAATTGCTCCGGGGTCCTCCGCAATGAACCAGCGCTGGCGTGTTCTGGCCTTGTGGCTCCTGCCTGTTGTGGTTGCCGGTTTTCTCATCTGGCAGGTCCTGGGCAGTGGCAACCTGAACCGAACGGGCAGCAGCGCTGCAGGCAGCGGCACCACGGTGGCACCGCGCAACGCCGCAGTGGCGCGCATGAGCTACGGCCGCTTCCTGGACTATGTGGATGCTGGCCGCGTGACGGCCGTAGACATTTTTGATGGCGGGCGGACCGCCGTGATTGAGGCAGTTGATCCCGACCTCGACAACCGCGTGCAGCGCTTGCGGGTTGACCTGCCGGGTGTAGCCCCTGAGTTGGTCAACAAACTCAAGGATCAAGGCATCAGCTTCGACGTTCATCCCCCCAAACAGGCCCCGCCAGTCCTCGGGATCCTCGGCAACCTGCTGTTCCCCCTGCTGCTGATCGGCTCTCTGGTGTTCCTTGCCCGGCGTGGCAATGGCATGCCCGGTGGCCCTGGCCAGGCGATGCAGTTCGGCAAGACCAAGGCTCGCTTCCTGATGGAAGCGGAAACGGGTGTCAAGTTTGACGACGTGGCTGGGGTTGATGAGGCCAAGCAGGACCTCGAAGAAGTGGTGACCTTTCTCAAGACTCCGGAACGGTTCACGTCGATCGGCGCCAAGATTCCCAAGGGCGTGTTGTTGGTAGGCCCTCCTGGCACAGGCAAGACGCTGCTGGCTAAGGCGATTGCAGGCGAAGCAGGTGTTCCGTTCTTCTCCCTCTCGGGTTCAGAGTTCGTCGAGATGTTTGTTGGCGTGGGTGCCAGCCGTGTGCGCGACCTGTTCAAGCGCGCCAAAGAAAATAGCCCCTGTCTGATTTTCATCGACGAGATCGATGCTGTGGGCCGCCAGCGCGGAGCTGGCATCGGCGGGGGCAATGACGAACGCGAGCAGACCCTCAACCAGCTGCTCACCGAAATGGACGGTTTCGAGGGCAACAGCGGCATCATCATCATTGCCGCCACCAACCGCGCCGATGTGCTCGACTCAGCGCTGATGCGCCCAGGCCGCTTTGACCGCCAGGTCATGGTCGATGTGCCTGACATCAAGGGGCGACTCTCGATCCTTAACGTCCATAGCCGCAACAAGAAACTGGCCGATGATGTGAGCCTTGAGGCGATTGCTCGCCGCACCCCTGGATTCTCGGGTGCAGATCTCGCCAACCTGCTCAACGAAGCCGCGATCCTGACGGCGCGCCGCCGCAAGGAAGCGACCGGCTTAGCCGAAATCGATGACGCTGTCGATCGCGTCATTGCTGGCATGGAAGGCAAGCCCCTCACCGATGGCCGCAGCAAGCGTCTGATTGCTTATCACGAAGTGGGCCATGCCTTGATTGGCACGCTCGTCAAAGCCCATGACCCCGTGCAGAAGGTCACCTTGATCCCCCGCGGCCAGGCCCAGGGCCTCACCTGGTTCTCCCCCGACGAAGAGCAAATGCTGGTCAGCCGCGCCCAGCTGCGGGCACGGATCATGGGAGCACTCGGTGGCCGAGCAGCCGAAGAAGTGGTGTTTGGCCATGAAGAAGTGACCACCGGCGCCGGCGGAGACATCCAGCAGGTTGCCTCGATCGCCCGCCAGATGGTCACCCGCTTCGGCATGAGCAGCATCGGTCAGTTCTCCCTGGAGGCAGGCAATCAGGAGGTGTTCCTGGGCCGCGACCTGATGACCCGCAGCGATGGCTCCGATGCCATGGCCACCAAAGTCGATGAAGCCGTTCGGGCCATCGTCGAGCGCTGCTACACCGACACGGTTGCCCTGGTCGCCGAGCACCGCGCCTGCATGGACCGCGTTGTCGACGTGCTGATTGAGAAGGAGAGCCTTGATGGTGATGAATTCCGCGCCATCGTCGCCGAATACACGGCGATTCCTGAGAAGGAGCGTTTTTCGCCTCTGCTCAATGAAACGGTGAGCGAGACCGCAGGGTCCTGATCCGTTCTGCCTCTCTCGGTGGAAGCCCAGATTGCTTCAACGCTGCAACCCCGACTTGGGCTTGCAGCGCGTCACGAACGGCGAGGTCTGATCCTCGGGATCGCCGGCAACTTGATTGGCGCAGTCAGCGGGATCGGAATGTATCTCCATTCCCGTTCTGATGCATTGCTCCTGGATGGGCTCTACACAGGCGTTTTAGCGGCATCTGGACTGGTGGCTCTGAAAGTCAGCCAGTCCGCCGTGGCCCCCCGCAGCCGGGCCTACCCGTTTGGAGCCTCAGGGCAGGAACCGCTCTACATGCTGTTCCAATCCCTGGTGATGATCGGCATGGTGGCGTTTGCCGGGGTCGGGGCTGCTGGGAAGGTCATCGCCGTTGCCGGTGGTGGTGCTGCCCCAGACGTGCAGCTCTCGGGCCTGAGCTGGTATTTCAGCGCCATGGTCTTGCTCAACCTGGCCCTGTGGTGGCAGGTCCGGCGCAGTTGGCAGCTCAGCGGTGGATCCAGTGACCTGCTGTTGAGCAACAGCAGTACGTCATTGTTCGACGCTGCCATCTCTGGCGCCACCGGCATTGCCCTGGTGAGCTCACCGCAGTTGCTGAACACACCGTTGGCGCCGCTGACGCCCATGGCTGATTCGCTGATCGTGTTGGTGCTATCAGCGTTGTTTCTGCCCGCACCACTGCAGGACTTGCTCAGGGCCGTCGCCGAGTCGGCCGGGGTGAGCGTGGAGCCCGCACTGCAACAGCGCTGTCAACAGGCCCTGGCCACAGAGCTTGAGCAGCAAGGCTGCAGCCTGGTGGAGCTGGCGATGATCAAGCTGGGCCGCACCTTCACAGTGGTGGCCTACATCGATCCAGCTGATGCTCTGGCCAGCTGCGAAGTCGATCGTTTGCGTCACAACCAGGAGTTGCTGATGCGCGAGCTGTTGCAGGCCCCTGTGCTGTGCGAGGTCATCCCCACAGGCGAGCATCCCTACGGCACCGAGGCTCGCCACAGCCACGACGGCACGCTGCCTTGAAGCAATCAGCCGAAGTTGCGGCAGGATCATGCCCTGATTGGTCTTCGCCAAGTCTTCGGCGCCCTTGCTGGCATGAGCACTACCCCCTTTGACGACAGTCCCTCACTCCTCAACCAGCCACGGGTGATCCCCGGGCCCGGCCCCGCCGCCCA
>CAZJIF010000036.1:0-16701 GCA_964546045.1 uncultured Klebsiella sp. | reverse complement strand
ACCGGGAGGTGCCCAACGTGCTGCCCTACCTGGATCTGCCGCTGCAGCACAGCCATCCGGAGGTGCTGCGGGCGATGAACCGCCCCTGGCAGGCCGATGTGACCGCCGGGGTGCTGGCGCGCATTCGCCAGCAGTTGCCCGAGGCGGTGCTGCGCACCACGTTCATCGTCGGCTTCCCCGGGGAAACCGAGGAGCACTTCGAGCACCTGCTCGCCTTTGTGGCCGAGCAACAGTTCGACCATGTGGGCGTGTTCACCTTTTCTGCAGAAGAGGGGACACCGGCGGCAGCGCTCCCGGATCAGGTGCCGGCCGCAGTCGCCCAGGAGCGCAAGAACCGGCTGATGGCCCTGCAGCAACCGATCGCCGCCGCCCGCAACGGCGCCTGGGTGGGCCGCATCGTCGATGTGCTGATCGAACAGGAGAACCCCTCAACGGGCGAGATGCTGGGCCGCTGCAGCCGCTTTGCACCCGATGTGGACGGCGAAGTGCGGGTGCTGCCCGGCGCGGGGGGCCTGTGTGCTGCCCCGGGCACCATGGTGCCGGTGCGCATCACTGCCGCCGACACCTATGACCTGATCGGTGAAGTGGTTGGCGCCCGGGCGATGGTGGGCGATGCGCTCGCCGCGCGGCAGGCCACCACTTGATTGCCCATTGGCTGAGGCGCCATCAGCGCACCACATTCTTGGTGGCCTCGGGCTTGAGCACCGCCGGCTCCTTTGCCGGCCTGACCGCCAAAGGCTGGATCCTGATCGACGGCAGCGACAATCCATTGGTGCTGGCGCTGCATTTTGCGGCACTGGCGCTGCCCTCGCTGGCGATCAGCGGGGTGGCTGGGGTGCTCACCGATCGGCTGGGCAGCGAACGGGTGCTGATCCGGGCCCAGTGGGGCCTGTTTGCCGCCGGGGTGCTGGGGGCGATCGCCATCCCGATCGCTACCGGCGGGCTGCAGATGGGTCTGCTGCTGCTGAGCACCCTGCTGATCGGCATCGCCAGCACCTTTGAGCTGACCTCCCGCAACAAGTACTGCGCCCTGCTGGTCGACGAACCGGAGGAGCTGGCGCCCTACCTGGCGAGCTTCTCGGTGGTGTTCAACGTCGGCAAGCTGGTGGGTCCGCCGTTGGGGGGATGGTTGCTGGCCCTGAGCGGCCCCAGCAACGCCCTGGCCCTCGATGCAGCGACCTACCTGCTGCCGATCGCCACCATCATCTGGCTGCTGCAGCCGAACCGCAGCGCCGAGCAGACAAGCACCCCCCTGGCCCCCGCTGGTGCCGGCTCCGTGACCAACCAGACCAGCCTGCGCGCAGCCTGGGAGGGTTGCGGACCGGTGTTGCGCCACGCGCTGCGCTTTACAGCCCTGGCGTGTCTGGTGGTCTTCTTCCATCCCGGATTGGCACCGCTGATGGCCAGGCAGGTGCTGGATGGCAGTCCTCAGGCCCTGGGCACCTTTACGGCGGTGCTGGCGGCGGGCAGCATCTGTGGCGGGCTGGTGCTCCAGCGCAACAGCCAATGGTTGTGCAGCCGGCCCAGCCTGCTGCTGGGAACCTGCACGCTGCTGACCGGAGCGGCCCAGGTCGGGCTGGGCGCCAGCCAGGGGCCAGCCAGCGGCCTGGCGATGACGTTTGTGATCGGGGCCGGCACAGCCGGGCTGTTGTCAGGCGCCAACCTGATTGCCCAGGTCGGCTCCCCGCAGCGGATCAGGGGGCGCATGGCCGGCCTCAGTCAGATCGCCTTTCTGGGGGGCGGCGGTCTGAGCGGACTGATGGCCGCATTGCTGACCATGGCCTGGGGCCTGGGTCCGACGGCCGCCCTGCTCGGTGGCATCGGGATCGGCCTGGGACTCCTGGAACTGGTGAGGCGGGGAAGCAGCCGACTCGCGGTCGCCTGATGGCCGTGGGCCTCAGCGCAGAAAGGCTCAGATCAGGCGGATGCCCTTCAGCACGACCGTGGCCACAAAAGCAGTGGCCAATCCGCCGCCAACCAGTGCCAGATAGATCGCTGCGCCCATGGGTGTTGTGCCGTTGCTGCGCCCATTACAGCAGAACCGGGCCTCCGCGAGCGCCCCTGGGCTCGGACAGGGGCAACGCAAATCGCCTAAGGTCGAGCGACTTGACTGTTGCAGCGCTCTGCGCAGTGCCAGGGGGCATCAGCACCCACCATCCGACCCCCTATCAGCCTTATCTCAGCCGCTCGACTCCACAGCTGACGCACTAGCGCCCTGATCCGCCCACCTGCCGCCCGCCGCATGCGCACGCTGTTCATCTATCCGGAGTTCCCGAAAACCTTCTGGAGCTACGAAAAGATTCTTGAGCTGGTCAACCGCAAGGTGCTGCTGCCGCCACTGGGTCTGGTAACCGTGGCCGCCCTGCTGCCCCAGCACTGGGACATGAAGCTGGTGGACCGCAACGTGCGCGAGGTCACAGCGGCCGAGTGGGACTGGGCAGAGCTGGTGGTGATCTCCGGGATGATCGTGCAGAAGGCCGACATGGCCGTGCAGATCGCCCGGGCCAAGGAGCGTGGCCTGCCGGTGGCCGTGGGCGGACCTTTTGCCAGTTCGACGCCCGATGCGCCCGAGCTGGATCTGGCCGATTTCAAGGTGCTCGATGAGGGGGAAATCACCCTGCCCCTGTTCATCGAGGCGATCGAACGGGGCGAACGGGCTGGACGCTTCAGCGCCGAGGGCGAAAAGCCGGATGTGACCGCCACACCGGTGCCACGCTTCGACCTGCTCGAGCTGGACGCCTACGACTCGATGAGCGTGCAGTTCTCGCGGGGGTGCCCGTTCCAGTGCGAGTTCTGCGACATCATCGTGCTGTACGGGCGCAAACCGCGCACCAAGACGCCCGAGCAGCTGATTGCCGAACTGCAGCGTCTTTACGACCTTGGCTGGCGCCGTTCGATCTTTCTGGTCGATGACAACTTCATCGGCAACAAGCGCAACGCCAAGCTGCTGCTGCCGGCGCTCAAGGCCTGGCAGATCGAGCACGGCTACCCGTTCAGCTTCGCGACGGAGGCCTCGGTCGATCTGGCCAGCGACGACGAGTTGATGGAAATGATGGCCGAATGCCGGTTTGACTCGGTGTTCCTGGGCATCGAGACCCCGGACGCCGCCAGCCTCGAGACCGCCAAGAAACTGCAGAACACCCGCAGCTCCCTCGAAGAGGCTGTTGACCGGATCGGCAGCTTCGGCATCCGCGTCATGGCCGGATTCATCATTGGCTTTGACGGTGAAAAAACCGGTGCGGGCGACCGCATCGTCACCTTCGTGAGCCAGACCGGCATTCCCGCGGCGATGATGGGCATGTTGCAGGCCCTGCCCAACACCGGCCTGTGGCATCGGCTCGAGAAGGAGGGCCGGCTGATCCAGAACCAGGACGCCGCCAAGGGGGTCAACCAGACCAACCTGCTCAACTTTGTGCCGACCAGGCCGATCCGCGAGATCGCCAACGAATACGTCGATGCCTTTTGCCGGCTCTACGAGCCGCATGCCTACATCGACCGGGTGACGCACTACTACATGAAAATGGGCCTGCCCCGTTGGCAGCAGTACGTGCCGGCGGCCTTTGGCAAGGCCTCCCTGCCCGCCTGGACCGATGTGCGGGCGCTACTGATCGTGATCTGGCGCCAGGGCCTCAAACGCGACACCCGCTGGCGCTTCTGGCGCTCGCTGTTCAAGGTGGCGCGCCACAACCCCGGTGTGCTCGAACAGTTTCTGGTGGTGCTGGCCCACAACGAGCATTTCCTCGAGTACCGCGCTGTGGTGACCCGCGAGATCGGCGACCAGCTGGCGGCCCTGCCGGCCGACGACCGCCCCGTACGCGAACTGCAACCGGCCTGAGTTGGATCTTGGATCCTGACTTCAATCCTGGATGTAGTCCAGGCCGCTGAACAGGCAGTGCTCGGCGCGCTGCAGTTCACGGCCCAGATACAGGGCGTGATCGAGGCATGACAACGGATATGGCCCCTGACCTTCGGTGAGGGCCATGCCCAGCTCCTTGGCCGTGCGGGCCCGCCAGGTGGCCAATGCCTGGCGGGGGCCGGTGCCGCGGCAGCTGAGCACCTCACCGGTGTCGGGATCGGTGGCCAGGCCCCGGTCGTTGATGGTGTTGCCGTAATGCTCAACGATCAGTTGGCCGGCGCCATGGTCGACCTTGATCAGGAAGTAACCGGCTGGGTCGAGGGCGATGAAGCGGGCGGACAGCTGCGCGTCCAGGGCAGCGCACTGCTGCCGCTGCTCAGGGCTCAAAGGCTGGGGCATGGGGAGGATCGTAAGCAGCCGTGAACGGCAGCTCGGCATTGATCGCCTCGATCTGCGCGACCATCTGCGCATTGGCCCCGGGGAGCCACTGCTGCAGGATCGCCGCAAACTGCGGATCAACCCAGCGGTGCAGGCTGATGCGGGGTTCGGCCATGAAGCCGCGGCGCCGCTTGTGGCTGCCACCGGCACCCGGATCAAAGCGGTTGATGCCCTGGGCGATCGCCCAGTCAATCGGGGCGTAATAGCAGACCTCAAAGTGCAGGTTCTCCAGGTCGACCTCACTGCCCCAGTAGCGCCCCCACAGCTGATCGCCGCCGCGCACACACAGCGACATCGCCAGTGGATCGGTGGCGGGGTCCGTGCCGACCGGATGCGCCGCAAACAGCACGATGTGCTCGCGCAGATCGTCGGCAGCAGCTGCGAAGAACTCCTCGGTGAGGTATTTGCTGCCCCACGGTCCCCAGCGGGCGCAGTGCATGGCATAGAAGCCATGCATGCGCGCCACCAGCGGCGGTGGGATCGCGTCGCCCGCCAACGGGGTCACGGTGAGGCCGGCCGCCGCCACCGCCCGACGCTCGCGCTTGATGTTGCGGCGCTGGTTGGCGTTGAAGCTGGCCAGATAGTCGTCGAAGCCCGCAAAGCCTGGATTGCTCCAGGTGCTCTGCTGATTGAGCCAGCGGCTGCAGCCGGCCGCCTCGGCCAGGGGCGCCCAGCCGGGATCGACATAGAGAAAATTGACGCTGAAGATGCCGTGCTCGCGGCAGAAGTTGTCGATCAGCTCGAGCATCACCGCCGTGAGTTCGGCGGCGTCTTCAGCCGGGTCGATCCAAAAGCGGTAGCCCACCACCGGGCTGACCGGGCTCATGCCCACCAGCTTGGGGTAGTAGCGCTGCCCCAGCCGACCCGCCAGCTCGGCGAAGCTCTGGTCGAACACGAATTCGCCGTAGCTGTGGCCCTTGAGGTACAGCGGCGCCACCGCCAGCAGCTGCTGATCGCGCCACAGGGCCAGCGGGCAGCTCTGCCACCCCTGAGCCGGCACGATGCTGCCGCTGCGCTCGAGGTGATGCAGCCAGCGCCAGCGATAAAAGGGCGATGACGCCGCCTGACCGTTGGGGGCGCTGCTGGCAATCAAGCGATCCCACTGGGCCTCGGGCAGGTCGGCCATGCCCCGGTGCCAGCGGGCCTGCAACGCACCCATGGGCGGCCGGATCGAACACAGTGGAAGCGTCAAACTAACCACGGTTGCGCCGTCAATGGCCGTGCCCCGCTGCCGCTGCCCGCACCGATCAGCATCTTTTTTGCTGCCGGCCCTGCTGAGCACGGCCGTGCTGCTGGCCGCGCCACCCTCGGCCCAGGCCGGGTTGCTGCGACCGCTGCTGGATTTGCTGCAACCGCAACTGGCGTCGCGGCTGAGCCGCGCCTGCGTGCAGCAGCTGGCGGATGGGGACGGCGCGCTGGCGACCCGGCTCGAGCAGCCCTGCCAGCGGATCGCCGCCCCCACCAGCCGTTGCTTGATCGACGAGACCGACCGCAGCGGCAGGGGGCTGGGGGTGCTCACCGAGCTGCTGGCCGGGCGCTTCGGCGACGACAGCGCGGTGGTGGTCAAGCGCTGCCTGACCCGGCAGCTGGGCCTGCCCGAGGGCAGCCTCGATGATCTGCCCCTGCGCGAGCTCGTGGGGCGTTACAGCGCCGGCGTGCGGCGGTAACGCAGCAGCACTTCATCGCCGCCCAGGGGGCGATGCTGCTCCAGCCGCCAGCCCTGCCCCTGCAGGGGCAGCCCAGCAGAGGGAAGCCAGTGATGCGGCCCCCCCAGCAGCAGCGGGCACAGGGTCAGCTGCAGGGCATCAAGACAGTCGGCGGCCAGCAGGCTGGCGGCCAGTTGGGCGCCCCCCAGCACCACCAGCCGCTGGATCCCTGCAGCAGCCAACGGGGCCAGGGCCTCGGGCCAGGTCGACCAATGCAGCAGGCGGCTGAACCCCGGGGGAGGTGGCAGGTCTGGCTGCGGTCGAGGTGCCGGCTCAGGCCCATGGGCCTGCAGCAACCAACGCTCGAGGGGCTGGGTCCAGAACGGCAGATCAGGGGCAAACCGGCCGCTGCGGCTGACCACAATGGCCCGGGGCTGGGCCGACCGGCCGTCTGCCTGGCGCTGGGCCACCAGCTCGGGCTGCCGGATCAGGCAGGTGCTGCCATGCAGCCGCAGGGTCTGGGCGCCGATCAGGCAGGCATCGGCCCAGACCAGGGCCTCCTCGAGGGCACGGCGATCACCGGCGCCGCCGAGCTGGGCGGCGCCGCCCTCCGGAGGGGCCAGGCGGCCGTCAAGGCTGACCGCCAGCACCAACCGCAGCTCGGGCCGGTTCAAGCGACCAGGGCAGCCTCCAGGGCCTGGGGCATCTGACCCAGCTGGGGCGCCTCGGCAAACACCTCGGCGGCGTTGTTGGGGCTTTCCTGCAGGCGCACTTTGTGCAACCGGGCACCGGTGGCGGCAATGGGCGCGCTCAAGGTGTCGGCGATGTGCAGAGCGATGTTCTCGGCGGTGGGCACACAGCTGGCGAAATGGGCCACATCCTTGTTGAGGAAGGTGTGGTCCAGCGGCTCGACCACCAGATCGTCGACCAGCTGCTGCAGCGCGGCCAGGTCGCAGACCATGCCCGTGCGCGGATCGATGCTGCCCCGCACCGTGACCTCAAGCTGGTAGTTGTGGCCGTGGCCATGGGGCCGGGCACACTTGCCGTAGATGGCCTCGTTCTCGCTCTGGCTGAGCTCTTCGCGGGCCAGGCGATGGGCCGCCGCAAAGTGGGTGCTGATCGTCAGGAAGGCTTCCATGGTGTCGCCGAGCACATCGGCCCAGAGGGTGTCGGATTCGTAGAGGCGGATCGCCGCCAGGGGCAGGTGGGCCTGCAACCGGGTCCAGATGACCCGGGCCAGGGCCTCAGTGGTGGGCAGGCAGCCTTCGGGCCGACCCAGATCAAACTCGGGCCAGACGCCGTTGAGACAGCGAAAGTCGAGCTGTGCGGTGACCTCGGCCTTGATCGCGTGCTTGACCTCCGAGAGGTTGAGCACCATGCCGTTGGCATCGAGTGGGCCGGGCATCGCCACGATCAGCTCGTAGTTGTGCCCGTGCCCTGGTTCCAGGCTGCAGGGCCCGAAGCGGGCCCGGTTGTCATCGTCCGACAGTTCGGGCAGTCGGTACAGGTGACTGGCACTGAAGCGGGCGCGGCGGGTGATCAGACAGGGCCTGCCGCGGCCATGGGGGGCTGCTGAGGCCGTCATCACCATCCCTGAAGAACGGCCATCTTAGAAACGTGAGTCCAACCCTTGTCTGATCCCGCCGGTGAGCGCCGCGTCCTCTGACCCCGCCCTGCTGCGTCGCCGCCTTGAGGGCCTCAACCTGTATCTGGTGGGAATGATGGGCGCCGGCAAGAGCGCCGTCGGCCGCCCCCTGGCCCAGGCCCTGGGATACCGCTTTGTCGATGCCGACAGCGCCATCGAGCAGGTGGCGGGCCAGTCGATCCCTGACCTGTTCGCCAACCAGGGTGAGGCGGGCTTTCGCAGCCTTGAGACCGCCGTACTGGGGCAGATCGCCAGCTGGCATTCGCTGGTGGTGGCCACCGGCGGCGGCGTGGTGACCCGTCCCGAAAACTGGGGCCACATGCGCCAGGGGGTGGTGATCTGGCTTGAGGCCCCCCACGACCTGCTGCTGGCGCGCCTGACGGCCGATCCGACGCCGCGCCCGCTGCTGCAGAGCGACGACCCCGCCGCACGCCTGGCCGCACTGCTGCAGGAGCGCGAACCGCTGTACGGGCAGGCCGACCTGCGCATCGCCCAGCAGAACCAGACGCCGGCCGCGGTGGCCGCACTGGTGCTCGAGGCCCTGCCCGGCATTCTCAAAACGCCCGATGCACCCCCCTCAGACACCCTGATCCTCCGGGATGCCGACGGCCAGGTGCGCCCCTCGTTCAACTAGCGCCCGGCGGCTCCAGCCGCACCGCAAACCACTGCGCCACAACACCCGGCTCGAACTCGAGCTCACAGGCGGTTTCGAGCAGGCGCTGGGCCCGCTCACGGCTGCCTGACAAATCGCGCAGATCGGCCGGCGGTTCGTCCAACCGCTCGAGTCGGCTGGTGAGCCAGGCGAGGGTTTCGTCGGCCGAAAGGATGGTTTCGGCAGCACCGGGCTCGAGCACCACGTAATGATCGAGCGCGCGCAGCAGCGGATCCGACATGACGATGGCCCTGGTGGGTTCCATGTTGGCCCTGCTGCTGACGCTGTTGCCGGCCCGGGCGGCAAGCTGGCCCGACTGGCAGCTGCCGGCGCCCCTGCAGCCGAGCGGCCGCAGCGATCTGGTCTACCCAGCGTGGTTTGCCGGCTCCTGGCAGCTCAGCAGCCACGACCTGGCGGGGCAGGAGCCCGATCTGCAGCATCCGGTGCGCTTTGTCGATCAGGGCGGGGGCGTCGTGGTGGGTGATCGCGCCTTCAATGCCAACGCCGTCGGGGCGGCCCTGCTGGGCGCGCAGCTGCTGGCGGTTGAGAACGACCCGGCCAACCCCAACCGGCAACTGGCCCGGCTGGCCGGTGGTGTGCTGCTCGAATCAACCGTGGTGGCCCGCCGCAGCGAACCCAGCGGCAACGGCAGCGGGGCCGACAGGTTCAGTGCCGATGAACTGGCGCTGCAGGTGGTGCGCGGACCCGGCGGCGAACCGCGGATCAGCCAGGTGGAGACCCTGAGCCGTTACCGCCTGGAGGCCGATGGCACGATCAGCGGCGAACAGTGGCAGGCCACCTACCCCTCACCGGGCGCAGGTCTGATCGCCCGGCCACTGCGCACCGCCCACTGGCAGCTGCGACTGGTCAGACCGACGCCAGCCGGCCCACGATTTGATCGCGCCAGTTGAACAGGGGCTCGAGCAGGGGGTTGTCGCCCAGGCCGGGCACCGCCAGCCCCTGGGGCCGCAGCCACGAGATCTGGGCCACCACGGCCAGATCGGCCAGCGTCAGGGCCGGGCCCACCAGATAGGGCTGGGCGCTGACCAGGGTCAGCAGCTGTTCGAGGCTGCGCTGCAGCTGCTGCCGTTCGGCGGCGCCGAACAGCGAATCCCAGGCGGTGTCGGCGGCGGCACCCAGGCCAGCGGGGACTGCGTTGAGCAGCTGTTTGAGGGGGCCGGGGGTGGCATCGGGCAGCAGCAGCGCCCGCAGGCCCGGATCGCTCGATGCAGCCTGCAGCAGGGCCCGCCGCACCCCCGCGGCCAGGGCGGTGTCGGCCCAGTCCTCGAGCAGCAGGGCCCGGGCGCGCAGCTCAGGGTCGGCCGGCAACAGGGCGGGCTGGGGATGGTGCTGTTCGAGGTGCAGCGCAATGGCGGTGGAATCGGCCACGACCGTCTCGCCATCCACCAGCACCGGCACCTGGCGCTGCCCCGACAGCCGGAACAGGGCCACCTGTCCCAGCCCCGGGGTGACCTCGACAATCTCGTAGCTGAGCCCCTTGGCGGCCAGCACCAGGCGCACCTTCTCGCAGAAGGGCGACTGGCGGAACTGATGCAGCTGCATGCCAATGGGGCCTGATGGGCGGCAGAGTAGCGAGCGAAAGCCGGCAGTGATGAAGGACTTCTTCCTGAATGTGACGCGCTACCCGCGCTACCTGGTCGCCTTTGGCCTGGGGGTGGCCAATTCGGTGTTCGAGCCCCTGGCGGCGCGGGCCAGCAATCCGGTGACCGCCGTGGCCCTGATCGGTGCCGGGGTCAGCGGCCTGATCAGCCTGTCGCTGGTGCTGCATGCCATGGTGAGCACAGCACCGGTGGCATAACCATGGCCCAGGGCCGACGGGTTGAACGGGTGGCGGCCCTGATCCGCCGCGAAGTGAGTGAACTGCTGGTCAGCGGCATCAAGGACGAGCGGGTCAGCCAGGGCATGGTCAGCATCACCGCCGTCGAGGTGGCTGGTGATCTGCAGCACTGCAAGATCTTTGTCAGCATCTATGGCGATGGGGACGCCCCGCAGCAGGCCCTGGCCGGCCTGCGCTCGGCAGCTCCCTACGTCAAGGGCGAACTGGGCCGCCGGCTCAAGATGCGGCGCACCCCCGAAGTGGTGTTCGTGCTGGACCGGGGGCTGGAGCAGGGCACCTCGGTGCTAGGCCTGCTCAACAAGCTCGAGGCCGAGCGTCAAATCAAGGGTGAGCCGGCCGAGGGCGGTGTCGCCTTCAGTGACTGAAGCCGCCCCGGCCACCGAAGCCGCGCTGCCCCTCGAGCGGTTGATCGCCTCGCTGCTGGTGGTGCGCTGCAGCGGGCATCTGCTCGACAGCCAGCGGCGCTATCCCCAGTGGGAGCTGACCAATGCCGAGCTGCAATCCCTGCTGAAGCTGGGGGTCGGCGGCGTGATCCTGCTGGGGGGCAGCGCCGCCGAGCTGGGTCTGCGCTGCCGGCAGCTGCAGAACTGGGCTGCGGGGCCGCTGCTGCTGTGCGCCGACGTCGAAGAGGGCGTGGGCCAGCGATTTGAGGGCGCCACCTGGCTGCCACCGCCGCTGTGCCTGGGGCAACTGCATGGGCACGACCCCGCCCAGGCGATCGACCTGGCCCACCGCTATGGCCGCTGCACCGGCCGCGAATCCCGGGCCCTGGGGCTCAACTGGGTGCTGGGTCCGGTTTGTGATGTCAACAACAACCCGGCCAACCCGGTGATCAACGTGCGGGCCTGGGGCGAAACCCCCGCCGTGGTCGCCGCCCTGACCCGGGCCTTTTGCCAGGGGTTGCAGGCCGAGGGAGTGCTGGGCTGCGCCAAGCACTTTCCCGGTCACGGCGACACCAGCGTCGATTCACACCTGGAACTGCCGGTGCTGCCCCACGACCGGCAGCGGCTGGCGGCCGTCGAGCTGCCGCCGTTCACGGCCTGCATCGCGGCGGGGATCGATGCGGTGATGACCGCCCATCTGGTGCTGCCGGCGCTCGACCAGCAGCGGCCGGCCACCCTGTCGAAGGCGGTGCTCACCGACCTGCTGCGGGGCGAGCTGGGCTTTGACGGGTTGGTGGTCACCGATGCCCTGGTGATGGAGGCGATCAGCCGTCACTACGGCGCCGGCGAAGCGGCCGTGCTGGCGCTCGAGGCCGGGGCCGATCTGGTGCTGATGCCGGCCGATGCCCGGGCCGCGCTGACGGCGATCAGCGCCGCCGTGGCCAGCGGGCGCCTGAGCCGCGCCCAGCTCGAGGCCAGCGCCGACCGCCGCCGGCGCGCCCTGAGCCGGGTGCGCAGCGACGCCTCCCCGGCGCTGCACGAGCCAGACCACGACCTGGCCCGGAGCCTGTTGCAGCTGAGCCTGCAACGCCAGGGCGGCACGGTGAGCAGCCCCAGCACTGGTGGGGGCATCAACCTGATCCGCCTGGAGACCTGCCTGCAGGCGCCCCAGGCGGTGCCCCAGCTGCCGGCCCTGGAGCTGCCCACGACCTGGGGCTTCAGGCCCGTGCTGCTGGAGCCGCGCAGCCCCCGGCCCTGGAGCGACGCCCCCGAGGCGCCCCTGAACCTGGCCACGCTGGGCGACGGGCCGGTGCTGCTGCAACTGTTCGTGCGGGGGAACCCCTTCCGGGGCTCCAGCGCCGCCAGCGAACCCTGGGCCCAGGCGATCGTGCAGCTGCAACAGCTGGGCCGTCTGGCTGGCCTGGTGGTCTACGGCAGCCCCTACCTGTGGCAGAGCCTGCAGAGCGTGCTGAATCCCGGGATCCCGGCGGCCTACAGCCCGGGGCAGATGCCCCAGGCCCAGACCCTGGCCCTGCACAGCCTGGGCATCGGCCACACTGACGCCGGCACTGAAGCCAGCAACGGCTTCACCGACTGATTGGGAATCGCCATGCTCAGCCTGTCGATGATCGTGCGCGACGAAGCCGACCGGCTCGAGCGCTGTCTGGCCTCGGTGGCGGGGTTTGTCGATGAGATGGTGCTGCTCGACACCGGCTCGGGCGATGACACCGTGGCGATCGCCGAGCGCTGCGGTGCTGTCGTGCACCGGCAGCCCTGGCCGGGGGACTTTGCCCCCGCCCGCAACGAGGCCCTGAAGCATGTCAAGGGCGACTGGGTGCTGGTGCTCGACGCCGATGAGGTGCTGAACGAGCAGGCCAGGGAGCCGCTGCGGCAGCTGATGGCTGATCCCGACCTGCTGCTGATCAATCTGCTGCGCCACGAGCTGGGCGCGGCGATGGCGCCCTACTCGAATGTGAGCCGTCTGTTCCGCCGCCACCCGGCGATCAGCTGGAGCCGCCGCTACCACGCCATGGTCGACGACAGCGTCGCGGCATTGCTGGCCCGCGAACCCCGCTGGCGCATCGCCGACTGCCCGGTGCCGGCCCTGCTGCACGACGGCTACCGGCCCGAGCTGCTGGCCAGCGGCAACAAAGCCCAGCGGCTGCGGGCGGCGATGGAGGCCGAGCTGGCCGAACGGCCCGGCGATGCCTACGCCGCGGCCAAGCTGGGGGCACTGGCCATCAGCGAAGGCCAGCGTGACCATGGCCTGGCCCTGCTGCGCCAGGGGCTGGCCAGCTGCCCGGCCGAGGCCCACCCCGAGCGCTACGAACTGCTGCTGCACCTGGCCCTGGCCGAAGACGGCAGCGCCGCCGAGGCGCTCTACCGGCAGGCGCTGGATCTGCCGCTGCCGCCGCGGCTGACCCTGGGGGCCCGGCTCAACCTGGCCACCCTGCTGCTGGAGCGCGGTGAGGGCGCCCTGGCCGAAGCCGCGGCCCTGGCCCAGGCCGCCAGCGCAGCCGCCCCCGAACTGGCCGTGGGCTGGCGCAGCCTGGGGCTGATCGAGCGCCGCCGCGGCCGCATCGGCGAGGCGATCGAGGCCTACCGCCGCAGCCTGGCGATCGAACCCGACCACCCCGAAACCCAGCAGAACCTGGCCGTGGCCCTGCTGCTTGGGGGCGACATCGCCGGAGCCCGCGCCGGGTTTGGCCGCGCCATCGCCCTGCTGCAGGCCCAGGGCCGCAGCAGCGAGGCCCAGGCCCTGCGCCAGCAGGCCGGCGCCATGGTCAAACTCGATGGCTGAGTTACCCCTGACGGGGCGCTGCATCGGCGTGACCCGGGCCGAGGGCCAAGCCGGCGAGGCCCGGCGCCTGTTCGAGCAGGCGGGGGCCACGGTCATCGACCTGCCGGCCCTGGTGGTGACAGCCCCCAGCGATTGGGGGCCCCTCGATGACGCCCTGGCCGACCTCGAGAGCTTCCACTGGCTGGTGATCTCGAGCAGCAACGGCGCCGACGCCGTCGACAACCGCCTGCGCCGGCAGGGGCGCAGCCTGGCCCACCGCCCCGCCGGCCTGAAGATCGCCGCGGTCGGCCGCAAGACCGCCCAACGGCTGGAGGAGCTGGGGGCCCCGGCGGATTTTGTGCCGCCTGACTACGTGGCCGACAGCCTGATCGAGCACTTTCCCTGCTCGGCCTGGGGGCTGCGGCTGCTGATCCCGCGGGTGCAGAGCGGTGGCCGCACGCTGCTGGCCGAGGCCTTCGCCGAGGCCGGCGCCCGGGTGGTGGAGGTGGCCGCCTACGAGACCGGCTGCCCCCCGGGGCTGCCCAGCGCCGCCGTGGCGGCCCTGGAGAGCGGCCGGCTCGACGCGCTGACCTTCAGCAGCGCCAAGACGGTGCGCCACACCGTCACCCTGTTGCAGAGCGCCTTTGGCGAGGGGTGGAGCACGCTGCTGGCCCCCCAGGGCAAGCGCACACGACCACTGGCGGTGGTCTCGATCGGCCCGCAAACCAGCAAGGCCTGCCAGGCCCTGCTGGGGCGGGTGGATGCCGAGGCACAGCCGCACGATCTCGACGGCCTGGTGGCCGCCTGCGTGCTGGCCCTCAGCCCGGCGGATCCAGACTGAGTCGCACCGCCTGGCCCGACGCCCGCAGGATCAACTGGCCGCGGGCCACGTCAATGCCCCCCACCGCCCAGCCCGGGGGCAGCAGGCGGGTGCTGCGTCCACCGACGTCGCCGACGCGCAGACTGCCGCTGTCGCCCCCGAACTGCACCAGCGCCTGGGCCTGATAGCCGCTGCGGATCACGCCGTTGAACCGAAACCCCTGGGGCACCACCGGCACGGCTGCCACGGTGCTGCCGGTCGTGGCGGGCAGGGGGGCAAAGGGATCCGGCCGCCCCACGGGCTGGGATGTGACCACCTGCTGGGGGGTCGGCAGCGGGGTCAGCCCAGCCGGAATGGACGGGGCCGCCGTCACCCCGGGCTCAAGCTGGGGCTGCCCCAATGGCGGCAGCGGTTGCGGCGGGGCGACGGCCGTGGGCTCAGGCGGGCTCTGACAGCCCGCCAGCAGCAGGGGGAGCAGCAGGGTCGCTTTCGACCAGGTCACGGAAACGGTCAAGGTTGGCCTGCAGTTCCTTGGTCACCATCCCCCCCAGCATGGTCGGTTCCATCAGGGGTGCAAGCGCCGCCGGCAGCTCGTAACTGACGCTCAGCTTGACCGCCGTCAGCCGGGGGCCCTGGGGGTAGAAGCGGACGGCCCCTTTGGTCGGCAGACCGCCCACCGACTCCCAATGCAGCTGCTGGGCCTCGACCCGTTGGATGATGCGGGCCTTCCAATGGAAGCGAAAGCCCTGGGCCGCCAGGGTCCAGTCGGTGAGGTCGGGGTCATCGGCCACGGTCACGACCGACTCGATCCAGCGCATCCAGCGGGGCATGGCCTCCAGATCGCTCCAGACGGCCCAGACCTGCTCAACCGGAGCGGCGATCTCGGTGGTGACGGTGTGTTCGAGCCAGCGTCCCATCTCAGGCCACCGCCGCGTTGCTGGCCAGTTGGGCCGAGCGACCCAGAATCGCCGCTGCGGCCAGGCGGCCGCTCATGGTGGCACCTTCCATCGAATCGATGTAGTCCTGCTTGGTGTAGCTGCCGGCCAGATAGAAGTTGCTCACCGGTGTGGTCTGGTCAGGGCGGTAGGGCTCCATGCCGGGGGCCTCGCGGTAGAGCGATTGCGCCAGTTTGACCACATTGCTCCAGACCAGCTTGAGTCCCTTGGCCGATGGGAACAGGGCACGCACTTGGGCATCGGTGTGGGCAACGATCTCCTCGGTCTTCTTGGGAATCCAAGGGTCACCAGGGGTCAGCACACACTGCAGCAACGAGCCGAGACCCTCTTTGCGGTAATCGACGGGACTGGCGAGGGCCAGATCGGCAAAGCAGCTGAAGTCAGCGTCGGCGGTGTACAGCAGGTTGTCGAGGCCACTCGGATGCTGCAGATCTGTGCGGGCAGCGGCAGCGTCTGGGGTGTCACCCAGCTCGGTGACCCAACCGTCGTAGCGCAGCTGCACCGTGGCCACGGGCACCGCCTCGAGCGCAAAGATGCGCTCGAACAGGGGCCAGCGGCGCCAGGCCTCAGGGATCATGCGCTGAATGCCGGGCACATCACAGGCGGCCAGGTAGGCATCGGCCTGCACGGTGATCTCACCGTCGGGAGTGCCGAGCTTCAGGCCGGTCACCTGGGCCGTGGGCAGGACGTCAGCGCCGGGACCGGAGCCCGTGCCGCCGGGGCCATCCTCAAAAAGGACTTCACTCACCCGGTGGCGCAGGTGCAGACGCGCGCCGCGGGCTTCGATGTACTCCAGGATCGGCCCGGTGAGCCAGCGGTGGGGTGAGCCCTTGAGCAGGTTGAGCTTGGAGGCCTCGGTCTTGGCCGCAAACATCATGAAAATGGTGAGCATGCAGCGGGCCGAGATCGCCTCACAGTCAATGAAGCCCAGGGCGTAGGCGATCGGATTCCACATCCGCTTGATGCTCTGGAGGCTGCCGCCGTGGCCGACGAACCAGTCCTGAAAACTGACGCTGTCGAGGGCGCGGATCGTCTTCATCGCCCCCTCGTAGTCGACCAGGCCGCGCACAATCGGGCTGGTGCCCAGGGCCAGGGCATTGCGCAGCTTGTCGATCCAGTCAAGCTGGGGTGTGGTGAAGAAGGCCTTGAGGCCGTTGAAGGGGGCTCCCAGCGCAAAACGAAAATCCAGTTCGCGCAGATCCCCGCCGGTGTTCACGAACAGGTGGGTGTGCTCCTTGGGCAGCAGGTTCTCCCGGGCGCCAACCTTCTCGAGCAGGGCAAACAAGTTGGCGTAATTGAAGAAAAAGACGTGCAGCCCCATCTCAATGTGGTTGCCGTCGGCGTCTTCCCAGCTGCCGACCTTGCCGCCCATGAACGGGCGGGCCTCATACAGATCAACCTGATGACCGGCATCGACCAGATCAACGGCTGCCGCCAAGCCGGCCAGACCCGCACCCACGATGGCGACCCGCACGCCCTGACCCAACAAACAGTGGCCTGACTCTATGGAGCGGCGATGCGCTGGCGGGGGCATCCGGCGACCACCAGGCGGCCAATCAAGGGCTGATCAGGCTTGAGCTGGGTTGATCCGGGTTGATCCGGGTTGATCGGGGTTGATCGCGCGATGCCGTCACAGTGCTGTGCCAACAAGGCGCGCCAGGCCTGGGC
>CAZJIF010000035.1:0-16731 GCA_964546045.1 uncultured Klebsiella sp. | reverse complement strand
CAACGTGGTGCACGTGGGCGAGCGCGACTGCTCGATTCAGCGCCGCCACCAGAAGCTGCTGGAGGAAGCGCCCAGCACGGCGGTCACCCCCGAGCTGCGCCGGCAGATGGGCGATGCGGCCGTGGCCGCCGCCCGCAGCATCGGCTACGAGGGAGCAGGCACTGTCGAGTTCCTGGTGGACCGCAGCGGCGCGTTCTATTTCATGGAGATGAACACCCGCATCCAGGTGGAGCATCCCGTCACCGAGATGGTCACCGGTGTTGACCTGATCGCCGAGCAGCTGCGCATCGCCGGCGGCGAGCCGATCAGCGTTCAGCAGAGTGAGATCACCCTGCGCGGTCATGCCATCGAGGTGCGCATCAACGCCGAAGATCCACGCCAGAACTTCAGGCCGGCCCCTGGCAAGATCACAGGCTGGCTGCCCCCGGGCGGCCCGGGCGTTCGCGTGGACAGTCACGTTTACACGGGCTACGAGATTCCGCCCTTCTATGACTCACTGATCGGCAAGCTGATCGTCTGGGGAGTCGACCGCGAGCATGCACTCAAGCGGTTGCGTCGGGCCCTCTCCGAATGCGCCGTCACCGGCATCCCGACCACCATCGAGTTTCACCTCGCCCTGTTGGATCGGCCGGAGTTCCAGCGAGGTGATGTGCACACCAAATTCGTCGAGCAGGAGATGCTGCCCCAGCCCTAAGGGGTTAGCCCACAGTTAGCCCGCAGACAACGTGCCCAACATCAGCTGGGTGATCAGCCCCTGCTGGCCGACCAGAAGCTCACGCAGCAGGCTGACCAGCCCCACCCAGATCACAGGGGTCACATCGACGCCACCGATCGGTTGGATCAACCGGCGCGTGGCCGCCAGCAGCGGTTCGGTCGGGACTCCGATCAGGCGCATCGCCCCCGAGGTCAGATCGATCTGGGGATACCAGGTCAGCACGATCCTGAACAGGAACAGCAGAGTCCAGGCCGCCAGCAGAAGGCCCAGGACCAGATGCATCACAGACAGGGCCGTCACAAAGCTCTAAGCAGCGAGGCGTTCAGCCTAGGAAGTGACGATCACTGCCTAGGATCCCTGGCACTGACAGCTGCTGCCAGCCCCCAGGCCCATGACCCCTTCACTCGCCAACTTTCTGAGCAGCCTCGTCTGGGGCGCTGTGATCGTGGTGGTGCCGATCACCATTGCGCTGATTCTGATCAGCCAGAACGACCGGGTCGATCGCAAACTCTGAGGACTGGAGCACCCTCGGTCTCGTCCCTAGAGTGGCGTGACCCATTGGGGTGATCGCGGGTGGTTAATGCCAGTCTGAACTGGGCCAGCATCGTGGGCATCGTGCTCGCGGTCGGCGGAGCCTTGCTGTACTTCATGCGCAGCTTCAAGCCCGCTCTGGCACGGGATTACGACGTCTTCTTTGCCGCCGTCGGTCTGCTGTGCGGCGGCATTCTGTTCTTTCAAGGCTGGCGGCTGGATCCGATCCTGCAGTTCGGCCAGTTCCTGTTGGCGGGCACGACCGTGTTCTTCGCCTACGAGAGCGTGCGCCTGCGGGGGGTGACCACCGAGCAGGCGCGGCGCTCGTCGTACTTTGACGACGACGAGCCGACCGGCCCCTACAGGCCGCAGATGGGTGGTCGCAGCTGGGACGATGACACGGACCGGTTTGCCGAGCCCGAACCGATCCGGCGACGCATTCCCTCGCGCGACGAGGACGATGCCGAGGCGTTCTACCGGCCCCGTCGTGCCACCAGCCGCGCGGCCATCCCTGAGCGGGCAGCCAGCCGACGCAGTGGCGATGAGGATTGGGAGCGGGATTCACCCCCCGCACGCGGCCCGTCCCGGTATGGCAGCTCGAGCGCTCCAGAGCGAACTCCAGAATTTGGAGCTCGCCGGCGCGAGCGTGACAGCGCGAGCGAGCCCCGCCGCGGCAGTCGCATCAGCAACAGCGACGAAGCGATGCCCCGTTCCAGCCGGCGCGGCCCTGCTGCCCCCTCGGCCAGTTCTGCCTCAGGGCCCGTGGCCAGCGGGACCTCGCCTGCTCGGGCGGCGACCAGGGCCCCACAGGGCGAGCCCATGCGGGGCACCAGGCCGGCAGCGGGTGGTAACAGCACCATCAGCGACGCCGACTTCCGACCGGCCAACGACCGTCCGGTGGCCGGCAATGCGGCTGCCCCAACCCCACCCGCGCCGCAACCACGACCACGGGACAACAGCTCCCGCTTTGACGACTGATTGGGCAGCACTCACCTGCTGGGCTTCCCATGCTGCGTCCACCTCGGCTCTTGCCGCTTGTGTGCCTGCTGCCCGCCCTGATGGGGCTGGCTGGCTGTGGCGACAGCGGTTTCCTTGGTGGCAGCTGGCTAAGCCGGCGCCAGGCCCCTCCCGGGGCCCTGGGGGCCGGTAGCGAGCAACGGCGTGATCCAGCCCTCAGCGGCGACGGACGCCTGTTGGCCAGCATCAGTGAACGCCAAGGCCGCAGCAGCGTGATCGTGCAGGAGCAGTCCAGCGGTCGACTGCTGCCGCTGCGCCATCTGCGGGGGCACGGCCCTCACCGCTCGCCAGCCTTGAGCTGGAACGGCCGCTACCTGGCCGTGCTGATGCAGCAGGGCATGCAGACCGTGGCCGTCGTCGAGGACCGCTTGCGGGGCCAACTGCTGCGTCTGCCGGCCCCGGCCGGGGCCCGCGTGGAGCGGCTGAGCCTGGCGCCCGACGGCCAGACCTTGGCCCTGCAGCTGGTGCAGGGTGGCCAGCAACGTGTTCAGGTGTTTGACCTGTCAGGGCTATTGGAACCTGATCGCGCCGGCGGGCGCCGGGTGAGCGATCCGCCACCATGAGCGCAGGCACAGCCACCGACAGGACCTGGCGCCTGGGGGTCGCCCTGATGACGACTGTGCTGAGCGGTGCATTGCTGACGGGATGCATGGGAGCGATGCCAATCCCCCGCTCAGCTCTCAACCGCCAGCTCGAACAGGCCGGCGGCAACCGGGATCCCTCGCTTGGAGAGCGCTGGCTGGCACTGATCCAGCAACGGGGCGGACGGGAGCAAGTGCAGCTGCTCGATCTGCAGCGGCAGCTGCCTGTTCCCCTGCCCGGGCTCAACCGGCCTGATGCACTGCCGATCAGCGTCAGCACCGATGCCAATGGCGACCGCCTGGCCCTGGTGCGTCAGCTGGGGGGCCGCAGCGAGGTGGTGCTGTACCGCCGCTCCTTGCAGAGCCTGCAACCCATAGCCATGGCCCCCGACTCGATCCCGACCCTGGTGAACCTGCGGGCCGATGGCCGGCAACTGGCCGTACAGGTGAGCCGCAACGGCCTTTGGCAGATCGATCTGGTGGACCTGCCCTGAGTCAGGGGACCAGCCCGGCCCAGTGCAGAAAGGTGTCGTGACTGGCCAGCTCCACCAGCAGCACGGCCACAAACCCGACCATGGCAAAGCGGCCGTTGACCCGCTCGGCATAGGCACTCCAACCGAAAGCGGGTTCATCACCGGTGGTGGCGCTGGTTGGGCGGGACGCAGGATCGGCGCTGGTCATCGGATCATCCATGGCGTGTCACGTCATAGCCGGCCGCCGGCAACAGACGCCAGCCCCCCGTCCCGTCCAGCTCAAGCACCGTGTCGTGAAAGGCGGTCAGGGTGGGCCTGTGACCGACACTCACAAAAGCAATGTCCCGTTGCCTGAGCAGGCCGTAGAGGTGGGTTTCGGTGGTCACATCGAGAGCACTGGTGGCCTCGTCCAGCACAACGAAACACGGTGCGGTGAGCAGCAAACGGGCAAAGGCCAGACGTTGTTGCTCACCCAGGGACAGCAAGCGAGGCCAGTCCTGCTTGATGTCGAGATCGGGATACCGTTGCACCAACTCAGGCAATTTGACCTGTTCGAGAACGTGGCGCAACTGCTCATCGCTGAAGCGATCTGGCGTCTGTGGGTAGCAGAGCTGTTCACGCAAACTGCCCAGCAGCATGTAGGGCTTCTGGGGAATGAACATCAGATCGCCGACCGGGGGCCTGAACACCTGCCCTGCAGCTGCAGGCCACAGGCCGCTGACCAGGCGCAGAAAGGAGGTCTTGCCACAGCCCGAAGGGCCAACCACCAACAGGCGCTGCTGAATGTCGACCTCCAGACTGAGGTCTTTGATCAGACAACGGGATGAACGGGGAGGATACAGATCGATGTGACTGACAAGAATCGATCCATGCCGTTCCGGCTCAGCCCGATCGGCTGCTTCAGACCCATCTGCTTGAGGTTGACTGTCAGCATTGGCAGCGCTGAGTGACTCCACCTTGCCCTGGAATCCTTCAAGGCGACTGATCGACGCCGAGAAGGCAGCCAGACGATCAATGTTGTTGACGATGTAGCTGACCGAGAAAAAGACCTGAGAAAATGCAATACTAGCTTGACCAAACACGCCAAAATCAACTTTTTCAGCAAAATAGACAGGCGCTATCACGAGCCAGGGCAAAAAGCGCGAAAAGTAATCGTAGGATCGCTGAATCACATTGATCAGCGCCTCCCAGATGATTAACCGGTCATAGTTGCGGATCGCACCTCCAAGGCGCCGCGTCGCCTCCTTGGCCTCCTGTTGCTCACCCCTGTAAAAAGCAATCGATTCCGCATTGTCACGAATGTGAACAAGGCTGTAGCGAAAGTTAGCCTCAAATTTGAGCTGCTGATAATTTAAGGCCACCAGCTTGCGGCTGGCAAAGACAACCAACACAGTCCCAGCAACTGAGTAGGCGAGCAACAGCAGAGCAAGCCTGCCATTAATACTCCAGAGAACAATGATAAAACTGACAAAAGTCAGCAAAGCCGAAACAATTTCTACCGTGACATTCAGGCTCGTAAAAGTAAAACTGGCAGCGTCTTCGGAGATTCGCTGGTCGGGATTATCAATCTCCTCAGAGTCTTCATCGTTAGGGTTAAGATTGTAATAAACTCGATTCTGCAGATAACGGTTCAACAGGCGACCACTCAACCATTCCCGCCACAACAAGCCCAGCTTGGGGATCAGGTAAGCCTGCAGCGCCCGAATCGGCAAGGCCAGCACCAGGCAGAAGGCATAGATCGCGACAGACTTCCAAAAACCATCACGGTCGTAGGCGACCAGGGTGTTGTCAACATTGCGGGCGACGAAGCTGATGCCAACATTGATGCCGTTGATCACCAGGATCAACAATGTGATCACCCCCATCAACAACCAGGGCACCCAGCGTCCCTGGCGCAGGCGTGCACGAAAGGCCACGAAACACGCCAGTCCAGCCAGCAGCAGCACCATCAGCACCAGGCCGATGGGCCCGTGCCAGACCGCAGCGATCTGCTGGGGAACCCCCGGCAGGAAGCGATCCCGCAGCTCGGGCACCATGCGGCCGGCCAAGCCGACAACCGCCGTCAACAGCAGCAGGGTGGTGCCCACCACCACCGCCAGCAGCGCTGCAATCAGCAACAGGAACTGGCCGGCGCTGTTGCCCCCGTCCTCCAGGGGCAGGAAATAGGGCTGGGCCAGCCGTTGCAGCTTGCCAAGCTGGTCGCGCAGGGCCGAAAAGGGATTCATGGCTGCCTGTTGGTCACATCATTGTGGCGGGTTGCCCCTGTGACTTAGCCCGGGGGCCAGGCCAGCGGCCGCCCGCCGATGACGTGCACATGCAGATGAAACACGGTCTGGCCGGCCTCGGCACCGCTGTTGATCACGGTGCGCCAGCTGCTGAGCCCCTGCTCGCGGGCCACCTGCGCTGCAACCAACAGCAGATGACCGAGCAGCAGCTGGTGCTCGGGGCCGGCGTCGGCCAGTTGGGCAATCGGCTCGCGCGGGATCACCAGCAGATGCACCGGCGCCTGGGGCTGCACATCGCGGAAGGCGATGCACAGGTCATCGGCATGGACCTGATCGCAAGGGATCTCTCCCCTGAGGATCCGGCCGAACACGGTGTCCCCGTCTGAGGCAATGGCCATGGCAACCACGAACGCTGTTACAGGGGTGGCACTGATCAGACAGTGACCCGATTGTTGAATGCTGGCACGCTGCACCACCGCCACCCTGCAGGGACTGGATGCTCGCCAGGTCGAGGTGGAAGTCGATCTGGGGCCGGGACTGCCGGCCCTGCAGATGGTCGGACTGGCCGACACCGCCATCCAGGAATCCCGCGAGCGGCTGCGTGCCGCCCTGCGCAACAGCGGTCTGCGGGTGCCGCTGACCCGGGTGGTGGTCAACCTGGCCCCCGCAGATCTGCGCAAGGAGGGACCTGGATTTGATCTGCCGATCGCCCTGGCCCTGCTGATGGCCAGCGGCCAGCTGCCCGCCGACCACCTCGACGGGGTCTGGAGTGCAGCCGAGCTGGCCCTGGATGGGGCACTACGGCCGATCCGCGGCGTGCTGCCGTTGGCGATCGCGGCCCACCGTGCCGGGGCCAGGGCGCTGTTGGTGGCTGCTGCCAACCACGGCGAAGCAGCTCTGGTCCAGGGGCTGACCGTCTGGAGTGCCGCCAACCTGGGCGAGGTGCTGGTTCTGCTGGACCCCGTGAGGCGGCGCAGGCAAGGCACGCTGCGGTCGCCTGCCAAAGCCCGACCATCGCGCAACCCCTTCACCCCAGGCGAGGAAACCCCCGATCTGAACGCCGTGCAGGGCCAGCTGCATGGACGCAGGGCTCTGGAGATTGCCGCCGCGGGCGAACACCACCTGCTGCTGGTGGGCCCTCCCGGCAGCGGCAAAACCATGCTGGCCCAGCGACTGCCAGGACTGCTGCCCCCCCTCAATGAAGCCGAGGCCCTGGCGATCACCCAGATTCACTCGGTCGCAGGCCTGCTGCCCAACAACCGCGGACTTCTGCACAGCCGGCCCTTTCGCAGCCCACACCACAGCTGCTCAGCGACTGCCCTGGTCGGCGGCGGCGCCAATCCCCGCCCGGGCGAGCTGAGCCTGGCCCACCATGGCGTGCTGTTTCTCGATGAGCTGGCCGAATTCCCGAGGGAGGTGCTCGACCAGCTGCGCCAGCCCCTGGACATGGGCGAAATCTGGATTCACCGAGCCCGGCTACAAACCCGCTTCCCCTGCCGGATCACCTTGGTGGCAGCCACGAACCCCTGCCCCTGCGGCTGGTACGGCAACAGCGACCCAGGCTGCAGCTGCCTGGATTCGATGCGCCAGCGCTATTGGTCAAGGCTGTCGGGCCCATTGCTGGACAGGCTTGACCTACAGGTCTGCATGCGACCGGTCAACAGCGACGCCCTGCGCCGCAATTACGAAGCGACGGCTCCGGCAAGCGCTCCCGAGAACTCTGCAACGGTGGCGGGGCGGGTGGCTGCTGCCCGACAACGGATGGAAAAGCGCAACCCGGACAGGCTGAGCAACGGAAGTCTGGGGAGCCAAGGCTTCCGCAAAACCCTGCGCATCTCGGCTGATGCGCTCAGGTTCTGGGAGGCCGCCCTGCAGCAACGCAAACTGACAGGCCGCGGCAGTGAACGGGTGCTGCGCGTCGCGCAGACCATCTGCGATCTGGATGATCGGCCGGAGGTCGATGAGGCGGCGATTGCCGAGGCCATCGGCTACCGCTCGTTTGACCTGGCCCTTTCGTGAAACGCCAGCCGATCAGCGGCGACGGCGACGCTGCTGAGCCTTGCGCTTGTACTTCTCGGTGGGGGTCTCGTGATGGCGGAGACGCTTGAGATCCGCAAAGATCCCAGCCTTGGAGACCTGACGCTTGAAGCGACGCAGGGCTGATTCGATGCCCTCGTTTTCGCCCACGGTGACCTGGGTCATGAAGCTGGTGATCAATGCGTCAGAGGCGCCACCCTAGCAAGAGGGCTTCACCCCCCCTTGCCAGGCGAAGGCGACGGCGGCACCGCTGGAGTGGCCGTGGCGGCAGCAGCGGCCTCCTTGGCCCCGGTGGCGTCAGGAGCCGTCGCCTGAGCGTCGCCCGGCCAGGCCGACCGGTGCAGGTAGACATGCCCCAGGGGACGGCCGCCATAGGCCCGTCGCATCACCTGCCAGCCCGGTTCAAGCGTGAACGCCAGAAACGTGGTCGGAGCAGCTGTGCCATTGGTGCGGCCAACCAGCATTTCGGGCTTAGCCGAAGATCCGCCGGCCGGAGTGGCCATCAGCAGGTTGTCATCGCCCACCTTGCGCACGACAAAGCGGTAGCCACTGCCCAGGTCCTCATTGCCGACCCGGGCCGAATAGCCCTGCGAATCGATGTACCGACGGCAGATGCCGGTGAAGTCAAAGGTTCCCAACAGGGGTGCCACGGCGGCCGGGGTGCCGCTGGCCACCTCAAAGCAGGCACGTTTGCTGGGATCGATCTGCTCGTAGATCTGCAGCTGAGCCTTGGTACCGCTCGAACCGATCGGCACGGCCACAATCACAAAGCGCTCCTGGGGGACCGCAATGGCATCAAACAGCTGGCCAGCGCTCGCTCCGGCAGGGAGGAGGCTGGCCAGCAGGGCCGGGACCGCCAGGGTTGACACCGTGGTCAACAGGCCAGAACGCAGCACCGATGGGGTCATGTCGCAGACAGGACTGAGAGCGAATGGTATGGCCGCCCGGACGCGGGAGCCAGGGGGTTCAGGCCGGTTTGTTGATCCGGATCGCAGCCAGAAGGGCCACAACTGTGCCCGGCAGGCTCAGGCCAAGGATCAGGAGTGTGGTTTTCGATCCGAGATCCGGGTCGCCATAGGCCAGTTCGAAGACCGAACCGGTGGCAGCGATGCCCAACACACAGGCCAGGGCCAGAAACAGCCCGGCCAGGGGTTTCATCGGCATGGGGGTCAGCGGATCGCGTGGACGTCGGCCCGATTAAAGCCTTTGTCCTGCAGACCGGCATTGAGACTGAGCTCGTCGGTGACACGATCGACGAACAGCACGCCGTTGAGGTGGTCCATCTCGTGCTGGATGCAACGCGAGAGCAGACCATCGGCCTTGAGGCGCTGGGGCCTGCCGAGCTCATCGCGGTAGGTGACCTCGACCACGGAAGGCCGAACCACGTTGAGGTAGACACCGGGGATGCTGAGGCAACCCTCTTCGTAGGTCTCGATCGCCGAACCGAACGAGCGGATCTCGGGATTGATCAGCACCATCGGCGGTGTCGTGGCCGTCTCGGGATCGAGGTCGATCACCAGCAGCTGCTTGTGCACCCCGACCTGGGGAGCGGCCAGGCCGATGCCGCTGGAGCTGTACATGCTGCGCAGCATGTCGCGGGCCAACTCGCGCACCGCTTCGTCGACCTTGCTGATGCGCCGGGCGCTCTGGCGCAGGACCTGATCGCCGAGGGTGCGGATTGTCAGGGGAGGCTGGTCGAGCGCATCCTTGGCGACTTGAACCGTGCGGGTGGTCTGCTCGGCGGAGCGGGCCATCTGGGCGAAGCTGCGCGCCAACGAACCCAAGACATACGTTGGTGTGATTCTAGAGCGATCGGCCCGGGGCTCGAATGCACAACGACCAGGGCAGGGGCACCCTCAGCGCCCGCGCCGTTGTGGGCAGCACACCCGTGCTCAAGGAACCGAAACTCGACGGTGCGTTCCTCTACTGGCTCGAGCAACGCCCGCAGGAGGGGGGGCGCACCACCCTGTTGCGCCGACCTGTGGGCAACCCCCAGGCCCAGCCCGACGAACTCACCCCCGGCAACTGGGACCTGCGCAGCCGCGTGCATGAGTACGGCGGTGGCGTGGTGGCCATCGCCGACAGTGACCTGGTGTTTGTCAACGGTGGCGACAGCTGCCTGTGGCATCGCGATCTGGCAGTCCCTGCCGCAGACAACGCGCTCGCCTTCCGACAGCTCACCCCAGCCGTTGCGGCCGAGCGGCCGAGAGCCTTTGCCGGTGGGGTGATCGACCGGGGGCGCAGGCGCTGGCTGGGGGTGATGGAAGCGGAGAGCCGCGACCAGCTGGTGACGGTGCCCCTCGCCGGCGGCGAACCCGAACTGCTGCATGCCTGCGCCGATTTCTGCGGCGACGCGGTGCTGAGCCCCAGCGGCAGGCAACTGGCCTGGCTCGAGTGGCAGCATCCATCCATGCCCTGGGAGCGCAACACGCTCTGGCTGGCCGACCTGGATGCGGACGGCAGCCTGCAGGCCCCTCGCCCCCTAGCTGGCGTTGGCGCCGGCAGGTCCGACGAAGCCCTGTTCCAACCCCTTTGGGTGGCAACGGCTGAGCAGCAGGAGTGCCTGGTGGTTGCCAGTGACGCCGAAGGCTTCTGGAACCTGCAGCAATGGCTGCCAGAGGACCAGCGATGGCGGCCATTGCTGCCGCTGCAGGCCGAGTTTGGACAGCCTCAATGGGTTTACGGCATGCGCACCTGCGCCTGGGACGGGCGGCACCTGGTGGCGCTCTGCTGCCGGGATGGGGCCTGGGAGCTGGGCCAAGTCTCCCTGGCCGGCGCCGACGGTGCAGCCGGCTGGCATCCCCTAACGCTGCCCTTCACCGACCTGGGCGATCTGACTGCCGCATCTGGCCAGGTGGTGGCACTGGCCAGCGGACCGCTGACCGGTCAGGGGCTGCTGCAACTTGACCTGGACAGCGGGCAGTGGAACCACAGTCCTGCCAGTCCCGAGCCGTGCCCCCTGAGCCCTGCCCAGATCAGCCAACCCGAAGGGTTTTGGTTTGACGGTCACAAGGGCCTGCCGACCCATGCCTGGTATTACCCCCCCAGTGGCGGCGCCAGACCCGATGCCCCCCTGCTGGTCAAGAGCCACAGTGGCCCCACGTCCATGGCCCGTACCGGTCTGAGCCTGGCGATCCAGTACTGGACCACCAGGGGGTGGGGGGTGGTCGATGTCAACTATGGCGGCTCCACTGGCTTTGGCCGCGCCTATCGCGAGCGACTGAACGGGCAGTGGGGGATCGTCGATGTGGCCGACTGCGCCGCCGCCGCCCGCGCGCTGGTGACAGCGGGCAAGGCCCACCCAGAGCGATTGGCCATCGAAGGCGGCAGTGCCGGCGGCTTCACCACCCTGGCGGCCCTCTGTTTCACCGACGTGTTCAAGGCCGGAGCCAGCCGCTACGGCGTGGGCGATCTGAGCGCGCTGGCCCGCGACACCCACCGCTTTGAGGCGGGCTATCTCGACAGCCTGGTGGGCCCCTGGCCCCAGGCCAAACCCACCTATGACGAGCGCTCGCCCCTGCTGCATGCCCAGCGCATCCGCTGTCCGGTGATCTTCTTTCAGGGCCTGGACGACAAGGTCGTCCCCCCCGATCAGACCGACCGCATGGCCGCCGCCCTGCAGGCCAACGGCATCGCGGTCGCGGTGCATCGCTTTGCCGGCGAGGGCCATGGTTTTCGCCGCAGCGACACCCAGATCCAGGTGCTGGAAGCGACCGAAGCCTTTTTTCGCACCCATCTGGGATTGGCATGAACGCTGTGCTCTCGTTGCCGGTTTGGTTGCCGCTGCTGGGGGACCTGGCCCTGGCCCTGGCGCTGCTGGTGGGTCTGCTGGGCGTGGGCACCGCCCTCGGCCGCAGCCTCGGCGTGCACCAATGGGGCATCCCCGAAGCGCTGCTGGCCGGCACGCTGGGACTGCTGATCGCTCCCGGTGGCGGCCTGCTGGCCCTGATCCCCGCGCGGGTGATCGCCCTCTGGGACCAGCTGCCGTTGATCCTGCTGACGCTGGTGTTCGGCACCCTGCTGCTGGGCAAACCCCTGCCACGCCTCAACGGACTGCTGCGTCCCCTGGGCGCCCAGGTGCTGCTGGCCCTGACCCTGGCCTTCGGTCAGTACCTGGTGGCTGCGCTGGCGGTGCTGCTGGTGCTTGGACCATTGCTGCATGTCAGCCCGGTCATGGCCTGCCTGATCGAGGTGGCCTATGAGGGCGGCCACGGATCGGCGGCGGCGATGGGCCCCACCTACGAACGCCTGGGGGTCGAAGGCGGCCAGGCCCTGGGGCTGGCGATGGCCACCGTGGGTCTGCTGGCCTCCACCCTGGTGGGCGGGTTGGTGGTGGTCATCGCCCGGGCCCAGGGTTGGCTGATGGCCCCGCCTGTGGTGCCCGGGGGGCCTGTGGTAGCCGCCGTTGTCGGTGACACCGCGGCTGCAACACCCGGCGCGCGGCTGCGCCGCTGGCTGATCAACCTGGCCCTGGCGGGGATCGCCGTGGCGATCGGCTGTGGCCTGATGGCCCTGTTGCAACAGCTGGCAAGCCGCATCGGCGGCGGGTTCGCTGTGGTGATCGATGCCTTGCCGGTGTTTCCACTGGCCCTGATCGGCTCGCTGCTGGTGCGCCTGCTGCTCGAAGGGGTCGGGGCCGGGGATCTGGCCTGCACCAAGGTGCAGAGCCGCATCGGCACCGTGTCAGCCGACCTGTTGATCGTGGCCGCCACCGCCTGCCTCGATCTGGCTCTGCTGGCCCAGGATTGGCTGCCACTGACGGTGTTGGCCCTGGTCGGCCTGATCTGGAATCTGGCCGTGGTCCTGATCCTGGCCCGCCGCAGCCTCCCGGCGCCCTGGTTTGAGCGCGGCATCCTCGAGTTTGGCCAGGCCACCGGCGTGGCGGCCAGTGGGTTGTTGCTGCTCAACATGGCCGACCCCGATGACCAGAGCGACGCGCTAACGCCGTTCTCGATCAAACAACTGCTGCTGCAGCCCCTGCTGGCCGGCGGGGTGATCACCGTGATGGCCCCGTTGGCCATCGCCGGCTGGGGGCTGCCGGTGTGGACCGCTGTCTGCTTCGGTCTGACGCTGCTGTGGATTGCCCTGGCCGTTCTGCTGCATCGGCAAGGGACATGAAGGTCTTCGATGTGCTGCTGGTCTTTGTGGCCCTCAGCGCCCTCAGGCGCCGTAAAGCAGGGAGGTGAATTGCTGCTGCACGGCAGCCATCTGAGCTGGATCGAGCACCGGCGGTTCGCCCAGCTGCAGGGCCTGCAGATACATGCGCGCCAGCGTCTCCACCTCGATCGCCAGGCGCAGGGCCTGGGGCAGGCTGCTGGCGAGGGTCACCTGACCGTGCTGGGCCAGCAGCGCCGCCTGGCGGTCGGCGAGTGCCGCCAGGGCCAGATCCGAAAACGCCTGGGTACCGAACAGGGCATAGGCGGCACAACGCACATCGACGCCTCCGGCCACGGCCACCATGTAATGAAAGGCCGGAATGCCGCGCCCATGACAGGCCAGAGCCGTGGCACTGGTGGAATGGCAATGCACCACGGCCTGGGCCTCGGGCCGCTGGCGCAGGATGTCGGCATGCAGGCGCCATTCGGATGAGGGCCGGCGCTGGCCGTCATGCAACGGCTGGCCCTGCAGATCAAGCGCCACCAGATCACCCGGTTGCATCTGCTCGTAGGGCAGCGAGGTCGGCGTGATCAGCAGGCCCCCCGCGATGCGGGCCGAGACATTGCCCGAAGTGCCCTGATTGATGCCACTGGCGTTGAGGGCACGGGCGGTATCGACCACCTGTTGGCGCAGATCCGCCTCGTTCACGGGAGATCATGCTCCTGCAAGACCTGAGCCTAGAAGCCATGCGCGCCGTTGGTCTGCGCCGTCACCTGCCGCTCCACGATCCCGAGGCGCTGCTCGACCTGGAGCTGCCAGCCCCTGAGCTGCGTCCCCACGACCTGCTGATCCGGGTGCAGGCGATCAGTGTCAATCCGGTCGACACCAAGCTGCGCGCCGGCCAGGGGGCAACGGACCCTCGCGTCCACGCGCCCCCGTTGGTGCTGGGCTTTGACTGCTGCGGCGTGGTGGAGGCGCTGGGCCCCGAGGCAGCTGCCACCGGGGCCTGGCACATCGGCGATCGGGTGATGGCCGCCGGCGACGTGACCCGACAGGGCTGCAACGCCGAGCTGGTGGCGATCGACAGCCGTCTCTGCGGATCGCCGCCCCAGAGCCTGGATGCCGCTGCAGCAGCCGCAATTCCATTGACGGGCCTGACCGCCTGGGAGGGTCTGTTCGAGCGGCTGGGTCTGAGCCCTGAACCGACCCCAACCCAGGAAGGACAGACGCTGCTGATCATCGGCGGCGCCGGGGGCGTGGGCTCCATGGCGATCCAACTCGCCCGACGCGCCGGCCTGCGGGTGATCGCCACCGCCTCAAGGCCAGACAGCCGCGCCTGGTGCCTCGAGCTGGGCGCTGCGGCCGTGGTCGATCACCACCAGCCCCTGGCCCCACAGCTTGAGGCCCTGAACGCAGCAGATGGTGCACCCGCCGATGCCCGAGCAGGCCTGCCCTGGATCGCCAACTTCGCCGACACCGACGCGTACTGGGATCAGATGGCCGAGCTGGTGGCGCCCCAGGGGACGATCCTGGCAATCGTGGGCAACCGCGGCCCGTTGGATCAGGCCCTGCTCAAGGCCAAGAGTGTGCGGCTGTGCTGGGAGTTCATGTTCACCCGTCCCCAGTACGGCACCGCCGACATGGACCAGCAGGGGCGCATTCTCGATCGCCTTGGGGCGCTGGTGGATACAGGTGCGCTGCGGAACAGCGCCCGTCAGACCCTCGGCCCGATCAACGCCACCAAGCTGCGCGCGGCCCACGCCCACCTGGAGAGCGGGCGCACCATCGGCAAGATTGTTCTTGAGGGCTGGTCCTGAAGGCGGCACGCCGCCTTCAGGCGCCATACAGCCCCCGCAAGCCCGCCTCACTGGCAGCGCACACGCCCCGTTCTGTGATCAGGGCCGTCACCAGCCGTGCCGGTGTGACATCAAAGGCAGGGTTGAAGCCGTCAGATCCATCGGGCGTGAGCTGCACGCTGGTGATAGCGCCGTCGCCGCCACGCCCCTGGATGTGGGTCACCTCGGCACTGCTGCGCGCCTCGATCGGAATCTCGGCCACGCCGTCGGCCACGGTCCAGTCGATCGTGGAGGCGGGCAGGGCCACATAGAACGGCACGCCGTTGTCGTGGGCGGCCAGGGCCTTGAGGTAGGTGCCGATCTTGTTGCACACATCGCCAGTGCGGGTGGTGCGGTCGGTGCCGACGATCACCGCATCCACCTGGCCGTGCTGCATCAGGTGGCCGCCGGCGTTGTCGACGATCACCGTGTGGGGCACCCCCTCGCGGCCCAGCTCAAAGGCGGTGAGGCTGGCCCCCTGGTTGCGCGGGCGGGTCTCATCGACCCACACGTGGATGTTGAGCCCGGCACGGTGGGCCTTGTAAATGGGGGCCAGGGCCGTGCCCCAGTCGACCGTGGCCAGCCAGCCGGCGTTGCAGTGGGTGAGCACTCTGAAGGGCTCGTGTTGGCGCTCAGGGGGGCGGGCCGCCGCCAGCTGCTGGAAGAGCTGCAGGCCGTGCTCGCCGATCGCCTCGCACATGGCAACGTCTTCATCGGCAATGGCGGCTGCTTCGGCCTTGGCGGCCTCGGCGCGCTCCGCTGGAGGCAGGGGCGCCACCACGTCGCGCACACGCTCGAGTGCCCAGCGCAGGTTGATCGCCGTGGGCCGGGTGGCGTTGAGCAGGGCAAACGCCGCGGCCAGGGAGGCATCACCAGGGTCAGCCTGCAGCGCCAGCATCAGCCCATAGGCACCGGTGACCCCGATCAACGGCGCGCCGCGCACGACCATGGTGCTGATGGCGTCGGCCGCCTGCTGGCAACTGCTGAGCGTGCAGGTGGTGAAACGGTGGGGCAGCCGGGTCTGATCGATCACGCCCACCGACCTGCTGCTGTCCTCGAGCCAGATCGTGCGCCAGGCCTTGCCGTCGATGTTCATGGATCTGCATTGCATCGCCAGATGCCCCATGCTGACGCGCAAGCGATCTAGCCCCCATGCCCCTGCGCCGCCGCCAGCTGCTCCAGCTCGCCGCCAGTGGCGCCGCGAGTACCGCAGCGGGGGGCTTCATCTGGGAGCTCGACCAGCGCCGACCCGCCCTTGCCAGCAGCGCAGCGAACGAGCTGCTGATCGGCCTGATCAGCGACCTCAACAGCAGCTACGGCTCCACCAGCTACATCCCCCAGGTGAGCCAGGGCCTGCGCCAGCTGCTGGCCCTGAAGCCGGCACTGGTGGCCTGTGCCGGCGACATGGTGGCCGGCCAGAAGCACGGTCTGGGCGCCGTCCAGCTCGATGCCATGTGGGACAGCTTTGCGCGCACGGTGCTGGCGCCCGTGCGTGCGGCGGGGGCGCCGTTTCTGCTCACCCTGGGCAATCACGACGGCTCGCCGGGCTTTGCCGCCGATCGCCAGGCCGTGCGCCGTTTCTGGACGCCGCGGCGCCAGGCCCTGGGTCTGCAGTTTGTCGATACGGCCGACTTTCCGTTCCACTACAGCGTTCTGAACAACGACGTGTTCTGGCTGGTGTGGGATGCCAGCTCCAGCAGCATCCCCGCTGCCCAGCTGAACTGGGCGCGCCAGCAGCTGACCAGCAGCGCCGCCCGTCAGGCGCGGCTGCGGCTGGTGATGGGGCACCTGCCGCTGGCCGGGGTCAGCCAGGGGCGTGATCGGCCCGGCGAAGTGCTCGAGCAGTCGGCCGCGGTGCAGCGCTTGCTGGAGGAGGGGCGAGTGCAGGCCTACATCAGCGGTCACCAGCACGCCTGGTATCCGGCCCGGCGCGGTCAGCTGGATCTGATCCAGCTGGGGGCCCTAGGGAGCGGCCCGAGGCGGCTGCTGCAGGGAGACCTGCCTCCCCAGCAGACCACCACCACCCTGGCGATCGATTGGAAGCAAGGCACCCTGACCGAGACCACCTACGCCGTGCCCTCGGGACGCCCCGTGGCCTGGACCCGGCTGCCAGCCCGCCTTGAAGGCCGGGCGGCCACCCTGGTGCGCAACGCTCAGAGCCGATCGATCAACCGATAACCGCACCAATCGGGCACCTGGCTCTGGCTGAGCCCATGAGGG
>CAZJIF010000034.1:0-17107 GCA_964546045.1 uncultured Klebsiella sp. | reverse complement strand
GGGGCTCGAAATGGTGGGTGACCAGGTGCAGAAGAGTGGCGCCAGCCCGTTTGGCAGCATCGGTGATGGCGTCCCTGAGAAAGGCTTCGTCATTGAGCTTCTCGTGACAGCAGTCGTAGAGCTCAAGAATGCAGTGTTTGCCCACCGTGTCAGACACAGGGGTCTGGGGAGCAGAGAGGGAGTGGGAGAAGAGATCGCCGGCCCATCCGGGGTTGGGATGAAGGCTGGAGAGGGTCTGGGTCATCAGGGCCCTGCGTGCACAAGCCATCCACCATACGGGGTGTGCAGCCCATCTGGGGCATCAGCACTGATCAGGGACCACCGCGCCGCCCTGCATGCCGATCACCTGGCTGGCCTGCCGCCAGCCACCGCTGAATGCCTCCAGATGGGTGGCACTGACCAGGCACTGGTGGCCCTGCCCCACCGCCGCCAGCAAGAGCTGCTGGCGGCCTGGGTCGAGCTCGGCCAGCACATCGTCGAGCAACAGCACCGGTGGTTCGCCGACCACCTGTTGCACCAGTTCGAGCTCGGCCAGCTTGAGGGCCAGCACCAGCGTGCGCTGCTGACCCGCCGAGCCGTAGCGACGGGCGGGGTTGCCCTGCAGCAGCAGCGCGATCTCATCGCGATGGGGACCGACTCCGCACTGGCCCAGGCGGCATTCGTCGGGCCGTTGCCGCAGCAGCTGTTCCTGCAGGGTCTGACACCAGGCGGCCTCGCTGTCTTCAGCAGGGGGTTCGCTGCCGCTGCGGTAGTGCAGCTCGAGCAGCTCATGGCCGTCGCTGAGCCGACCGTGCCAACGGGCAGCCAGCGGTTCGAGCCGCGCCAGGGCCCGCTGCCGCCGCCGGTGCAGACGGGTGCCCAGAAGAGCCATCTGGGCATCAAAGGCATCCAGCAGCACGTCGTTGCTGGTGGGACCTTGCTGCCGTCGCAGCAACTGACTGCGCTGACGCAGCAAACGGCCATAGCGACTGAGCAGTTCGCTGTAGAGCGGTTCGAGCTGCAGGACAACCCGGTCAAGCCAGTGCCGGCGCAGGGCCGGTTCGCCCCGCACCAGGTCCAGGTCGAGGGCGCTGAAGCCCACGCAGCGCAGGCTGCCCAGCAGGTCGTGCTGCCGCTCGAGCAGCTTGCCGTTGCGGCTGGCCTGGCGTCCGCCGCTGCGGCGCAGGTCCAGCTGCAACAGATCGCCCTCGGCGGTGGTGCCCTGCAGGCGGGCTGACGCCTGGTGCTGCTGAATCAGGTCGCGATCGAGGCCGGCACGGTGGGAGCGCAGGCTGCCCAGTAGTTCAACCGCTTCCAGCAGGTTCGATTTGCCTTCACCGTTGCGCCCGACCACCAGCAACCTTGGCGCTTCGATCCGGAGCTCCAGGTGACTGATGTTGCGAAAGCGCATCAGCTCGAGTCGTTGCAACCGAATCGCCACGATGCCGCCAGCAGTTAAGGTGGGCTCAGCCGGCAACGGCTGAGGGCATGTAGCTCAGTTGGATAGAGCATCAGATTCCGGTTCTGAGTGTCGGGGGTTCGAGTCCCTCCATGCTCGTGTCAACTTCCCTGCCGGAACAGGGAAGCATCAAGGAGCGATCCAGGTCATTCCAGGGCCAGACCCATGGCTCTGATCCCCCCTGGGTCGACGACAAAGCCATGCTGCGCCAACGCTGACAGGGCGTCGGCCGGTGCTGCCAGTGAAATGCTGCACCCCCCCAGGTCTCGCCGCAGCCTGTTCAGCACCGAGCTCACCAGCGCTGCATAGATTTCAGCTTGTGCCGAGTCGCCGGGGTCGGCGCAGAGATCCCAGAGATTGGCATTGAGGGCCATGTCGCTGGTGACCCGCACGAATCCGACCAGGCGGTCCCCGCCGCCGAACACCGCCACATGCCAGGTGCTGCGCTCCAGCACCTGCTGCCAGCAGGCCTCAGAGCGGGGAGCCTCGCCGCAATGACGCAGCAAGTTGTTGAGGGCATCGGCTGTCAGGACGGCATTTTCGGACAGGCGATAGCCCTCACGCAGGCGCGGGGCGGTGGGGGGCAGGCGAAATGGAAGCAACAGGGAGTCCAGGATCAGCCGGTGTTGCGGAGGCCGGCGGCGATGCCATTGATGGTCAGCAGGGCACCCCGCAGCAATTCACTGCGGCTGTAGGTGCGACCGTCGGTCTCGCTGTTGCCGGCCTCACTCATCGGTGGCTGGCGGTTCTGTTCACGCAGGCGTCGCAACAGGGCCACCTGCAGGAACCCCAGTGGGATGATCGTGCGGTTGCGGAGATCCACCGCCAGCTGCAGGGCCGGGTCGGCATCGAGCAGGCGGGTGTGACCGGTGATCTGCAGCACCAGGTCTCGGGTGAGGGTGAACTCGGCTGCGATCGCAGCGAAGATCGCCTCGAACGCCTCGCGGTTCTCGGTCCGTCCCAGGGTCTGCACATAGTGATGGGCGAGGTCCAGATCGACCTTGGCCAGGGTCATCTCGACCTTCGAGATCAACATCCTGAAGAACGGCCAGCGTTGGTAAAGCAGCCGCAGCAGTTCGAGCTGGCCTCCATCCTGGTCCAGTTCCTCCTGCAGGGCGGCACCGACACCGAACCAGCTCGGCAGCAGAAAGCGGCTCTGGGTCCAGCCGAACACCCAGGGGATGGCCCGCAGACTCGACAGATCCTTGGCACCGCCCTTGCGTCGGGCCGGGCGGCTGGAGATCTGCAACTTGCTGATCTCCTCGATCGGCGTCACCTGCTGAAAGAAGGCCACCAGCTCCGGGTTGTCGTGCACCAGGGAGCGGTAATGACTGCGGGACCGGGCCGCCAGCCGGGCCATCAGCGCATTCCAGCTGGGGGTGTCGTCGACCGGTGTGCTCACCAGGCTGTTCTGCAGCACCGCCGTGGTGACGGTCTCCAGGTTGTAGAGGGCCAGTTCGGGCAGGGCGTACTTGGAGGCCAGCACCTCACCCTGTTCGGTGATCTTGATCCGACCGCAGAGGGTGCCGCTGGGTTGGGCCAGGATCGCCTGATAGGCGGGGCCGCCTCCGCGTCCCACCGACCCGCCCCGGCCGTGGAAGATCCGCAGGGCCACACGGTGGCTGTCGGCCAGGCGCTGCAGGGCGATCTGGGCCTTGTGAATCTCCCAGTTGCTCGACAGAAATCCCGAGTCCTTGTTGCTGTCCGAGTAGCCGAGCATCACCTCCTGCAGAGGCTGGGCTGATTCGGTTCCACCGCTGATCAGACGCTTGTAGAAGGGCTCTTTGAGCAGGCGTTCCATCACAGCGGGGGCGCCCTGCAGGTCCTCGACCGTTTCGAACAGGGGGACGACCAGCAGCGAGGCCCGTTGGGCCTGGGGATCCACCAGGCCAGCCTCCTTGGCCAGCAGCAGCACCTCGAGCAGGTCCGACACCGTGTGACTCATCGAAATCACATAGGTGCGGCAGATGCGCTCGCCGAACTCCTGCTGCAGCCGCTTGAGCATGCGGAACACGGCAAAGGTCTCGGCGGTCGCCTCGTTCCAGCGGGCAGCCGGCGGCAGCAGGGGCCGGCGCGTCTGCAGCTCGGCCAGCAGCCAGTCGATGCGCTGGGCCTCGTCCATCTGGGCATAGGGGACGGGGAGCTGCAGATAGCGGCTCAGCTCATCGATGGCATCGCTGTGGCGCGTGCTCTCCTGGCGAATGTCAAGGCTGGCCAGGCAGAAGGCAAAGATGTGGACCTGGCTGATCAGGGTCTGCAGCGGTTCGCAGCTCAGGCCGGTGACCTGCAGGCTTTCCTGGATCAGTTCGAGGCTGGTTCGAAATTCATCAGCCGAGCTGAAGTGCAGCTCGGGGGCCTGGTTGCTGCCCTCGAGGCCGCCCCCATCGCCGCCCAGGGGGCTCACCAGGCCGGCGTGGCCATCACAGGGCGATTCCCAGCCCGCTTCGGCCAGCTGCTGGTTGCGCTGGTGGGTCAGCTGGAGGCGCCGCAGGGTGTAGCTGAGCTTGAGCCTGTAGGGCTCGAGCCGGTAACGGGCGGCCCGCTCTTCGTAGATCTCGGGGAAGCGCAGCCGGTCCATCTCCAGGGACTCGAGCAGGGCCGGGCTGACCTGACTCCATTGCATCGAGATGCTCAGTTGATCCCTGAGCTCGCTGACCGATTTGATGTACCGCTCCAGCATCAGCTGACGCTGGTAGCAGGCGGTGCGCCAGGTGATCTCGGGGGTGACCGAGGGGTTGCCATCGCGGTCGGATCCCACCCACGAGCCAAAGGTGCAGAAGGCGTCGCGCGGTGGCTCGACATCTGGGTAGCTGGCGGCCAGGGCCGAGCGCAGCCGCTGGCGCAGCTGGGGCATGGCGTCGAACAGCACCTGCTGGAAGTAGTGCAGGGCGTAATCGACCTCGTCGAGCACGGTGGGCTTGAACTGGTGCAGTTCATCGGTGCGCCACCACAGCCGGATCTCCTCCTCGAGCTGGCGACGAATCACCAGGGTGTCGTCGAGGCTCAGGCCGTCGGCCTGTTCGAGCCGTTGAATCAGATGGGCCACCCGGCGCTGTTTGTGGCGCACGGTGTGGCGCACGATTTCAGTGGGGTGGGCGGTGAACACCAACCGCAAGTCGAGATCGTGTAGCAGGCCCTCGAGCCGGGCCGGGGGGACGTTCAATCCCCTCAGGCGCTCGAACAGTTGCCTGAAGGTGGCTGGCTCCACCTGGCTGGCCAGGGGCGGCTGGAACGGATCAGCCGGCAGGGGCTGGCTCTGATCGCTGAGGCTGTCGAGGTAGCTGTCCTCCTCGATGTGCTGCTCGAGGATGTTGACCAGTTGAAAGTAAAGCGAGAAGGCCCGGGCGGCGGCGATCGCCTCGGCCAGATCCATCTCGCGGATCAGGGCGACGATGCCCGCGCTGCTCTCGCTCTGGGGGGCGGCCGGGTCCTGGGGGGCTACCGGGTCGCTGAGCTGCTTGAGCCGCAGCAGCCTCTCGGCTTGCTCTGGGGGACATTCGCTGCGAAGCACGGTCTGCCACAGCTCTTCAACGAGCTCGAGACGCTCGCCGAGCAATCGGCGCACCCGCGGCGAGGCAGAAGTGGCAAGCGGGTCGGAGGGCCGCATCGGCAGGGGGGAACGGGCTGGGCTGATGTCGGGTCTGACCATGATCATCCCAAACCTTCCTCCCGCAGGGCCAGGGCTGCCGCATCGCTCGCGACAATCGCCGCGATCGTTTCACCCTGCTGGTAGCGCTGAAGCCAGCGCATGGCCTGATTTCCCTGGTCCAGGATGGCGTGCAGCGGGGCGATCACCGGGGCCAGCCCCCGTTCCCTCGCCAGTGGTGTCAGGGCTTCCAGTTCACGCCGCAGCCAGGTGCGGGCGCTGATGGGTGTGCCCTCGCGCCAGTCCTGCAAGGTGGCATCCAGGCTGCAGGCGGCCGCGGCACGGTCATTGGCATCGGCCAGGGTGGCCAGGGCCGGGGCGGGCAGGCTGCTGGCCCGCAGCGGGTCATGGCGTTCGGGCTCGGCCAGCAATTGCAGCAGCCGCAGTTCGGCAAAGGCGGTGACCGCCAGCAGATCGGCTGGGTCGGCGATCAGATCGCAGATGCGGATCTCCACCCGGTTCAGGTCGTGGGGCCGGTTGTCCCCATTCGGACGCACCGAGGTCCACAGATGGCGCACGTTCTGCATGCTGCCGGCGGCCAGCTGGGCCTGCATCCAGTCGATGTAGTGCTGGTGGTCGCTGAACAACGGCACCGTCGGCGGTGTCAGGGGAAACTGCAGCCAACGCTGCGAATGGGCTCCGGTCGGGCGGTTGTCAAGAAACGGCGAACTCGCTGACAGGGCCAGCAGCAGGGCGGCCTCACAGCGCAGCAGCCGCAGGGCGGCAAACAGGCTGTCCATGCCCCCCTCGGCCGGGCCGATGCCCAGGTTGATGTGGACGCTGGCGGTGACGACGCTGGTGCCGTAGGTGCGTTCGATGTAGCCGTGGTACGGATTGGCTGGATCTGAACGCTCAAACCGGCTGCTGTCACCGGTGCTCAGGGTGCTGCCCGGCAGCAGGGTCAGCCCCCGTTGCTGCAGCCAGCCCCGCAGCCGGCGGCGGGGCTCGAGCAGCAACTGCAGCTGGTTGGCGTAGGAGGCATCTGGAGCGGTGATGTATTCGAGGTTGCGGTGATCCGGCTCGGTGACAAACCCGCTCAGCTCCCTGGCCGCAGACGCGGCGCAACCCACCACCGTGCCATCGGCACGGCCGGTGTACATCTCGACTTCAAAGCCCTTGAGCAGCAGGCTCATGGCAGACAGGCCAGGGCCTTGAGCATGCCCCGGGCTTTGTTGAGCGTCTCCTGGTATTCGGCCTCAGGGCGCGAATCGGCGACCACCCCTGCACCGGCCTGCACCTGCACCCGCCAGCCCCCTTCGGGATGGGGCAGCACCACCATCGTGCGAATGGTGATCGCGGTGTTGAGGGCCCCGGTGAGGTCGACGGCCCCATAGACACCCGAATAGGGGCCGCGGGCATCGGGTTCGAGCTGATGGATCAATTGCATCGCCCGGATCTTGGGGGCACCGCTCACGGTCCCAGCTGGAAAGGCTGCCATCAACAGGTCCCAGACGGTGCGGCCGCGGGCCAGCAGGCCCTCGACCTGGCTGACGATGTGCATCACGTGGGAGTAGCGCTCGATCACCATCAGTTCGCTGACCCGCACACTGCCCGGTTCGCAGACCCGGCCCAGGTCATTGCGCCCCAGATCGACCAGCATCACGTGTTCAGCCCGCTCCTTGGGATCGGCCAGCAGCTCGCGCTCGAGGGCCTGGTCTTCGGCCTCGTCGTGGCCACGGGGGCGCGTGCCGGCGATCGGGCGCAGGGAGGCCCGCAGTCGCCCGTTGTCCGCCGGGTCGGCCTTGACCATCACCTCGGGGCTCGAGCCGATCAGATGCCAGTCGCCGAAGTTGAAGAACGCCATGTAGGGCGAGGGGTTGACCATCCGCAGGCTGCGGTAGAGGTCAAACGGATCCCGTTGGACCCGGGTTTCGAGCCGTTGGCTCAGGACTAGCTGGAACACGTCACCGGCGGCGATGTGTTCCCGACCGGTGTCGACCGCGGCTTCAAAGTCCGCCTGGCTGCGGTTGCTGGCGGCCACGACGCCATCGCCGGGGTCGTCATGCCAGTCGAGCGGCCCGAGGCTGGCGGGCAGGGGCTGGTGCATGCGCGCCTCGAGCGCGTTGATCCTGGCCCTGGCGTCCTGCCAGGCCGTTTGGGGGTCCTGGCCCCGGCTCAGGTCGGCAAAGGCGACCGCCGTGATCTGCCGCTTGATCTGGTCAAACACCAGCAGGGTGTCGGCCAGCATCCAGCAGCCATCCGGTGGTGCTCCGTCGGCTGGTGGATGCACCGGGACGCTGGGTTCAATCCAGCGGATCAGTTCGTAGCCCCAGAAGCCGAACAGGTGACCCAGGGGCGGCAGCCCCTCGATGGCGCCGCTGCGCAGGGGGGCCAGGCACTCCTGAAGCAGGGCGAATGGGTTGCCATCGAGTTGGTCCGTGGCGCCGTCACGCCAGCGCCGTTGGCTGTGATCACCGCGGCTGGTGAGGATCCAGAGGGGATCGCTGACGACAAAACTCCAGCGACCGAGCTGCTCTCCCCCTTCGACCGATTCGAGCAGCACACCGTGCGAGTGGCCGGCTCCAACCTTGAGCCAGGTGCTCAGGGGGGTTTCCAGGTCGGCTGGCCAGCGGCGGCTGAGCGGGATGTAGTTGAAGCCTGCGGCCAGCTGCTGCTGAAACAGCGCATCGTCTGCGGCAGAGCTGGCTGGGCTGGGCATGGCGCGACCGATCGACAAAAAAAACGGGGCCCCTGGCCCCGCCTTTATAGGAGCTGGCCTGACGGGCTCAGGCGTCGTAGGTGTTCTTGCCGGTGAACTTGAGTGCCGAAGGATTGGTGTTGGCACCGATGCGGCGGGGGTTGTGGCCCACCATGGCTCTGCCTTCGTTCACTTTCTCGGGGAAGACACCGTCCTTGGGATGCAGGAATTCGGTGTCGCCGCCGGGATAGATCCGGTAGATCTTGTAGTCCTCGATGCGGGGCTTGAATTTCGTTCGCAGCTGGGTGCCCAGCGCCAGGCACTGCTCCTTACGGGCGAAATACATCAGGTTTTCGCCTTCGTTCATCTCGGCGGCACCACCGGTGGGCAGTTCGAATGCCTGGGCCTTGGGACTGCTCCAGGTGATCGCGTACTTCTCCTCGGTCTCGGCGGCGTTGAGCAGTCCGCCGGTGCTGCCGATGTATTTGGGAAGTTGACCTTTCAGCTGGGTTGCGCTCATGGCGATGCCTAGAGGGATCGGCAGACGGTTCAGCCGGAAGCTAGCACCGGGTTTTTCGTGGATTCGCCCGCTCTGCAGCACTCTTCACACCCGTCAACAAATGGGAAAGAACACGGTGAGGCCGCTGCCGTGGCGTTCGGTCAACCGGCCGCCGAGCTGCTCAAACAGCTGCTGGGTGGCCTGGCGGCTCAGCTGCAGGCTGCCGGTGGTGGGATTCCAGCTCAACACCGGACCGACAAGGGCCTTGGCCTGGTGTGGTTCGGCCAAGGCGGCCCCTGCCGGGCCGGGGGTTTCGCAGCCCAGGTGCAGCTTCAGCCGTGGGCCAGCCTCTACCAGGCTCAGCTGCACCCTGGACCCGGCGGGCAGGTTGCGGCTGAAACGGTCGATCAGCCCGCCCAGCATGGTTTCCAGTCGGGTCGGGTCGCTCAGCACCTCGGGCAGGGCCTCGGCCAGGCTCAGGTCAAAGGCCAGGCCCCGGCGGCTCAGCTGGCGTTGCCAAAGCGGCTCCATCTGGCTCAGCAGCTGGGCCAGATCGGTGCGAGCCAGGGCCTGGGTGTCACCGATCGGTTCGCTGGTTGGTTGACGCTGCAGTTCGGCCGCCAGAAAGATCAAGCCAAAGCGGTCGATCTGTTCGCTGCATTCGCCGTCGATCTGTTCCAGCCGTTGGCGCACCAAGGGGGGAATGTCGCTGCGGCGCAGCAGCGAGCGAATCAGGGTGCGGATCGTCGCCAGCGGCGTGCGCACCTCGTGGGTGATCGCTTCGAGCAGGGCCAGTTCGGCCGCGGGCGCTGCCCCCGCCGGATGCATGGGGGCCGCGGCCGTCAGCAGCGGTTGCAGGGTCACACTGGGGGCCATGGCGGCCAGCCGTTCGGACAGTCGCGCCCAGAACCGCAGGCCCAGGCTGCCGTCGCTGTGCAGGGTTCCCAGCTGCTGCAAGCGGTGGCGCAGCGCGTCTGCGGCCTGAGCATCACTGTGCTCGAGCCGATCGTGCACCAGGCTGAGGGCCTCCGAGAGGACATCCGGTTCAAACCGCACCAGCAGCCGCCTGGCCCCGGGGCTGCCGCTGACCGCCAGTGCCACCTGCAACTGGGGTGTGATCACCAGCAGCAAGGGATCAGTGCCGTCGGCGTCCTGCAGGGGCAGGCGTGCAAATGCCGGGTGGGGTTCTGCATCTCCGGCTGTCCGCGGGGGGCTGTCCGGGGCCGGCAGCAGGGCCATGGGCGGGCTGAGCAGGGCATCCAATTCGGTTGGCGCCCAGACCCAACCCTGCAGACGCTGCAGCAGGGTCGGGTCATAGAGCGCCGGCAGCGGAGCCGCCAGCCACAGGCCGGCAAGATCGGGAAGCGGCAACAGAAAGTCGTCCTGCAGGGTGGCCAGGGCTGCCCACCACTGGCGCCGCACCGCGTCATCGTCGGACTGGCCCGCCGGTACCCCGGCTGCGAGCAGCTGCCGCAGGGCCTCAAGGCTCATGAACGGCGGCTGCTGCGCCGGCAGCGCCGGGACACCGACGAGACCATCCCCAAGGCGATGAAGTTGACCAGCATGGCCGAACGGCCGTAGCTCAGAAACGGCAGAGGAATTCCGGTGATCGGTCCCAGGCCGATGGTCATGTTGATGTTCACCACCACCTGGAACATCAGCATGGCGCCGATGCCCACCACGGTCAGCGCCTCAAAGTCGGTGGTGGCGCGATCGGCGATCTGCAGCAGGCGGGCCATCAGCACGGCAAAGCCCACCACCACGAGGGCTGATCCGAGAAAGCCCGTCTCCTCGCCGAGGGCACTGAAGATGAAATCGGTGTGCTGCTCGGGGATGAAGCGCAGTTTGGTCAGTGAGCCCTGCATCAGCCCCATGCCGAACCAGCCGCCCGAGCCGATGCCGACGGTGCTTTGCAACAGGTGATAGCCACTGCCCAGTGGATCCTGGGAGGGGTCCAGAAAGATCGTCAACCGGGCGCGTTGATGCGGCAGCAGCACATTGGTCCACAACCAGGGTGTGGCGATGGCGAACAGGCCCTCGATCGCCAGAACCATCGCCGTCGCCGTGCGTTTCCAGGGCAAGCGCGTCCAGGCGAGCCAGCCCATCAATGGGATCCAGGCGATCAGCCCCCAGGCCCAGACCCCGGCCACGATCGCGCTGATCAGGGGCGAGACCAGCAACAGAACCCAGGCGCCCGGCATCCCCGACCAGACCATCATCACCAGCAGGATCGCGGCGAACACCAGCGAGCTGCCCAGATCGGGCTGCACGAACACCAGCAGCCAGGGCACGGCGATCATCGCCGTGGGTCGGATCAGATCAACCGGCCGCTCCACCGGAAACTTGGCGAGCACCCCGGCCAACAGCAGGATCGCCGCCACCTTGGCGAATTCGGAGGGTTGAACATGGAAGCCGGCGATATTGATCCAGCTCTGGGCTCCCAGGGCGCTGACGCCGATGATTCGGACCGCGATCAGGCTGGCCACGGTGGCGCCATAGATAGGCCACTGCAGGGGTTTGAAGCGTTCGAGCGGGATGGTGCCGATCAGCAGGGCGATCACCAGGCCGACGGCGGCGGTGATCCAGTGCTGGTACCAGTCGGCGTAGTTGGCTTCGCGCTGGGTGCTGGCGATCAGCACACCTGCCACCAGGATCATTGCCAGGGGAACCCCCCACAGCACCAGGTCGACGCCGGCCAGCAGACGGCGTCGGCCTTTGCCTGGCCCCGCGAACATGCGGTTGCGGCGGGCCAGCAGAGTCTGCATCGGTCTAGGTGTGCATCGGTCTAGGCGGCGACCGGGTGTCTTGTTGTATCAAGCAGGGCTTCGGCCAGGGCGCTGAAGGCCAGGCCCGTGACCGAGTCTGGCGCGCTCAGCACCACGGGCACGCCGGCATCACCACCTTCACGCACCGGCATCTCGAGGGGCAGCTGGGCCAGCAAGGGCACCGCTGCTTCATCGGCCAGCCGCTGGCCGCCGCCGCTGCCGAACAGGGCGTAGCGCTTGTCCGGTGCATCGGGGGGGATGAAGGCGCTCATGTTTTCGACCACGCCCAGCACTGGAACGCCCATCTGCAGAAACATGGCCAGGCCACGGCGGGCATCGGCCAGGGCCACCTGCTGGGGGGTGGTGACGATCACCACACCGGCCATGGGTACCGCCTGGGCCACCGTGAGCTGGGCATCGCCCGTGCCGGGGGGAAGGTCGACCACCAACACGTCGCGTTCACCCCATTCCACCTGATAGAGAAACTGGCGGATGATGCCGTTGAGCATCGGTCCACGCCAGATCACCGGCTGATTTTCGGCGATCAGCAGGCCCATCGAGACCATGGCGATGCCGCAGGTCTCGATCGGTGACAGCACCTGGGACGCTCCTTCGCCACGCACCTGGGGGGTCTGGTCGACCACGCCGAGCATGGTGGGGGCATTGGGGCCGTAGATGTCGGCATCGAGCAGGCCCACCCGCAGGCCTCGTTGAGCCAGGGCACAGGCCAGGTTCACGGCGACGGTGCTCTTGCCCACGCCGCCCTTGCCGCTGCTGACGGCGATCACTTGGCGCACACCCGGGATCGGCTGTGCTTCGGGCAATTGCCCGCCTGGGCCGGGACCGGGGCCGTGACCGGCCGCGCCGATCGGGGCCCCAGCATGGGCGCCAGGGGGCTGGGCTGCCAGCTCGATCTGGACATCGTCCACCCCATCCAGGGCCAGTAGAGCCGCGCGTGCTTCCGCGGCGATGCGGCCCTGCTGGCTGTGGGCAAAGCTCGGGAGGGACAGGCGAAACACGGCGCGACCGTTCTGCAGACGGGGCCCCGTGATCCAGCCCAGCTCGAGCAGGGAGCGACCACTGCCGGCGTCCCTGAGGCCATCGAGGGCGGCTGTGACGTCGGCGTCAGAAGGCATCCCAACAGCCCAGCGAGGGCAGAGCAGGCCGGATCCTAGGGACTCTTCGGCGATACCCATCCATCGGTGACAGTCCCTCTCAGCTGCTTGTGGGGCCGGCAGGCAAGCTGAAAAGGTGAATCGGATTCCCTGCGCCCGCCGGGTGCGCCGCCGCGATGCTGCAAGCTCCTCCCCCCGACTCCCGCTCCCGAGCCCGCGCTCTGTTGATGGGCCTCCAGGATTCGATCTGCGCCGGACTTGAGGCCCTCGACGGCGAGGGCCGCTTCGCCGAAGAGAGCTGGGAGCGGCCCGAGGGCGGTGGCGGCCGCAGCCGGGTGATGAAGGGTGGCCGCGTGTTTGAGCAGGGCGGTGTGAACTTCTCCGAGGTCCAGGGCGACCAGCTGCCACCGTCGATCCTCAATCAGCGGCCCGAAGCGGAAGGTCAGCGCTGGTTCGCCACCGGCACCTCGATGGTGCTGCACCCCCGCAACCCCTACGTGCCGACGGTGCACCTCAACTACCGCTATTTCGAGGCAGGGCCGGTGTGGTGGTTCGGCGGTGGCGCCGACCTGACCCCCTATTACCCCTTTCTTGAGGACGCCCAGCACTTTCACCGCACGCTTAAAGGCGCCTGCGATTCGGTCAATCCGTCGTACTACCCGGTGTTCAAGTCGTGGTGCGATGAGTACTTCTTCCTCAAGCACCGCGGCGAGACCAGGGGTGTGGGCGGGATCTTTTACGACTACCAGGATCCTGCCGGCACCCTGTACAAGGGCCAGGACCCGTCTGGACCGGCCGCGGCTGTGAGCGCCCAGACCGGCGCCATCGACCAGAGCTGGGAGCAGCTCTTCGCGTTGGCCGGGGCTTGCGGCAATGCCTTTCTGCCCAGTTATCTGCCGATCGTCGAACGACGCCACGGCCTGTCCTATGGCGACCGCGAGCGCCAGTTCCAGCTGTACCGACGCGGTCGCTATGTCGAGTTCAACCTGGTGTTTGACCGGGGCACGATCTTTGGTCTCCAGACCAATGGCCGCACCGAGTCGATCCTGATGTCGCTGCCGCCGCTGGTGCGCTGGGAGTACGGCTACAGCGCCGAACCCGGCAGCCGCGAAGCCCTGCTCACCGACCTGTTCACCAGGCCCCAGGACTGGCTTGCTGATCCTTCACTGGCAGAACGCTGCCAACCACATCAGGCGGTGGGCTGAGGGGCGGGAGGGCGATCTGGCCCTCGGTGCCCCCAACCAGGCGTTGACCGTCCAGGCCCTGCGCGAGCGCATTGACCACCCGCAAGGCAATCGCGTCCAGGGTCTGTTGGCGTGTGCTCGGGTTGCGCAGGCGGGTTTCGAGCTGACCTTCGAGTTTGCCGATCTCGAGGATCGCGATGCCCCGCTTCGGGGCCCCAAGGCCATCGCGGAACCAGAGCGGGAAGGCGCCGAATTCGGCAGCCAGGCTCTCGTCGATCTGGCTGGGCTGGCCCTTCAGAGGGGGGATCAGCCCTGATCCCACGCCGACCGAGCCGTGGGCGTCGTAATGAATTTCGAACGCATAACCCCCGGATTGCACGTGGGCTCTGCCCACGCTCCAGGTGGTACGGGGGTCATCGCCGCTGGCGATCCGCCGGATGCCGGGGTCATAGCTGCGGATGTTGAGACCCCGGGCCTGCCCCAGGCGCACGACTGCCTCAACCGTGGCCAGGTTCCAGTAGAGCTCGTCGCTGATCGTGGGATCCATCGGACGGGCGCCGGCCACGGCCACCGCCGCACCGCTGGCCCCGCCGCCGAAACCCTGGGAGTCGGCATGACCAGGCATCACCAGAATGGCGGTGCTGGCCGCAACTGGCCGGACGCCCTGCCAATTCTTGGCCAGGCGCGATCGGGGACCGGTGAACGGCTCCTCCGCACTGCCCCAGGGACTCTGCTGGGCGAGGGCCGCCGGCATCAGCGGTGGCGCCAGGCTGACGGCCAGCGGGCTGACAGCTGCCATCAGCACGGCACCGGCCGTGGTGGGGAGTGAGAAGCGGGCCATGGCCGCCATCAAATCGGAGAACTGAGCAGTGCGCCATCGCTGGCCAGCCCCAGGCTTGGCCCCAGCTCCTGCTCCAGGGCGATCAGCTCATCGCGGTGGGCCCGCAACCGCAGGTCGCAGCCGCTGCTCGGGGAGCCCTCGAGCAGGCGCAGCTCAACGATCTCGGGCCGTTGGGCCCGCCGGCGGTAGAGAACCCCTGCTCCTGGACCCAGCAAGCCCAGCGAGAGGGGCCACCAGCCCAGCATTGGCCACAGCTGGATCAGCACCAGGCCAAGGCAGGCCGCCCCCAGGCTGCCCAGCAGCGACAGGAGCACTGCGAGCGGCAGGCTGCTGGCCACCTGGCCCCTGAACCGCAGCACCTGCCGCTCGGGATCAGCGCCGTCCCGGCTCCAGCCACGGGCCTGCAGCCAGCTGGTCAGCCCGTCCAGCACCTCGAGCGCCGGCCGCGGCGAGTGCACGTCCACCACGGTGGTGCGGTCCTTGCTGGCGGCCCTGAGAAAGAACACCAGGCCGATCGCCATCAGCACGGTGAGCAGCAGGGTGGAACCGGAGCTGGGCATCGCGGGCGGGCCGCCGACGGCAGGCACCAAAGGCCCCCCATTCTGCGGCTTGTCAGCATGGGTGGTTTGAAGGGTTCTCCCTTGAGCCAAGCCCCTGCCAGCAGCAACCTGCCAGCACCAGCTCGTTTTGCTGTGTTCGACGGCGATCTGGATGCCGAATGGGCCTCTGTGTATGCCGGCGCCAGGGCGCTGGCGGTCGACACCGAGGCGATGGGTCTGATCCATGGCCGTGACCGTCTCTGCCTGGTGCAGATCTGCGACGACCACGACAATGTCTGCTGCGTGCGCTTGCAACGGGGGCAGACGGCAGCGCCACGCCTGCAGACCCTGTTCGAGGACATCGCCACCGAAAAGGTGTTCCATTTCGCCCGTTTTGACGTGGCGGCCCTGGCCGAAAACCTGGGAATCACCGTCCAGCCGATCTTCTGTACCAAGATCGCCAGCCGGCTGGCCCGCACCTACAGCCCGCGGCACGGGCTCAAGGAGGTGGTGCAGGAACTGGTGGGGGTCGAGCTCGACAAACAGGCCCAGAGTTCGGACTGGGGCCGGGTCGAGGATCTGTCCGAGGCCCAGCTGGCCTATGCCGCCGGCGATGTGCGCTATTTGCTGCCGGCCCGCGATCGGCTTGAGCAGATGCTCAGGCGCGAGGACCGCTGGAACCTGGCAGAGCGCTGCTTCGGCTGCGTGCCCGTGATGGCCGAGCTGGACCGCAACCGCTTTCACCTGCTGTTCGAGCACAGCAGCGGCGGCAACCGTTAGTCCTCGATCATGAAGCGGTCGTCATTGCCGACCGTGCCCAGCTGGGCGCTGAGCATGCCCTGGTGATCGGTGTCGCTGGCTTGCAGTTCGGTCAACATTGTCTGGGCGGTGGCGATGCGCCCGGCCGTATCCCGCTGCCCTGCCTGGGCGGCGCGGATGTCGACCTTGCGCCGGGCTGCAGCCTGGCTGACCCCCAGCAGCGTGGCTAGCCGTCCGCACAGGATGCTGTACTCGCGATCAGTAATCCCGGCCATGGCCCTTTGGCAATGGGGCCATCATCCCGCGGCCAGCAACCGCGCCTCGATCAGCGCGGCGATCGCCGTGCTGCCGCCGGCAGGCCCCATGTGGCGCTGGCCCTGGCGCCCGAGCTGGCGGCGCAGCGCGGGGTTGTGCAGCAGCACGTGCAGGCGCTCTGCCAGTTCGCTTGGTGTGTGGCAGGGCACCACAGCGCCCCCCAGCAGGCGGCTTTGGCGGCGGGCGAAGCCCGCCTTGAACTGGGGGCCTGCACCCGGCAGGGAGAGGGCAGGGATCCCCAGGCCGGTCAGCTGCTCGGTGGCGGTGCCGGCATTGGCCAGGCCGACCTCGGCCCAGCCGGCCCAGGCGGCAAAGCGTCCAGTTCCGATCCACAGCTCGATGCTGCCGCGGCGCCAGATGGCCGCCGGAGCGGCGTCGGGCTCGGGTGCGGTGGGCCCCGCTTCAGCGGGCTGCAGCGCATAGCCCTGGTGCTGCAGCAGGGGGGCCAGCTGCGCGGGGCTCGGCTCCCGCCCCGTGGCCAGCAGCACGGTGATGGCAGCTTCGGCGGGCAGCTGGTTCAGGGCGCCCAGCAGCCGCTCGGCATTGCTCAGGGCCTCGGGCATGCGGCTGCCGGCCAGCAGCAGCAGCCGTCGCCGTGACCGCAGTCGGGCCGGCAGGGGGGCGGCAACCAGGCCATCCATCATTGGATTGCCCGGTGCCAGGGCGGCCACGCCATGCCGGCGCAGGCCCCTGGCCGTCAGGGCATCCCGCACCGCCACCAGACGGCAGCGGCGGTGGGCCATCAGCGCCCATTCCCAGGGGTCCCACTCGCTGCCCTTGAGCCGGTGATAGGCATCGGCCAGTGGGCTGGCACCCCAGCCGCTGGGTGGCGGACTGGCCCAGGTGTAGTCGCTCTTGGGAGTGCCGATGAAGCCGTAGGGCCCGCCACTGGCCCAGGCCAGCAGCAGTGGCAGCAGGTCGCCCACCGCCAGCACAGGCCGGCCGCTGCGGCCCCAGGCCCGCACCAGCTGCCATTGGCGCCAGCTGAGCAGCGGCAGCCCGGCCCCCAGGTCGGCCAGCAGGCCCCGCAAGCTCTGGTTGCTGAAGCCGCCGCTGGGCAACTGCAGCCGGGGACCAACCCGCTGCAGCCGTCCTGCTGCCTCGGCTGCTGCGTAGGCCGCCCCCTGGCCCACCAGCGGCAGCACTGCCGGCTGCAACTGGGGTCGGTGGCGCTCCAGGGCATTCAGCACGCGCATCGCGATCAGGTCTTCCCCGTGACCGTTGCTCAGAACCAGCAAGCGTTCCCCCATGCCACAGCTGATACGATCCCTGAGCGGGAGTTTGCTCCCAAGGCCGGCGGCATGGCCAAGTGGTAAGGCAGAGGATTGCAAATCCTTTATCCCCAGTTCGAATCTGGGTGCCGCCTTT
>CAZJIF010000033.1:0-17220 GCA_964546045.1 uncultured Klebsiella sp. | reverse complement strand
CTGGGGTTGGGGTTGGGGACTCTGGGCTGGCGACGATGCAAGAGCAGGTCGCGAAGCCGATCCAGAAACGACGGTCCGGCGGTGCAGCTGCCAGCCTGCGAGGACGACTCCAGCCGCCAGTGCCAGCAACGCCACCAGCCGCAAGGCCCTGGTGCCCGCCGACGGGCCCAGCCCTGAAACCGCTGACTCTGACGGCTGTGACGGGATGGACGATGGGCGGGCGAAGGCCTCAGGCCGCAGCTCTGGCCCCTGGCTGCCAAAGCTCTCACAGCGACGCAGCTGATCGATCGCCTCGCCAATCTCTAACCCCAGTGCCGCAGCGACACGTCTGGCCTGGGCGATGACAAAGACCGGTTCGGGCAGGGCACCGCGGTCGGCCTGCTCCAAGGCCTGCAACTGCTGCAGACCCATATGCAACCTCTGGGCCAGATCGGACTGGGTGATCCCCTGGGATTCACGGGCCTGACGCAGCTGATCAGCCACCACCCGCAGCTCGGAGGGCACCTCGGGCAGCGGCGCCGGCACGGCTCCAGCGGAACTGGTGGCGTCCTGCCCTGTCACCCAGATCATGCGCAACTCGCGCCAATTGTGACGGGCCTGTCCAGAGCCGTCGAGACTCTCAAATGGGCGATACTGGATTCGAACCAGTGACCCCTTCCGTGTGAAGGAAGTGCGCTACCGCTGTGCTAATCGCCCCTAAAGCAGCCTTTGCCGCTGTGAGCCCACCATAAAACATCGGGGCCCCTGCCCCCTGACAGGCGAGCATGGTCTCCTGAATCGCAGCACGAACGGCGTGGGAGCCAGCGACACCAGCAGAGACACCGACAGCTCCAGTGCCAGGGCCAGTGCCAAGCCCACAGGCATCCCTGAGTCGATGACGGCCGAACCTGTCGCGTGCGTCGACGTGCTGATCGTCGGTGGGGGGGTCTGCGGCACCGCCCTGCTGTTCGAGCTGGCCCGCTATACAGACCTGCAGCGGCTGTTGCTGGTGGAACGTTATGAGCAGCTGGCCCAGGTCAACTCGCGAGCCACCAACAACAGCCAGACCATTCACTGCGGCGATATCGAGACCAACTACACCCTGGAAAAGGCCATCCGGGTCAAGCGCACGGCCGAAATGATCGTGCATTACGCCGAATTGCTGGATCCACAGAGCAGGGAGCGCTGTGTGTTTCGCACACCCAAGATGGTGCTGGGGGTGGGTGAACGCGAATGCCGCTTTCTGCGGGAGCGTTTTGCAACCTTCTCACCCCATTTTCCGGCGATGGAGCTGCTTGAGAAGGAGCAGATCGCGCACTGGGAGCCCCAGGTTGCCAACCGCAACGGCCAGCTGCGCCAAGAGGAACTGGTGGCCATCGGCATCCGCAGCACCTACACCGCCGTCGATTACGAGGCCCTGGCTGCCTCGTTTGTCACCCAGGCCCAAGCCGCGGTCGCCGGCAGCGATCGCCGGCTCGAGGTGGAGTTGGGCACCCGGGTTGAGCACATCAGCGTCGAACAGCGTGACGACAACGATCGAGATGGCGAGACCACCTTTCTCGTAAGCCTGAGCCCGACCGCCGGCCCGGGGCAAGGCGGGGTGCGCCAGGTACGGGCTCGGCATGTGGTCGTCAATGCCGGGGCCCACAGCCTGTTGATGGCGCAGCAGATGGGCTACGGCCTCGACTTTTCATGCCTGCCGGTGGCGGGCAGCTTCTACTTCACGCCCGACCTGCTGAAGGGCAAGGTCTACACGGTCCAGAACGACAAGCTGCCCTTTGCCGCGATCCATGGCGATCCGGATGTGCGCGCTCCCGGCAAGACACGCTTCGGACCGACAGCACTGCTGTTGCCCTTGCTGGAGCGCTACAAACCCGCCTCGTTCTGGGAGTTTCTGAAGGTGCTGCGGCTCGACTGGGCGGTGTTGACCGTGTTCTGGCAGTTGTTCAAAGTGGCGGACATCCGCAATTACATCGTCAAGAACCTCCTGTTTGAGGTGCCCTGGCTCAGGCGATGGCTGTTTCTATCCGATGCCCGCAAGATCGTTCCCGACATGAGCCTGGAAGATCTCAGCTTCGCCAAGGGCTATGGAGGGGTGCGTCCCCAGCTGATCAACAAGCGCGAAAAGCGCCTGATGCTGGGCGAAGCCCGCATTGAGGCCTGTCCGGGCCTGGTCTTCAACGTGACCCCTTCGCCGGGTGGGACCTGCTGCCTGGGCAATGGGGCCGCCGATGTTGAGGCGATTGCCGACCGCCTCGGCTGCCGTTTCGATCGTGCGCGCCTGGCCCGTGAGCTCTACGGCGAAGGGTCAGGCGCCGCCTCTGAAGAGGTGGTTGTGGCTGGCTGAATACAGCTTGGAACGGGCCTCGGCCGAGGCGGCCAGGGCCGGGCTGACCAGGTAAAGGGTGGTCCTGATCAAGCCGCGCTCCAGACTGGTGGCGGCCATCTGGCTCAAGGGCACCACGGTCAACCACTGGTCGGGCCAGCTGATGCGGTAACCAATGGCCACCGGGGTCTCAGGGGGGTAATGCTGCAGCAGTTCCGCTTGCACCTCGTCGACATGGCGGGCACTGAGGTAAAGACACAACGAGGCCTGCAGCGAGGCCAGGCGGGCCAGGGACTCGCGCTCGGGGGTACCGGTGCGGCCACTGGCGCGGCTGAGCACAATGGTCTGCACCAGACCTGGAATGGTCAGTTCCTGGTTGAGAGCCGCCGCTGCCGCCTGGTAAGCACTGAGGCCGGGCACCACATCAACCGCCAGACCGGCATCGGCCAGACAGGTGATCTGCTCGGCGAGGGCGCCATACAGACATGGATCACCATCGTGAAGGCGGACCACCCGTTTGCCGGCCCGGGCACGATCAAGCACCACGGCCATCACCTCTTCCAGGGTGAGGGTGCTGGTGCGCACGCGTTCGCAGGCTTGTGGTGCCAGCGCAGCGATCTGGGGATTGACCAGCGAATCGGTCCAGACCAGGACCTCGGCCTGCTCGATCAGCCGGGCTGCACGCAAGGTCAGCAGATCAGGAGCGCCAGGCCCGGCACCAACGATCCAAACGGGATGAACAGGGCTCACAGGGACACCCCACTGGGATCGGGCAGCGAACGGTGCCGGCCATACAACCACCACAGACCGATCCCCCCAAGGGCGATCAGCACCAGACTCATCAGCTGGGCCATGCGCAGACCCCCACTGCAGAACGGTGGCACACCGATCAGGCAAAGGGGATCGAGGCGCAGCCCTTCAATCCAGACCCTGCCAGAGCTGTAGGCCATCAGATAAATGCAGCTGAGAGCCCCGGCGGGCAACGGGATGCGACCACGGAGTCCTGCTCTAAACAGGCCCAGCAGCAAAACACAAACCCCAAGATTCCAGAGGGATTCGTAGAGAAAGGTGGGATGAAAGTAGAGCTCGCCCAGAAATTCTGGCGGGCGATGATCGATCGGGATGCGCAGCTTCCAGGGAAGGTCCGTCGGCAGACCGAAGGCCTCTGAATTGAAGAAATTGCCCCAACGGCCGATGGCCTGGCCAAGGGCGACAGCAGGGACAAGGACATCGAGAAGGGGCCAAAATCGCTGGCGCCGCCACCGGCAGAACAGCACTGTGGCGAGGATGCCACCGATCAGGGCGCCATGGATGGCGATGCCTCCGCGCCAGATCGCCAGGGCACCGAGCCAATCGCCGCTGTACTGCCGCCACTCGAGCACCACGTAATAGAGGCGAGCACCGATCACAGCCCCAAGCACAAGCACGGGCAACAGATCGGCAACCAAGGTTGGATCGAGACCCCGGAGCTTGGCCAGACGGGTGGCCAGCGCCAGACCGACGAGGACCGCCAAGGCGATCAACAACCCATACCAACGCAAGGCAATGGGGCCCAGCTGGAATACCAGGGGCCCCGGAGAAACAAATGTGGCGAACAAGGGAAGAATCGCCTGACTCAGATCAGACCCTCAGCGGCCTGAATCTTTTCAACCTGCCGCTTCTTGAGGACCAGCATGATCTGAGCGAGGGCAACGGCGCCAAAGAAGGCCAACAACCCATAGATGCGCACAGGATTCTGCAGAACGATCTCGGTGTCGATCTGGCCGAAGCCGCCGACATTGGGGTCGTCAGTCAGAGCGGATCCGGCCGCAACGGTTTCGCCAACGGCCACGGTCAGGGAGGGGCCAGCAGGAATCGTCTCACTCACACTTGCGCCATCGGCGGTGCTGATGGTGACGACGGTTGCACCGTTATCACCCGATTCAACAGAGGCAATGGTGCCGGCTGCAGGGGCCGTGTAGACAGTGTTATTGGACTTTTCACCACTGGGATAAACCTGACCTCGGCCCCGGTTGCCCCCGACGTGGATGCTGTACTTGCCGAAGTGAATGGAACTGTCAGCACCAGGATCGGGAGAAAGGATCGGGAAGACAATCTCCTGGTGCTGGTCTCCGGGAAGGGGACCAACGAGGTAGGTGTTGGGCAGCTCCTCGGAATACTGGCTGTAGTAAATCCCGGCAGTCTCCTCCTTGAGCTCGTCACTCATCCGGTCCTGGGGAGCCAGTGTGAAACCGTCGGGCAGCATCAGCACAGCACCGACATTCAAGCTGGTGCGGGAGCCATCCCCTGCCACCTGCTGAATGCTGGTGTCATAGGGAATCTCAACGACGGCCTTGAACACGGTGTCCGGCATCACGGACTGGGGCACCTCGACCCGAGTGGGCTTTTTGGCGAGGTGGCAGTTGGCGCAGACGATCTTCCCGGTCGCTTCCCGGGGTGTGGCGTAGTTCTGCTGGGCGTAGAAGGGGTAGGCCCAGCTTGGGCTTGCAGCACTGACGAGGGTGGTCAGTAGCAGGCCGATTCCGAGCAGCGAACCGGTGAAGGAGGAGAGAAGACGGCGCATGGCAGGGCTGATGGCAGGTGTCAACAACGAGATCAGGCCCACCAGGGCTTGTCACCGGTGCGGAAGTCGGTCTCGGACCACTGGCTCAGGAACACGTTGTCGTTCTCAACCGAAACGTGAGCTAGAGCCAGGGACAGAGGGGCAGGGCCGCGCACCACCTTGCCGGTGGCGTCGTACTGGGACCCGTGGCAGGGGCACATGAATTTGTTCTGGCCGCTGTTCCAGGGCACCACACAGCCCAGGTGGGTGCAGATGGCGTTGATGCCGTAGCTGCCGATGGCATCGCTGCCTTCGACAATCAGATAGGTGGGATCACCCTTGAGACCCTGCACCAGGCTGCGGTCACCCTCTTTGTGGGTGGCCAGCCAACCGGTGGCGGTGACCGCATTGCCCAGTTCGTCTTTGGCAGTGGTGCCACCGCCACCCCCGGCAGCCCGGGGCGGGATGAAGTAATTGACGACCGGGTAGAGCGCACCCAGGGCGACGCCGGTCACCGACCCAAAGGTCAGCAGATTCATGAACTGCCGACGGCCCATCCCGGGGACATCACCATTGGCATTCACGGGGATCTGAGTCATCGACAACGTGCCGGTGCAGCCGGTGTGACGTGGCGCCCACATTAGAACTTGCCCCTCCCCGCCCGTGCCCCTGGACCGCGGGGCGGGGCGGGGTTGCAACATGCTGTTGTGAGAGGGCTGCTGCAGGGGCCACGACCATGGATGCGCCGCGCGACGTGCCGCTGACAGCCAGCGAAGTGATCGCCCTGTTGCAGCAGCGCTGGCAGGCCTCCTATGACCTGCAACTGGTGCGGCGGCGCGGCAGGGTCTACCTGCAGGTGATGTGGGCCTATCTCGAACAGCAGTCGTTTCCCCTGGACGCCAGCGAATACGAGCGCCACATCAGCGAACTGGTGCTGCTGCTCAACAGCCTGGGGGTGGCGGAACCCGTCCGCAGCTGGCTGCAGCAGTGTCCCGACAGGCCCCGCCTGGGCAAAGCCCTGTCGCTGGCCCTGGAGCTGCCGCCAGGGCGAGCCAGTGAATTTCTGCTGTGACCAGCCGCAGGGCCGCTGCGGCGACGGGCCTCAACGCGAGCGCAAGCCCTCGCTGAGCGCCACCAGGCCCACACCGATCAGATAGAGAACGGTGATCGCACCGCTGAGCAGCAGCATCGTCAGCGGATCTGTCGAGGGGGTCAACACCGCACCCGCCAGGGCCGCGATCAGCACCACCCAGCGCCAGGCGGCCAGCATGGTGCGCCACTGCACCAGACCCAGGGCGCCCAGCAGCAGCTGCAACACCGGCAGCTGAAAGGCCAGGGCGGTAGCCAGCATCAGCAGCAGGACAAAATCGAGATAGCGCTCGATCGACCAGGCCGGCTCGACCACGTCGGCGCCATAACTGACCAAAAAGCGCAGGGCAGCTGGCACCAGCGCCCACCAGGCAAAGGCCAGACCGGCGGCAAACAGCACGGCCGAACCGGCCACCGCCGGTGCCACCAGGGCGCGCTCACGGCGGCTGAGCCCCGGCAGCACGAACGCCAGGATCTCGTAAAGCACATAGGGCAGGGCCAGGGTCAGGCCCGCGTAGCCCGCCACCTTGAGCGAAACCAGCAGGAACTCACCCGGGGCCAACTGCAAAAAGCGAATGCCCTCGGCGGGCATCTCGAGCAGCCGCACCAGCGGCCGCACCAGCAGCAGACAGCCAGCGGCGGCCACCACAACCACCAGCAGGCTGCGCAGGATGCGGCGCCGCAGTTCTTCGAGGTGATCCACCAGGCTCATCTCGACCTCGCCGGGAAAGTCCTCGGCCGGCGACGGCCCTGCCGGAGCCACCCGAATCGGCGCGGGCGGCTCCAGTGGCGTGCTGGTGGTCGGGGTGTCGCTGCTGGTCATGGCCGTTCCTCTGCCTGGAGGGTAAGGGCAGGGGCCAGCAGTGCTGCCGCTTCGGTGGGGATTCCCCAGACCACGGTGCCGCCGCTGTGGCGCACGGTGCCGGCCGGCGCACCGCTGATGCGCTGCAGGGCTTCGGTGGGAACCATCACCACCGGCACCCGCCCATTGCCCCTGGCGCGGCTGAAATAGGCCGCCAGGTGGGCCGCCGCCGCCAAATCGGCCTCGCCATAGACGCCCTCGGAGGCCTTGAGCACCACATGGCTGCCGGGACATTCCTGGGCGTGAAACCAGAGGTCCCCACGCCGGGCCTGGCGCAGGCTGATCCAAGCGTTCTGGCGGTGGTTGCGACCCACCTGCAGGCGCAATCCCCCGGGCGAGCGCAGCTCGAGTGGCTGGGGCTGGTCCTGTGGGGCCGTGGCGCGGCGGGCGGCCGACCGGGTGGGACGCCCTCGCTCGGCGTCGAGGGTCACGCTCAGATCGCCGAGCAGGGCCTCCAGGCCGGCCAGATCTTCGGCTTGATCAAGGTAGGTGTGGCTGGCTGCCAACCAGGCCAGGCGTTGCTCGTGGAGGGCGATGCGCTCGCGGATCACCGTCCCCGAGCGCCGCAACCGGCGCGCCCGCTTGTACAGCGTCTGGGCCTGATCGACCGCCTCGGGATCGCGGTGGGCCTGGCACAGCAGGTCATCGGCCTGGGCCTGCAGAGCATCGGCCTGCTGGCCAGCCGCCAACAGCTCCTGCTGGTGCTGGAGCTGGGCGCGTTCGCGGCTTTGCAGCTGATCGAGCCGCAGCGACCACTGCCGCTGCAGGGCGATCACGGCCCGCTGATTCAGTGCGGTGGCGTAGTAACTGGCCAGGCAGCGGTTGAGCGCCCCCACAACCTTGCCCTGACTGCCGTGGCCAGGCACGCCCCAGCAGCGATAGCCGCCGGCTTCGGTGGGGGCATAGCTGAACTGCTGCTGCTGGAGCGCTTGCAGCCACTGCAGCCAGCGCCCGTGCAACCGCTGCCACTGCTGGCAGCTGAGCTGGGCCACGGGAATCGCCGCCAGCTCAGGGTCGATCAACTGGCTGACCAGCGCCGGACTGACCCCCTGATAACTGCGAAGCAGGGCCTGCTGCAGCGGCAGATCCTGCAGCATCAGCCGCTGCTGCCAGCGCTCGAACGGTTCAGCGCTGCTGGGTGGCTCCCCCTGCAGCGGTGGGGGCCCCTGGTAGCTGTCGCCGGTACCGATCGGCCGCTGGCGCGACTGTTGCTCGCGCACCTGGCGGGCCAGGGCAATCACGACGCGATCGTGATCCAGCAGAAACAGGTTGCTGTGCCGGCCCATCAGCTCGAACACCAGGGTGCGTTCGAGCGGATCGCCGGGACGGCGGGCAAACCCCAGTTCAACGATCCGCTCCCACCCGTGCTGGTTGAGCGACACCAGGGCCAACCCCCGCAGACCATGCTGCAGCTGCTGGGCCAAGGTGCTGCCCTCACCCTGGCGCGGCGGCGGGTCAATCCCGTGCAGTCGCGGCGCCTCGGCGAGCCAGCTGAGCTCGAGCCAGTGCAGCCCCGACAGGCTGCGAAGGCCCAGCTGCAGGCGCTGAGCCGTCGGCTGCTGGGCCTTTTCAAACCGCGCTGGCACCAGCTGGGGCTGCAGTTCGGCCAGCACCGCCCGCAGGGTGGTGAGGTCCATGGCCTGAAGCTTGGGCAGAGCGGAAGCCACGGCTGCAGGCACAACGCAGGAACGAAGCCACCACTTTGCTGCCACCCCTTTGCCGGCCGGCACCGAACGCTGGCAGGATCGCTGCAGCCTGCCCCTGCCTGCCGATGACCGAACCCGGGCGTCTGACCGTGATCACCGGGCCCAGCGGCGTGGGCAAAGGCACCTTGGTCAGCCAGTTGTTGGCCCGCCACCCCGGGATCTGGCTGTCGATCTCGGCCACCACCCGCGCGCCCCGCCAGGGCGAGCATGAGGGAGACAATTACTTTTTCATGGACCGTGCCGACTTCGAAGCACGGGTGGCTGCCGGCGGCTTCCTCGAGTGGGCCGAATTTGCCGGCAATCTCTACGGCACCCCCCGCCAGCCGGTGGAGCAGCAACTGGCGGCAGGCCGGCCGGTGTTGCTCGAAATCGAACTCGAAGGCGCCCGCCAGGTGCGCCAGAGCTTTGACCAGGCTTATCAGGTGTTCATCCAACCCCCCTCGCTGGCCGAGCTGGAGCGCCGCATTCGCGGTCGGGGCACCGACAGCGACGAGGCCATCAGCCGGCGTCTGGAACGAGCCCGCATCGAACTGGCGGCCGCCCGCGAATTCGATGCCTGCATCACCAACGATGACCTGAACCAGGCGCTGCTGGAGCTTGAACGGTTGATGCAGCTCAGCGGCCCAGGGACCGAAATCGGCGCCACCTGACACCACAACTACGCAACAGAAGGCACAAAAAAAAGCGACCCATCAGGGTCGCTTTAGGTGAAACATCGCTGAATCAGAGCGGATGGAACAGCAGATCCGGGAAGAAGCGGTTGAATTCGATCATGATTCCGGCAGTGACGGTGAACCAGATCGCGGCAAACACCGGAGCAGTGGTCAGAAACTTTTTCATGACTGATAAGAGGTTGAAAGGGTTAGCGGAGATCAGCGGGGTGACACGGTGATCTTGCTGTCAGCCTCAAGCAGCTTTCCACCTTTGTATTCAGCCAAAGCAGCCAGGGGCCAGGAGGCCGCACCGATGGTGCACTTGAGAGCCAGGGGAACGTCGATCTGGATCTCATGCATGGTGGCGTCCTTGCGGCTACGCACAGCCATGATGTAGCTGCGGCCCGCCCAGCCGATGCAACCGGCGATGTAGAGGAAGGCAATGCCAGGAATCATGAAGTCGCCGGCATGGCTCCAACGGCCATCGACGATCAGATGGGGAAGACCATCAGCGCCACAGACAGCCTGGCTGTACATGGCAAAACGGGCCTTGGCCTGATCGGTCTTGGCGGCTGCGGCCCGTTGCTGAAAGCGGGGGCTCTCGGCGCAGGGGGTCAGGCCAGCTACATCAGCATGGGCTGCAGGAGCCACACCGATCAGCAGAAAAACGGAGAGCAGTGCTGCGAACAGCCGAGGAAAAAGACGGCGCATCGGGTCGAGCCGCAAGGCAGGATGTCACCAGCGGACAGTAAGGGAGATGGCCGGGGACGATGCCGACAGTCCTTGCCCTCGAAACAAGTTGTGACGAGTCGGCGGCAGCGCTGGTGTGTGGTCGCACGGTGCTGGCCCATGCCCTGACGTCCCAGGTCGCCGAACATGCCCGTTGGGGCGGGGTCGTCCCCGAAATCGCCTCACGGCGGCACGTCGAAGCATTGCCCCTGCTGATCGAAGCGGTGCTCGAGCGCACGGGTCGCAGCATCACCGATCTCGATGCCGTGGCCGCCACGGTCACCCCGGGCCTGGCCGGTGCGCTGCTGGTGGCGTCGGTCACCGGAAGGACCCTGGCGCGGCTGCACCGCAAACCATTTGTCGGGGTTCACCATCTCGAGGCCCATCTGTGCTCGGCCCAACTGGACCATGACCCGCCCCAGCGCCCCTATCTGGTGGTGTTGGTGAGCGGTGGCCACACCGAGCTGGTGCGCGTCGACGCCGACAACCGGCTGACGCGCCTGGGCCGCAGCCATGACGACGCCGCCGGCGAAGCTTTCGACAAGGTGGCGCGCTTGCTGGGCCTGGGGTATCCCGGTGGCCCGGCGATCGCCGCCATGGCCACGGCGGGCGATGCCCACCGCTTTGCTCTGCCCAAGGGCCAGGTGTCCCGTCCTGGGGGTGGTTTTCATCCCTATGACTTCAGCTTCAGCGGTCTGAAAACAGCCATGCTTCGGCTGGTGCGTTCCCTTGAGGAGCAAGAGGCGCCACTGCCGATCGCTGATCTGGCGGCCAGCTTCGAGCGCGTGGTGGCCGAGGTCCTGGTGGAGCGAAGCTGCCGTTGTGCCCGCGATCAGGGCCTGGGCACCCTGGTGCTGGTGGGTGGCGTGGCGGCCAATCTGCGGCTGCGGCAACTCCTGGAAGCAACATGCCAGGCCCAGGGCCTGCAGTGGCGCGCCGCCCCTTTGGCCTACTGCACCGACAACGCCGCGATGGTGGGGGTCGCCGCCTGCCACTGGCTCGAGCGCGGTTGCACCAGCCCGGTGGACCTGGGCATCGCCCCCCGCTGGCCGTTGGAGATGGCAGCGGCGTTGTACGACACCACAGCCTGCTTCTGAATCCGACTAGGCTCGTGCTTCAAGGCGCAGACGCCATGGCCCCCTTCGACGACGATGTGGCCAGCCACGAGCCGGTGACCCCCAGCGAGCTCAATGCCTGGCGCCGTGGGTTCACGCCCCAGGCCGAAATCTGGAATGGACGCCTGGCGATGCTGGGGTTGTCGGTGGGCCTGAGCGTGCTGTTGATCGCCAGACTGGCGAACCCCTGAATCAGGTGCGCCCCCGCAGGGCCTGGGCCAATTCATTGGGCCTGAGGCTTTGGGCGAGGGCATCCTCTGCCGTGCAGCGCCCCGCTTCCACCAGCTGCTGCAGCGACTGATTCGCGGTCAGCATGCCGTCGAAACCGCTGCGGGCCATGATCTCTTCGATCGCCTCGAGCTCGCCCTGCTGGATGTAGTCCTTGCAGGCATCGGTGTTGATCAGGATGTCGTGATAGGCGCACCGCTTGCCGTCGCTGGTCCTGAGCAGCCCCTGGGCCACCACCCCCAGCAGGGCCTCGGACACCGCGCGGCGGATCACGTCCTGCTCGGCGGCGGGGAACAGCCCCAGGATGCGCTCGATCGTGCGCACGGCCGAATTGGTGTGCAGCGTGCCGAACACCAGGTGGCCGGTCTGCGACGCCTCGAGGGCTGTGGCCAGGGTCTCCTGGTCGCGAATCTCACCGATCAGGATCACGTCGGGGTCTTCACGCAGGGCTGCCCGCAACGCGTTGTGAAACTGGCGCGTGTGCTGCCCCACCTCCCGGTGCCGCACCAGGGACTGGTGGCTGTCGTGCACGAACTCGACGGGATCCTCGATGGTGAGGATGTGGCGGCACAGCGTGCGGTTGATCCAGTCGATCATCGCCGCCAGGGTGGTGCTTTTGCCCGAGCCGGTGGGGCCGGTCACCAGAATCAGGCCCTTGGGCCTGGCCGCCAGCTCCTTGAGCACCGCTGGCAGGTTGAGGTCCTCGAGGCTGGCGATCGTCTGGGGAATCAGGCGCAACACCATCGCCTGGCCCCGCAGCGAATCGAGCAGGTTGATGCGCACCCGCACAAAGCTGAACGCATGGGAGCCGTCAAATTCGAGCTCCCGCTGAAAGCGGTCGATCGCGGCAGGACTGAGGATCTCCCGCAGCCAACGACCAAAGGTGGCCGCATCGGTCACCGGCAGCCCACTGCGCACCATCTCGCCGCGGTGGCGAAAGCGGGGCTCCTCGCCAACCCCCAAGTGCACATCCGAATACCCCTTGTCGTGGGCCAGGCGCACGATCGCTTCGAGCGCCGCCGCCCCGGCGGCAGGTGACGGGGCCGGCGGCGCTGCTGCTGGCGGTGCGGGCGGTGCGGCCGGTACGGCTGACGGCGGTGGACCGGCAGCCGGAAATGGACTGGTGCGCGGGAACAGGCTGGGGGACTCGGACGGAGGCATCGCAGCGGCCAACGGCAGCGGCCTCCAGCTTCGCGTCGATCGCCGCCCTTGTCAGGGCCCTGCAACCACGGGCCCACCCCCATGACACAGTGGGCATTGGTGCGCCGCAGAGCCTTGACGCCCCTCCCCCTGGTGACGATCGTGCTGGGCACCCGGCCTGAGGCGATCAAGCTGGCACCGGTGATTCAGGCCTTTCAGCGGGCAGACGATTTCGCTACCCGGGTGGTGCTGACGGGTCAGCACCGCGAAATGGTGACCCAGGTGATGGAGCTGTTCGGTCTGGCGGCCGACCACGATCTGGCGCTGATGGCGCCCAAGCAGACCCTGACCCACATCACCTGCGCAGCTCTGGAAGGGCTGCGGCAGGAGTTCAGCAGCCACCGTCCAAATCTGGTGCTGGTGCAGGGCGACACCACCACCGCCTTTGCCGCAGCCCTGGCGGCATTTTACGAACAGATCCCCGTGGGGCATGTCGAAGCGGGGCTGCGCACCGACAACCTGCTGGACCCCTTTCCTGAAGAGGCCAATCGGCGCCTGATCTCGCAGCTGGCCCAGCTGCACTTTGCCCCCACCGAACGCTCGGCGGCCAACTGCAGGGCCTCGGGGGTGGTGGGCGAGGTGCTGACCACCGGCAACACCGTGATCGATGCGCTGTTGCTGATGGCCCAGCAGGCCCCGCCGTTTGTGCTCGATGGGTTCGATCCCACGCGGCAGCGCTTGATCCTGGTGACCGTGCACCGCCGCGAAAACTGGGGCGAACGCCTGCTGCAGATCGGCGCGGGACTGCAGCAGTTGTTGGAGCGGTATGCGGATCTGGTGATCCTGCTGCCGCTGCACCGCAACCCGACGGTGCGCGAACCGCTGCAGGCCCTGCTGGGCCAGCACCCCCGCGCCCACCTGTGCGAACCGCTCGATTACGACCGCCTGGTGGCGGCCCTGCGCGAGGCCACGCTGGTGCTAAGCGATTCGGGCGGCATCCAGGAAGAAGCCCCTGCCCTGGGCAAGCCGGTGCTGGTGCTGCGCCGCACCACCGAACGCCCCGAAGCCGTCGACGCCGGGACAGCCCGGCTGATCGGCACCGACAGCGACGCGATCGTGCGCGAAGCCTCAACCCTGCTCGACGACCCTGCGGCTTACGACGCCATGGCCCGAGCCCACAACCCGTTCGGCGATGGACAGGCCTCGGGCCGCATTGTCGAAGCGGCCCGCCGGCTGCTGGGCGCGGGTTAGCGCTTCTTGTTGGCCCAGGGCGGCAGATCGATGAACACCCGGGTTCCCGGGGCCAGGCCATTCAGGATCTGGGTGCTGCGGCCGCTGCTCATGCCCAGTTCCACCGGCTGGAATCTGGGCTGATTGCCCTGGCCCACCAGCAGCACCCCAGGGCGACCCTCCTCGGTGACCACCGCCACGGTGGGCACCAGGGTCTGGGGCGGAACCTGGCCGATCTGGAAGTCGACCTCAGCGGTCATGCCGATGCGCAGCTGCGGAACCGGGTCGACAAACGTCAGCTTGACCGCAAAGGAATTGACGTTGTTGGTCTTGATCGCCCGCGGGGCGATCTGGCGGATGCGGGCGGCAAAGCGCCGGTCGGGAAAGGCATCCACCTGGACACTGGCGGGCTGGCCGACGCGCAGGCGGCCCACATCGCTTTCGGGCACCTTGGCTACCACCTCAAGGCCCCGCGCCACCTCCACGATCGAGGAGCTGGTTGCACCCAGGCTGCTGGAGGCGGTGGTGGTCGGCGTCACGAAGGCGCCACGATCGGCATAGCGCTGGCTGATCAGGCCAGCGAACGGTGCGCGAACGACCAGGTCATCCCGTTCCACATGGCGCTGTTCAAGCCGCTCGCGGGCTGCGGCCAGGGCGGCCTGGTCAACGCGATAGGCGGCCAGAGCCCGGTTGTAGTCGTCTGCACTGATCGCCCCACTGCGGTACAGCTGCTGACGGCGCTGCCATTCGCTGCGACTGCGCTGCAGATTGGCGGTGGCGGAGCGCAGGTTGGCCTCGAGCTCCTGGCGCCGATCCTGCAGATCGCCCTTGTCCATCAGAGCAAGGGCCTGCCCCTGACGCACCTGATCCCCCTCATCCACCAGCAACTGAGCCAGGACACCCTGTCGCTTGGGGCTGACATTGACCCGCTCGATCGCATCGAGTTCACCGGTGGCCGAGATCACCCCCGGCAGGCTGCCCCGCTGGGCCAGCACGGTGTAACGGGCCAGTGCCGCGCTCTGCTCGCTGCCGCGGCGCCACTGGGCAGCACCAACGCCAGCCACAACCAAGGCGACGACAGAGACGCCGATCCACAACCGGCGACGACGCCACAGCGGCCGGGGCTCGGCAGGCACAGCGGCCGGGCTCTGCGGCCTGGAGGAGGGATTGACCGGTTTGGAGGGCGTCAACGTGGAAATGACCGGCAGCGCTGCTGCTCCCAGTCTCGCGGGCAAGGGGACCCGGCTGCGGGGCGAACCCCGGCCCGTAGATTTCGAGGATGCTTAAAGCCGGAATCGTCGGTCTGCCCAACGTCGGCAAGTCGACCCTGTTCAATGCCCTGGTGGCCAACGCCCAGGCAGAAGCCGCCAACTACCCCTTCTGCACCATCGAGCCCAACTCCGGGGTGGTGGCTGTTCCCGATGGGCGGCTGCAGCAGCTCAGCGACCTGAGCGGCAGCAAGGAAATCATTCCGACCCGGGTCGAGTTTGTCGACATCGCCGGGTTGGTCAAAGGTGCCAGCCAGGGCGAAGGGCTTGGCAACAAGTTCCTGGCCAACATCCGCGAAGTCGACGCGATCGTGCACGTGGTGCGCTGTTTTGAAAACGACGACGTGATCCACGTTTCCGGCTCGGTCGATCCGGTGCGCGATGCCGAAGTGATCAACCTGGAGCTGGGCCTTGCAGATCTGAGCCAGGTCGAAAAACGCCGTGAGCGCCTGGTCAAACAAGTGCGCACCAGCAAGGAAGCCCAGCTTGAAGATGGGGCCCTGGCCCGCATCCAACAGGTGCTCGAGCAGGGCGGAGCCGCCCGCAGTGTCGACCTGAGCGAGGAAGAGGCCCCGTTGCTCAAGCCGCTGGGTCTGCTGACGGCCAAACCGATCATTTATGCCACCAACGTCTCAGAAGACGACCTGGCAGCTGGCAACGCCTACTGCACGGCAGTGGCCCAACTGGCCGCGACAGAGGGAGCCGAAACCGTGCGGATTTCAGCGCAGGTGGAGGCCGAGCTGATCGAACTGCCCGAAGAGGACCGGGCCGAATTTTTGGCGGGCCTGGGCGTCGAAGAGGGCGGTCTGGCCAGCCTGATCCGGGCCACCTACAAACTGCTGGGCCTGCGCACCTATTTCACCACCGGCGAGAAGGAAACCCGGGCCTGGACGATCACCGCCGGCATGAGCGCCCCCCAGGCCGCCGGCGTGATTCACACCGACTTTGAGAGGGGCTTCATTCGCGCCCAGACGATCGGCTACAAGCAGCTGCTCGAAGCCGGTTCGCTGGTTGAAGCCCGCAACAAAGGTTGGCTGCGGGCCGAAGGCAAGGACTACATCGTCGCCGAGGGTGATGTGATGGAGTTCCTATTCAACGTCTGAACATGGACGACGTTCGAAAACCAGTACAGACCCAGACCGTTCAGAAGCGGTAGTTCAGGCCAGCCTGAAGAACTTGGGTAGCAGCAGGGTAAGCATTGCCACCAAAGGACAAGCCAGGCCTGTAACGAACGAAGGCACGAGTCTTCGAATTGATCACATAGCCGAAGTCAAAGAAACTTCCCAGCGTAGTCTGTAGCTCGCGACCGGAACTCTGAATGAACTGCGGCCCGACCTCCACAGCAAACGTGAACGGATACCAAGTTTCTGCCAGACCAAGGTAGGCCTGAGTTTCCACTTGAGTCAGCTGGCCTTGAAGATCAAAAACCCAACCAGGCTGCACGCGGGCATAGAAACCACGCTCCGGGAGGTTGATTTCCTCGATCAAATCGGGAATGATGCGACTACCGGCAAAGGAGTAGACAACGCCAGCCCTGACAGTGTTAATAAAACGCCGCTGGTCAGAGCCATCGAGACCAGCCACTCCACGCCAATTAACATAGATATTGAGATCATCACCCCTTAACGGCGAGAGAGTAGCAGACACATCCATGCGCAAGGGCGTTTGATCACGACCTGGCACGTTGTAGATGTGCTGAAACAATGGACCGAGCTGGGCTGACCAGTTGAGCAGATTGTCTTTGCTCCCCTTGATGTTGCCCAACACTCCAAAGCCCACGAAGGTGGCACCAGACGCAGCGCCGGTCCCCCAGGCCGCTCCGGTACGAGGAAAGACCCAGGAGGAGGTTTGTTCAACGAGGGCATAGAAACCAGGTTTCGTCGCCATTCCGTAAACACTGGGCTTGCCCTTCTTTTTGGCCGCTTCCTCGACCTTGTTATGCGTATTCGGCTGCTCCTGAGCGGTGGGGGCAGGGGCCTGCGCCAACGATGGTTGCCGACTCACCTGCTCTATCGGTACAGCAGGTGTATTTTCAACATTGGCTACCACTGGCTGGGCCAACAGTCGTCGAGGAGCAGAAGCTTCCAGCAAAACTGCACTGACCAACGCCACAACCAGTCCAGGGGCCAATGCAAGATCAACCCGCAACCTCAACCCAAGGCCTAAAAACAACGAATGATTGGCTGCATTGAAGCAGAGGCCGTTCACGTCACTCTCCTTTTTGCCGCCTTCTTATCAGATCTGCAGCAAACTAGCAACAGTACAGCAACTATCAGAGGCAGAACACAGTCGATTGGCGGGGCCAGCCATCACCGATGCATAACGATGTGCTGGCCACTTATTGGCCACGACT
>CAZJIF010000032.1:0-17240 GCA_964546045.1 uncultured Klebsiella sp. | reverse complement strand
ACTGGGTGATCACCTGGCCGTCGTTGTTGCGCTGCAGCGGCACCACTTCATCGAGCGGTTCGGCGGCGATCACGACGCCAGCGGCGTGCACGCCGAAGGTCTTGTTGGTGCCCTCGATGCGCATCGCCAGATCGACCCAGTGCTTTACCTTGGGGTCGTTTTGATACTTGTCGCGAAATTCAGGAGCTGGTGATTCATCGCCGATCATCTCCTTGAGCTTGGCGGGTTTGCCGCGCACCACCGGAATCAGCTTGGCCAGCCGATCGGCATCGCCGTAGGGAATATCCAGCACCCGGGCCACATCCTTGAGCACGGCCTTGGAGGTCATGCGGTTGAAGGTGATGATCTGGGCGACCTTGTCGTCGCCGTAGCGCTGGGTGACGTAGTCGATCACCTCGCCGCGGCGGGCGATGCAGAAGTCGGTGTCAATATCCGGCATCGACTTGCGCTCGGGATTCAGGAAGCGCTCGAACAGCAGGCCGTTGGTGACCGGATCGATGTTGGTGATGCCCAGGGCGTAGGCCACCAGCGAGCCGGCCGCCGAGCCGCGGCCGGGCCCCACGGGGATGCCGTTGTCGCGGGCGAAGCGGATGTAGTCCCACACCACCAGGAAGTAGGTGGGAAAGCCCATCTGCTCCATCACCTGCAACTCGAAATCGAGCCGCTGGCCATAGGTCCGATCGAAGGCTTCCCCGTCGCCCAGGCCCAGCCGCTGGCGCAGGCCCTGCTCGCTCACATGGCGCAGGTAGCTGGGCGCTGTGAAGCCTTCGGGGATCGGGAAGCGCGGCATCTGGTAGCGCCCGAGGATGTCGTAGTCCTCCACCTTCTCGGCCACGCGGGCGGTGTTGGCCACGGCGCGCGCAATCACGTCGGGCTCGAGATGATCAGCGAACAGCTGCAGCATCTCGGCTTCGCTCTTGATGTATTCAGTGCCCGTGTAGCGCAGGCGCTTCTCGTCACTGATCAACTTGCCGGTCAGCACGCACAGCAGGGCGTCGTGGGCCTCCACATCGCCGACGCTCAGGTAGTGGGCGTCGTTGGTCGCCACCAGCTCGATGCCCAGTTCGGCACCGATCTGGGCGATCCCGGTGTTGACGATGCGGTCCTCGATGCCCCCGTGGTCCTGGATTTCCAGGTAAAAGTCCTCGCCGAACACCTCCTGGTACCAGCGGGCCACGTCGCGGGCCACCTCGGGCCGGCCCCGCAGGATCGCCTGGGGAATCTCACCGCCCAGGCAGGCGGTGGCCACGATCAGGCCCTCGCTGTGGGCCTTGAGGGTGGCCTTGTCGATGCAGGCGCGGGAAAAGATGCCGCGGCCACGCATGCCCTTGAGATGGCTGATGCTGGTCAGCTTGACCAGGTTGCGGTAGCCGGTTGCGTTCTTGGCCAGAACCACCAGGTGGTAGCGGCGCTCCTTCTTGGGTGGATTGGGGTCATCAAGGGAACCGTTGATGACATACATCTCGTTGCCGATGATCGGCTTGATGCCCGCCTTGGTGCAGAGCTTGAGCAGTTCGATGGCGCCGTACATGACGCCGTGGTCGGTCAGGGCCAGGGCCGGCATGCCCAGTTCGATCGCCCGATCGACCATGGCCGGCAGCTGGCTGGCCCCGTCCAGCAGGCTGTAGTCGCTGTGGTTGTGGAGGGGAACGAACACCACAGAGCGCGCAGCGGGCGTCTCAGCCTAGGGGAGGGGCACCAGATCTGGTGTCTGCCCGGGGTCTGCCTCGGCTTCAGGGCACCAGGGCTGCCACTGGCCGGCTGGCCATGACCTGCGCTGCCTGTTCGTAGTGATGGGCCACCTGCAGCACCCGCTCTTCGGCCAGCACGTTGCCGATCAGCTGCAGGCCGATCGGCAACCCCTGCTGATCAAAGCCACAGGGCACATTGATCGCCGGCAGTCCGGCCAGGTTGGCCGGAATCGTCAGCAGATCCGCCAGGTACATCGCCAGAGGATCATCGGCATGGGCCCCAAAGCCGAAGGCGGTGGTCGGCGAGGTGGGGGTCAGCAGCACATCGACCCCGGCAAAAGCCGCATCAAAGTCGCGGCGAATCAGGGTCCGCACCTGCTGGGCCTTCTTGTAGTAAGCATCCACGTACCCGGCCGACAGGGCATAGGTGCCGATCAGGATCCGCCGCTTGACTTCATCGCCGAAGCCTTGGGAACGGCTCAGGGCCGTCATCTCGGCCAGGCTGGCGGCGGCTGTGTCGCCCGCTGTGGCCCGGTAGCCGTATTTGACGCCGTCGTAACGGGCCAGGTTGGCACTGGCTTCCGACGGGGCGATCACGTAATAGGTGGCGATGCCGGCGTTGAAGCGCGGGCAGCTCACCTCCACCAGCTCACAACCCAGGGCTTCGAGCTGGGCGGCTGCGGCCAGCACCGATGCCTTGACTGCAGGATCGAGACCCTCCTGCGCGAAGCATTCCTTGATCAGCCCCACGCGCAGCCCTTTGACCGGTTGGCCAAGGGCGGCCACGTAATCGGGCACAGGCGCCTTGAGGCATGTCGCGTCCTTGGGGTCGGCGCCGGCGATCACCTGCAGCAGTTCGGCGTTGTCGGCGACGCTGGTGGTGAAGGGGCCCACCTGATCCAGGGAGCTGGCGAAGGCCACCAGACCCCAGCGGCTCACCCGGCCGTAGGTGGGTTTGAAGCCCACCACCCCGCAGAAGGCGGCGGGCTGGCGGATCGAGCCGCCCGTGTCCGAGCCCAGGGACGCGACGCATTCACCGGCAGCCACCGCCGCCGCGCTGCCACCGGAACTGCCGCCGGGCACCCGCTCGGGATTCCAGGGATTGCGGCTGGGCCCGAAGGCCGAGGTTTCGGTCGAGCTGCCCATGGCGAACTCGTCCAGGTTGGTCTTGCCCAGCAGCACGGCACCGGCCTGCCACAGGCGCTCGGTGACCGTGGACTCGTACGGGGGCACGAAGGTTTCCAGCATGCGGCTGGAGCAAGTGGTGCGGATGCCCTGGGTGCACAGGTTGTCCTTGATCGCCAGGGGGATGCCCGCCAGCGGTGGCAGTGTCTCACCGGCGGCGCGGGCCGTATCGATGCGCTCGGCATCGGCGCGTGCCCGGTCGGCGGTGACCTCCAGAAACGCATGCACGGTCGGATCGACGGCGTCGATGCGGGCCAGATGCTGTTCGGTGAGTTCCCGGGCCGACACCTCCCCCTTGCGCAGTTGTTCACGCCACGCGGCAATGCCCATCCACCCTGTGCTCGTCTGCTGGGACGCTATCAGCCGGGCTCGGTGAGGGGTTCGCCGCGACGGGTGCGCAGCACCTCGTGGTGCATGTCACCCGGAGCTTCGGAACTGAGGTCCGCCAGAAAAGCCGGTAGCTCCGCATCCAGCGTGCTGCGGCGGACGAACGGGCCGAACCAGTAGGTCACGTTCGGCGAGCGGGTCTCCACCCGCGCCCACCAGGCAAGCCCCAAGCCGTTGGCGCAGCTGCGCACGGGCTGCAACAGGGGATTCATCAACGGCATGGCGGGACTCGCTCCATTGTGCCGTGATCAAAGGCTGATGTCGCTGGAGAAGGGGCTCTCGCTGACATCGCTCTCGCTGCCATCGCCGCTGGCCGGATCGGGCCAGTCGGGTCCAGGTCCATCGGCCTGCAGTGCCGTGGGCTCGGTTGCTTCGGCCTCCATGGGCTGCTCGAGGGTCTCAGTCACCTCCAGCTCCAGGGTTTCAGTCAGCTCTAGCTCAGGTGCCACAGCTTCCGCTGCCACAGGTTCTGCCGCCGCAGGCGCCTCAGTGGCGGCTTTGGTCGGCAGCTGGGGCCGGCTGATCCGGGGGGCCGGGGCCTGGCCCTTGAGCCCGGTCATCCAGCCGCGGCGCGCAATTTCGTAGAGCAACAGGGCTGTCGCCACCGAGGCGTTGAGGCTGGGTGTGGCTCCGCGCAGGGGGATGCGCACCAGCTGGTCGCAGCTGCGGCGGGTGAGCAGCGACAGGCCATCACCCTCCGATCCGGTCACCACCACCAGGGGGCCGGCCAGATCCGCTTCCTCCAGCGTCAGATTCCCTTCGGAGGCGAGCCCCACCACCCGGTAACCCTCCTGCTTGAGGGTGTCGAGGGCGCGGTTGAGGTTGACCACCCGGGCCACCGGCAGATGCTCGAGCGCGCCGGCGGCAACCTTGGCCACCGAGCCGGTCAGGCCGGCGCTGCGCCGCTGCGGCAGCACCATGCCGTGGGCGCCCAGGGCTTCGGCACTGCGCACGATCGCCCCCAGGTTGTGGGGATCGGTGAGGCCGTCGATCGCCATCAGCAAGGGCGCTTCGCCGATCTGGCCGCAGCCTTCGATCAGGGTGGTCAGATCAAGGGTTTCGGCGGCAGCGCTCTGCAGCACGATCCCTTGGTGCACCGCCCCACCGGTGAGCTGCCCCAGCCGGGCCCAGGTCACCTCTTCGACCAGCACTCCGGATGCCTTGGCCTCCCGCAGCAGCTGCAGAAAGCGGGGGCTGTGACGCATTTCACCGGTGCACCAGATCCGGTGGATCGGCCTGCCGCTCTCCAGGGCCGCCTGGGCCGAATGGCGCCCCCAGATCAGGTCGCTGGGGGGCTCGGCGCCGAGGCTCTGGGATTCACCCTGGGGCTTGCTGTCCTCTTCGGGGCGGCGCCAGCCATCACGCGGGCCCTCGCGGCGGGGGTCGCGACGCAAGCCAAAGCGCTCGGGACGGCCTGGGCGTTCATCGCGGCTGCGCAGGGGTCTGCGCTCGTGGCTCGCGTCGCGGTCGCCGCTGCGACGCAGGGGGGGGCGATCGCCAAATCGGGGACCGGGACGCTCCGGTCCCGAGCGGCGATCGCCACGGGGCGGCGGACCGCCTTCAAAGCGGCGTTCGAAGCGTCCTTCAAAGCGTCCCTCGCTTCGACGCTCGGGGCGGCGGTCGGGCCGGCCTCCAGTGCGCCCTTCAGCGCGGCCCTCGTAGCGGCCTTGGGGGCGACCCTCTCCCCGGCCTTCCCCCCGACCCTCAGGGCGGTCGTCGCTGCGACCCTCACCGCGCCAGGCACCCCGGGGCTGGGGACGCCATTCGGGCTTGCCTGCCCCCCAACTGCGGTCCCCTCCGGAAGCGGGGCGGCCGGGTCCCCCGGGGCCGCTCCGGCGTTCCGGACGGCGTTGAAAACGAGGGCTCATGATGTTCGGGGCGAGGGGTTATGGGGCGTTCTCCTTCAAGTGATCTAGCAGTTCGACCAGCCGGGCCGGATCGTGGAGGAACAGCCATCCCAGCAAGGCTTCAAAACCGGTCGCCTGGCCGTAGCTGGCAGCCTCTCCCCGACGCGGTCCTGGACCGGCCCGGTTTCGGGCCCGCCGCACCAGATCCAGCTCGGCTTGTCTGAGCAGGGGTTCGAGCTGTTGCAGCAGCCGGGATTGGGCGTCGGCCCGCACCGCAGCCACCACGGCCTGGTGCAGATCCTTGGACTGGGCAGGCACGCGGCAGTGGTGCAGCCGCTGATGCAATTCCCAGATCGCATCCCCGAGCCACGCCAGTTGCAGGGGGCCCAGATCGCGTTGCGGCGGCCTTGCGGTCAGTCCCCTGAGCCAGTTGCTCGATGCCTGCGCCTGCTCTGGGCCCGGTGGTTCAGGCGGCGAACTGGTCAAGGGCGCTGTCGAGGTCGCTTTGAAGATGCAGAAACTCTTCCAGTCGCACCAGCTTCACCGTCTGGACCACCCGGGCGTTGCCCACGACCACGAACGGGTGCTTGCTGGTCTGCAAATCCTTGGCTAGCTGCACCAGGGCGCCCAGCCCGGACGAATCGAGAAAGTCGATCCGGCTCAGATCGATCACCAGCGGCTGGGGCGTGGCACTCCGGTGGCTGCCGATGAAGTCGCTGAACTGTTTGTCGGAATAGGCATCCAACTGGCCGGTGAACTGGAACAGCTGGCAGTGGGCCTGCTGCTCGAAACCTCCCCGCAGGGAGACTGTCAATCGCTGCAGGTCGACGATGGCTCCAGGCTCCTTTTAGGCGTTGGGCCGAAGTGTAGTGAGCAAATCCGGGTTGGTCGCCCTCGCAACAAAATTGTGTGCGCCGGCGCGAACTGCCGCTGCCGTCAGCGGTGGTTGCCGGGCCTCAGCGCCGTTCGGCCATCAGGGCGGTGAAGCGGCCAAAGTGGTGGTCCGCGTCATGGGGGCCGGGGCTGGCTTCAGGGTGGTACTGGACCCCGAACACGGGCTGGGCGTGCAGGGCCAGGGCGGCCACGGTGCGGTCGTTGAGGTTCAGGTGGGTGATCGCGACCCGGTCTGCTGGAAGCGAATCGGGGTCGATGGCGAAGCCGTGGTTTTGGCTGGTGATCTCCACCTCACCAGGACTGCCGCAGGGGTGGTTGAGGCCCCGGTGGCCGTAACCCAGCTTGAAGGTGGTGCCCCCCAGGGCCAGCCCCAGGATCTGATGGCCCAGACAGATGCCGAACACGGGCAGATCGTTCTGCTGAAGGAGCCCCTTGGCCAGGGTGATGCCGCTGCTGACCGCCGCCGGATCGCCCGGGCCGTTGGAGAGAAAGACACCCTCGGGGTTCAGGGCCAGCACCTCGTCCAGGCTGGCGCTGGCCGGCAGCACCTGCACCGTGCAGCCATGGGCGACCAGCCGTTCGAGAATGGCGCGCTTGATGCCGAAGTCGATCGCCACCACCCGGTAGGGATGGCCGGGCTGCTGCCGTTGGCGCTGGTCGAACCCAGCTGCGCACAGGCTGTCCCAGGTGTAGGGGGTGGCGGTGCTGACCGCGGCCGCCAGATTGAGGCCCCCCATCGTCGGTGCCGAGCGCACCTGCGCCAGCAGCTGGGCGGGGGCGGTGCCATCGCTGCTGATGGCGCCATTGATGGCCCCGCCTTGGCGCAAATGGCGCACCAGGGCCCGTGTGTCAATGCCGCGGATGCCCACCACGCCGTGCTGGGCAAGCCAATCGTCAAGGCTGCCTTCGGCACGCCAGCTGCTGGCCACCGGTGACAGCTCGCGGGCGATCACCCCCCGGGCGTGGGGCCGCTCAGCTTCGCGGTCAGCCGCGTTGACGCCGGTGTTGCCCAGTTCCGGATAGGTGAAGGTGACCAACTGGCCGGCATAGCTGGGGTCCGTGATGACCTCCTGATAACCGGTCATGCCTGTGTTGAACACCACCTCGCCGATGACCGTCCCCCGTGCTCCGAAGGCCTGGCCGCGCAGCAGGGTGCCATCGGCCAGGACCAACAGGCCCTCGGTGGGCGCAGGGTGTTCCGGGTTCGCGCTCAAGGACGTCGGCATCAGCGTCATCCGGCCATCATCCTCCAGCGCTCATCCTCCAGCGCTGTGGTCCAGAGCGCTGCGCAGGGCTTCGAGTCGTTGCCAGGCGGCACCGCTGGCCAGGGCTTCGGCGGCCAGGGTGACGCCTTCGCCAAACCCCTCGCAACGATCGGCAACCCACAGCACCAGCGCCGTGTTCAGGGCGACCACATCCCGTTGCGCCGGGGTGCCCTGACCCTGCAGGACCGCCTGGAGGATCTGGCTGTTGGTGGCCAGGTCACCCCCGCGCAGGGCATCGCCACCGGCCGACGCCAGCCCCAGGGCAGCCGGGTCGAGCTGTTCGCTGCGAATGGTGCCGGCGCTGAGGATGCGCAGCTCGCTGGGTCCGGACAGGGTGGCCTCGTCAAGCCCACCATGGCCGTGAACCACCACGGCCCGTTGCATGCCCAGCTGCCGCAGGGCCTCGGCCATCGGATCGAGCAGATCGGCCCGCGCCACCCCCAGCACATGGGCTTCGGGGCGCAGGGGGTTGACCAGGGGGCCCAGCAGGTTGAACACGGTGCGCACCCCCAGGGCACGGCGCAGTGGTGCCAATCCCGCCAGGGATGGGTGCCAACCGGGAGCAAACAGAAAAGTCACCCCGGTGCTGTCCAGGGCCTGCAGGGCAACTGCGGTGGGGGCCGCCAGGTTGAGCCCGAGGGCTTCCAGCACATCGGCCGAGCCCACCCGCCCGCTGGCACTGCGGTTGCCGTGCTTGGCCACGGTGACACCGCAGGCGGCCGCCGTGAAGGCGACGGCGGTCGAGATGTTGAAGCTTTCCAGTCCGCTCTCAACACTGGCGCCGCCCGTGCCACAGGTGTCCACCAGGGCCTTGGGCGGCCGTTCGGCGGGCAGCGCACAGGCATCCCGCAGCACCGTGGCCATGGCCGCCAGCTCGGCACCGCTGACTCCTTTGGCCCGCAGACCGGCCAGCAGGGCGCCGGTCAGCACCGGTTCCACCTCCCCCTGCAACCACAGCCGCATCAACTGGGCGGCCTGTTCGGCGTTGAGATCGCGGCCCTGCAGCAGTTGCTCGAGCAGGACCGGTGAGAGACGTGATTCGGTCATCGCTCAACCGGGGACAAGGCAGAAAAAAGCCCGGGTGCAGGGCACGCCGGGCCGGGTGATGGGGACGTTTCCACTATCACCCGAAGGGGGCCGGATTGGCGAGGGGTTTGAGACGCCAATTCAGCCGTTGTCCTGATCGGTGGTGTCAAATCCCGACCCCACGGCATCGGCTGCGGCCGGTACCGGTCGGTAACCCCCAGCCCAGAGGGCCCTGGTTCTGCGTTGCAGGCTGTCCAGGTCCAGACCCCACAGGCGCAGCGCCTTGGTGAGGTCATCCTGCAGATCCCGGGCGCCCGGGAACCCCTGATACCGCATCAGCAAACGGGCCGCATCAATCAGATCAGCATCGCTGGGGGTCTCTGCCGCCAGCAGGCGATCGACGGTGTCGCGATCGCTGTCGTACAGGGGGTGGCTCTGGTCCGTGCTGCCCATGGCCGCTGCCGCCGGTCTTTAGGTTGGCCCTGACTCTGCCGCCCTGATGGTGCCCATGGCTGCTCCACGGCTGGCCCTGATCCTGCGTTACCTGCGGCCCCATCGGCGGATCGTGCTGCTGGGCATGGCAGCCCTGGTGGTGGTCAATCTGCTGAGCGTGAGCATTCCCTTGCTGGTGCGAGGGGTTGTCGATGACCTCCAGGACGGGTTTGCCCTGGCCGATGTGTTGCGCCAGGCCCTGCTGATCGGGGTGCTGGCCAGCCTGATGGGGGCGGTGCGCCTGGTGTCGCGGATGCTGGTGTTCGGCGTCGGACGTCAGGTCGAGGCCGATCTCAAGCAACGCATCTTTGACCATCTGCTGTTGCAGGAGCCGGGCTGGGTGCAGACCACCGGCAGCGGCGAGGTGATCAGCCGAGCCACCAGCGACGTCGAGAACGTCAGGCGGCTGCTGGGTTTTGCCGTGTTGAGTCTGACCAACACCGCCCTGGCCTACGCCCTGACACTGCCGGCCATGCTGGCGATCGACCCCTGGCTCAGCCTGGCTGCCGTCGGCCTGTATCCGGTGATGCTGCTGGTGGTCCGTCTGTTTGGCGGCCGCATGATGCGCCAGCAGCGCCGACAGCAGGAGGCCCTCGCCGGACTCAGCGATCTGGTGCAGGAAGACCTCAGCGGCATCAGCGCCATCAAGATCTACGGCCAGGAGCCCACCGAGCAAGCCGCGTTCGCCGGGCGCAACCGCGTCTACCGCGATGCTGCGCTGAACTTGGCCCGCACCCGAAGCACCCTCTTTCCCCTTCTGGAGGGAATCTCGTCCCTGAGCCTGCTGTTGTTGCTGGCCCTGGGCAGCGGCCAGCTCGAGAGCGGCCGTCTGACAATTGGCGATCTGGTCGCCCTGATCCTGTTCGTCGAGCGCCTGGTTTTTCCGACGGCCTTGCTCGGCTTCACCCTCAACACCTTTCAGACCGGTCAGGTCAGCCTTGAGCGGGTGCAGGATCTGCTCAGCCGGGTGCCCCGGATCGTCTCGCCGCCAGCCCCTCGGCCCGTGCCTGCAGATCCCCGCGGACGGGTCGAGGCCCGCGGCCTCACCGTTCACTACCCCGGCGCAACCCGGCCGGCCCTGGTTGATGTCAGCTTTGCGCTCGAGCCCGGTGAGCTGGTGGCGGTGGTCGGCCCTGTGGGGTGTGGCAAGACCACCCTGGCGCGGGCCCTGGGCCGCCTGGTGGAGGTGCCGTGCGGGCAGCTGCTGATCGATGGTGTGGATGTGACCGCTCTGGCGTTGGACGACCTGCGCCGTCAGGTGGCCCTGGTGCCCCAGGAGGGGTTTCTGTTCACGTCCACCCTGGCCGACAACCTCCGCTATGGCGATCCGTCGGCGCCGATGTCCCAGGTCGAACGGGTCGCCCGCCAGGCCCGACTCGAAGCTGACATCAAGGGCTTCCCCGATGGCTACCAGACCCTGGTGGGTGAACGGGGGATCACGCTCAGCGGTGGCCAGCGACAGCGCACCGCCCTGGGACGGGCCCTGCTGCTCGAGGCGCCGCTATTGGTGCTCGACGATGCCCTGGCCAGTGTCGACAACACGACGGCCGCCGAAATCCTGCAGTCCGTGCGCCAGCAGTCCGGCAGGGTCGGTGGCCGGACGGTGCTGATGATCAGCCACCAGCTCTCGGCGGCCGCAGGTGCGGACCGGGTTCTCGTGCTCGAGAACGGCCGGCTGGTGCAGCAGGGTCTGCATCAGGATCTGCTGGCCGTGGAGGGGACGTACCGCAGGCTCTGGGAGCGACAACAGGCTGCACAGCAGCTGCAGAGCACGGTGGCCCTGCCGCAGTCCTGAGCCAGGGTCTGAACGAGTGTTGCGGCCCCCCTGCCAGGCGCCCCGAATCGGGCTTAGGTGGGGCCACCGTCTCCACCAGTAGGCCTGACCATGGTCTCGTCGCCCCAAACCGGCCAACCGTCGCCGGTGCAGCGTTATCAGCTGCGATGCACCCTCACCTTCGGCGACATTTATGCCCAGATTCTGATCTGGATGGCGGTGATCTTCGTCAGCCTTGCCGCTGGTCTGGCGCTGATGGGGGCCAGCCGCCCCCTGTTCGCCCTGGTGGGCGTGGGCCTGATCCTGGTGTTGTCGCTGCCGTTTCTGCTGTTCGCCTTCACCACCACCCTGCTGAATCACATCGCCCTGGAACCACGCGCGGCGTCCTCCCCCTCTCCCGGTTCTGCCTAGGGTGGCCAGCGCTGATAGCGACGTTGTGTTCGGTCTGTTTCGGAACGATGGTCGGCCTGTGGCCGCTGGGGTGCATGCGGTGCTGGGGACGCCGATCACGGCTCCTCCCCAGGCCCATCAGGCCGAAGCCCAGTTCGGCTGCGGTTGCTTTTGGGGGGCCGAAAAAGGCTTCTGGCGCCTGCCAGGGGTGGTCACCACCGCCGTCGGTTATGCCGGCGGTGCGTTGCCAGCCCCGACCTACCAGCAGGTCTGCAGTGGCGCCACCGGGCACGCCGAGGTGGTGCGGGTCGTCTGGGATGAGCGCGAAGTCCATTTCAGCGACCTGCTGAAGCTGTTCTGGGAATGTCATGACCCGACCCAGGGCGACCGTCAGGGCAATGACCGCGGCAGCCAGTACCGCTCCTGCATCTTTGTTGACGATCCAGAGCTGCTGCAGCTGGCCCTGGCCAGCCGTGACCAGTACCAACACCAGCTTGCAGAGGCGGGTTTTGCGGCGATCACCACGGAGATCCGCGGCGATGTGCCCTTCTTTGCGGCTGAGGAGTACCACCAGCAGTACCTGGCCAAACCGGGCAGTCGGCCCTACTGCTCGGCCGAGCCCAGCGGCGTGCGGCTCGAACCGTTTGCCGGTGCCGCATTCAGGCTCGACCCCAGGGTCTGGCAGGCCTATGACTGGAGCATCGCCCACTGCGTTCTGCGCGGGGACAATGCGCCCATTCGCCTGTCCTGACGCTGGCCATGCTGGCTGCTGTCCTGATGCTGCCCCTGCTGGCCATGGGCTCCCCCTGGTGGGAGGACTACGGCACCAAGGAGACCTTTCTGTGCGCCGACCAGGGGCCTGTGGTGATCGAGCGCAACGACGCCCAGGCGTCCCTGCTCATGGGCCGCTACCGCATGACCCTGTTTCGTGCGCAACAGCCTCAGAGCGGCGAGGCACCGATTGTGGGAATCGTCTACCGCAATGAACTGATGACCCTCATCCTGCGGGGGGATCAACTGATCCTCGAGCAACTGCCCAAGCGCACTACTTGCATGCGTACCGAAAGCGTCTGATGACCCCCTTGCCTGACCGCGTGGTGATCGTGGCCATCGTCGCCACCATCGGCCTCTGCTTTGCCCTGGTGTTCTGGACGGTGCGCCTGCAGCCTGGCGAGCCCCCGCTGCGCTGGCGTGAAGGGTCCACCGCGCTGCACAGCCAGCCCCTGCCGGTGTCGGGGTCGACTTCAACGTCTCTGAGCCTGTGAGCCGCCCCACACCCGCCACCGACCCTGAAGCGGACAAGCCACTGCACCCACTGCCGAGGGGCCTGGTCGAGCTCTACGGCCTGGTGGCCGTGTTGGTGGTGTTGGTGCCCGAATGGATGGCCAGCGGTGCCCTGCTGACGCTGCTGGCCCGCCGGGGGGGGGCTGCCCTGCCGGCGCCAACCAGGGCCTGGCGTCAGCTGCCCGAGCTGCGTCTGGCCTCGATGAGCCTGGCGGAGCTGCGCCTGTTGGCCCGGCAGCTGCGCCTGAACGGCTATGGCGGGCAGGCGCGCGAGCCGCTGACCGCACGGCTGCTGCAGTGCATCAAGCGCCGCAGGGAGCTGTGATAGCTTCCATCCGTCGGGCTTCGAGCTCTGACAGCGGGGCGTAGCGCAGCTTGGTAGCGCACCACTTTGGGGTAGTGGGGGTCGTGGGTTCAAATCCCGCCGCTCCGATTCATCGATGGCTTGATCTCTTGCAGATCCGGGCTGGTTGACCGCTTCTCTCCGGAGAGGCGGTTTTTTATGTCAGGCGAGTCGGGTGGCGGCCCCCAGGCCCCGCAACCAACGGTTGACCCGCCAGCGCATGTGCTGGGGGACTTCGGTCTGCAGCTGACCGAGCTCCTTGGCGGCCAGGCGGTGCAGCGCGCGGACATCCACATGCCAGAGGTGTTCAGCCTCACGGATCAGCCGCGCCCAGGTGCGGGCCGCCTGCCAGCGCTGCAGCTGCTGTTGCAGCTGCCCCTTTGCCGGCTGGGCGTGCTGGGCCATGGCGCCCTGGGGTTACACCCTTCAGCTTGACCATGGATTGCGGTTTTGGGAGCACTGGGCAGTTGGCCGGATGGATCAGGCCGCACGGATCCCATCGCGGCCTTCCAGCACCTGAACCGGGAAGGACAGCGCCTGGGCCTCCTGGTCGCTCAGTCGCCGCGTCCAGGCGCCGGCCACGGGGTCGTTCCAGCGAAACCCAGCTTCTTTGGCCCGATGCCGCTCGTTGTAGCTGAGCTGGGCCCGGTACAGGCGGCGCGGTTGCAGGGCTGCCTGCAGCAACGTCTCCAGGTCAGGGCAGCGTTCCAGCACCTGGGCCAGGTAGATGCAGTCGGTCAGCGCGCGGTGGGCGGCCCAGACCGGCACCCCGTAGGCAAGCGCCAGATCACGCACCGAGGGGTTGGCCCTGAGCTGGCGCTCGGCGGGCCAGCGGATGTCCTCCATCGAGCAGATCCACGGTTTGGCGATGGCCGGCAGCGGCCCATCGGCGTCGAACCACTGGCGGTCAAACGCGGCGTTGTGGGCCAGCACCGCATCGCAGTGCTGCAGCATCGCCTCGAACAAGGCCAACGCGGCCTGCCAGGGCTGCTCGAGGCGTGTCACCGCAGCAACGATCCCGTTGATGGCCTGGGCGGGATTGTGGTCGCAGGGCAGCAGAAAGGAGACCTGCGACAGCACTGAGCGCTGTGGCACCGCAAACAGAATCGCCCCCACTTCGATGCAGCTGCCTTCGTTGGGACTGAGCGCAGTGGTTTCGGTGTCCAGGATCAACACGCTTTGCGGCCCTGCCGCTGCTGCGGCTGTTGCCGGGGCCGGCTCGGGTTCGCCCAGGCGTGGCAGGTCAACCGTGTGGCTGGGAGCAGGCTGGCCGTTCAGCAGCCCCAGCAGATCGCTCTGCTGCCAGAGATCGCCCGCGTCTGCCATGCCGTGCTGCTGTGTCATCCACCCCATGCTCCCAGCTCTGTCTAGGTTGAAGCCCCCTGATGAGGTGGTTGATGGCCGTGGCTGTCGGCGAGCGGGCTCCCCTGGTGGCCCTGTGCGATCAATCCGGAGTGGAGCGCCGCAGCGACCGCCTGGAGGGCCGCTGGCTGGTCCTGTTTTTCTATCCCAAGGACGAGACCCCGGGCTGCACGGCCGAGGCCTGTGCCTTCCGCAATGGCCACGACCAGTTCCAGGCTCTGGGGGCCGAGGTGTGGGGGGTCAGCGGCGATGACGCTGCCAGTCACCAGCGCTTTGCCAGCCGCCATCAGTTGCCGTTCCCGTTGCTTGTGGACAGCGGCAACACCCTGCGGCGCGCCTTTGGCGTGCCCTCGGTGCTGGGTCTGTTGCCCGGGCGGGTGACCTATCTGATCGATCCGGCCGGGGTCATCCGGCATGTGTTCAACAACCTGCTCGATGGGGCGGCGCACCAGCGCGAGGCGCTGACGGTTCTGCAACGCCTGCAGGGGCCCTGAGCCATGGTCCGCTGGCGATCCAGCGGGGATCTGTGGCTGCTGGATCCCCTTGCCCAGGCGTCCCAGCCTCAGCCGCCGCCGTTGCTGGAGTTCATCGGCGGTAGCTACCTCTCGGCGACGCCCCAGCTCAGTTACAGGCGATTGCTCGAGGCTCTGGCCCAATTGGGCTGGCAGGTGCGCGCCTGGAGCTACGTGCCCGGGTTTGATCACCAGCAACAGGCCAACACCGCCTGGCGCCGTTTTCGCGAGCTCAGGCAGCAGTCGGGCGTCACCCCGCCGCTGGTGCTGCGTCTGGGCCACAGCCTGGGCTGCAAGCTCCATCTGCTGGCGCCCGACAGCGGCCGCGGCAGTTCGGCCCTGGCGGCCCTGAGTTTCAACAATTTTTCGGCGGAGCGCTCCGTGCCGCTTCTGGCTGAACTGGGCCAGCAGTTTGGCTTTCGCAGTGAATTCAGCCCCTCGCCGGCGGCCACTCTGGTCCAGGTGCAGCAGGTCTATCGGCAGCGCAGAAATCTGCTGGTGCGGTTTGCCAGCGACGGGATCGATCAGAGCGCCCGGTTGCTGGATGCCCTGCGCGCGCGGCCTGACGATGCCTCCGAGCTGCTGGATCTGCCGGGCGACCATCTGACCCCGGCCAGCGGCGGGCTCCGCAGACAGCTGCTGGGTCGCTGGGCCGATGATCCCAGCCGGAGCCGTCGCATCGAGCACCTGGCCCAACAGGTCAACGCCTGGGCGCGCGCGCGCGGCTGACCAGGGCCGGCTCGTAGGCATAGAACTCGAGCAGAGCAGCCGGTTGACCGGCCCGCTCGACCTGCACCCGTCCAAGGGGCTGCAGCGGCCCGAACCGCCAGGTCTGGGACGGCCCGCTGTGTTGCAGTGAGGCCAGCGGGTCGTAGTCACCCACGACGGCGAACAGCACGCCGCGGCGCGCTGTTGGGTTCAGGCTGGGGCGCCATTGATCAAAGCCCCGGTTGTCGCCCGAGTAGGCGGTGTAGGTCGCCCGGCTGTAGCCCCGCAGGGCCAGCGCCATAAAGCCGGGCAGTTCGTAGCGGTTGGAGCCGATCACCTCGGCGTCCAGCAGCGCCTGCCAGATCTTGGGGTGCTGCTGCAGAGCCTGGCGCAGGGCCGTCGGCGCCAGCAGCTGCCCTGAGGTGTCCACGGCCGCTGGTAGCCAGGCTCTGGCGATCCCCCAGCGCACATGGGCCGCTGCCGCCAGGCTCAGCAGCGGCACGGCGACCACCGTGATCAGGGCCACAATCCGCAGCCACAGACGCTGCATCAGCCCCGGCGAGGTCAGTCGGGTGCCGGCCAGAGGAAGCAGCAGCCACCAGGCCGGCACCAGCCAGCTGGACAGCACCTGCATCCGTCCTGCCAACACCAGAAACAACACCAGCTGAGGGATCGCCAGGACCCGAAGCAGGTTGGTGCCCGCCGTGGCCGTGGCGCTGGCCGCGGGCCGGGGCCGCAGCAGGCTCACCAGCAGCAGGACGCCGACACTGGGGAAGAGCAGGGCCAGCTGGCTCAGCAGAAACAGCGGGGGTCCCTGCCAGTGAAAGCCCCCCACCGCACTGGTGCGGCCGCTGTGAAAGGCGAACGACAACCAGCCGTTCTGCAGATTCCACAGCCATAGGGGCCAGCTGGCCGCCAGCCAGCCGCAGAACACCAGGGCCGTGTCGGCGATCTGGAGCCTGCGGTGCTGGATCGAATCGCTGAGGCGGGCCAGCAGCAGCGTCAGGATCAGCAGCAGGGCGTGGTATTTGCACAGACTCAGCAGGCCAAGAATCAGGCCGAAGACCAGCGACTGCTGCGGACTTCGGGGGGCGTTGAGCGGGTGACGGGCCAGCCACCACAGCAACAGGCTCAGCAGCAGCACCAGCGGGCTGTCCGGCAACAGCAGCAGGCCACCGCAGGCAAACAACAGCGGCGACACCGTGGCCAGGGCGGCCGTCAGCAGGGCCGCTCGGCGGCCGAACCACAGGCGGGTCGCCTCGGCCAGCAGCACAAGGGCGCCGCTGAAACTGATCAGCCCAGGCAGCCGCAGGGCCAGCACCGGGTCTGCCGGCAGCAGGGACGATCCGGCGAGCCCCAACCAGGCCCACAATCCCACCGCCAGGGGATGGTCGAAGTAACTGAGGGCAGGGTTCTGTCCGTAAAAGAGGTAGTAACTCTCGTCGTATCCGGGCGGCAGGATCAGGGCAAGGACCAGGCGGAACGCCAGCCCCAGCGCCACCAGCACCAGCAGCTGATGGCGGTACTCCTGCAGGCGCTCAGGGCTGTTGGCGTTCACTGGCGCAGGGCGTCGAGCACCGAGCGGTCCTCGAGGGTGCTGGTGTCGCCGCTCACCTCCTGCCCGTCAGCCAGCGCCCGCAGGATGCGGCGCATGATCTTGCCGCTGCGGGTCTTGGGTAGGGCATCGCTGAAGCGGATCTCGTCGGGCTTGGCGATCGGGCCGATCTCCTTGCCCACATGGCTGCGCAGTTCGGCCACCAGGGCATCGTTGCCGCTGCGGCCCACCTCGAGGGTGACGAACGCCACGATGCCCTCACCCTTGAGGTCGTCGGGTCGGCCGACGACGGCGGCTTCGGCAACGGCTGGATGGCTGACCAGGGCGCTCTCGATCTCCATGGTCCCCAGGCGATGGCCCGAGACGTTGATGACGTCATCGACGCGCCCCATCACCCAGAAATACCCGTCGGCATCGCGCCGGGCGCCGTCTCCGGCGAAATACAGATAGGAGCCGTCGGCAGGACGCACCTCCTCCCAGTAGCTCTTGCGGAAGCGCTCGGGATCGCCGTGCACGGTGCGCATC
>CAZJIF010000031.1:16380-18880 GCA_964546045.1 uncultured Klebsiella sp. | reverse complement strand
TCACCACGCAGCTTGGTGGTGGTGCTGAACTGCTGGGCTTCGAGCTTGCCGACCTTCTTCTCGAGGCCGTCGACGCGGCCGCGCAGCACGGTCAGTTCGCTCTGGAACTCATTGATCAGGCGCTGCAGTTCGTCGGTCTGCTCGGTGACGCGCTCGAGGCAGGCATTCAGCAGGGCTGCCGCTTCAAAGCGGGTCATGGCGTTGCCGCCCTTGAAGGTGCCGTTGGGGTAACCAGCGACGCAACCGTACTTTTCGATCAGGTTGCTCAGGGCCTGATAAGCCCAGTCGGTGGGCTGCACGTCGGAGAACTGGTTGACGCTGGTCACCTGGTTCTTCGATTCCCAGGCGCGGAAGCGGTCCACGTCCTGCTGGTTCATGTACTCGTTGACGGCCTTCATGCCGGTCAGCGAAGCGACTTCCTGGGCCGAAACGGCCATCGGAGCCACCAAGCCGAGGGCGGCAGGCGCAACAAGCAGTTGCTTAAAGAGTTTCATCGGGTCCTCACACCGATAGGAATAAATCCCCAGACAGGGGATTTGGCCGGACCCTATCGGGGCTGCAACACCGCGCGCCAATCGCAGAACACAGCGCGTTGTAGCGAGGAATACAAATTCATGGATTGGCGTCGCAGCCGCGCCCGCAGCCGGTCGTGCTGCAACGCCCCAAGCAGCTGCTGATACGCCTGCGAACTTGCCTGGGACTGGGCCAGGGTGCGCCATTGCTGCCAGCACTGGTCTTCGCCCTGCAGCAACAGCCCATGCAGCTGGGGCAGGTCGCTGGCCAGGGCCCCCGGCAACTGATCATCCAGCGCCCGCTGCAGCACCTGCAGGTCGTTGAGCTCGCCCAACAGCTCCTGCATCTGCTTGAACGCCGCAATCGCCGCTCGGCTGCGGCGCCCCAGCAGCGGTTTGCAGTTGTCGAGCTGGTAGCGCGCCATCTTGATCTGCTTGCGCAGGGCATGGAGCTGCTCGCGCTGGCGCTCCTTGCGCAACTGCTCAAAGCGCCAGGCCGGATGCACAAACAACGTCGACAGCCAGACCAGCTGCCACTGGGGCAGCCAGTCGGCCAGGGGCTCATCGGCCAGGGGGGTCAGCCGGGGGTGGCGCAGCCAGCGCTGCATCTGGGCCAGCCACCCCAGGTAGCTGGCGCGGCGCAATTGCTCGCAAGCCAGGCCATGGGCCTGAAGGCGTTCGCGCCGCAACTGGCGCAGCACCGGCTGCAGCAGCTCCACCTCGGCAGCCGGCAGCTGGGGCAGCAGCTGGTCGTGCAGACGGGCCTGCAGCACATCCAGATCACGGGCCAGGCCCAGGCGCCGGCCGGTCTTGATCAACGGCCGGCAGCTGAGCGGTTCGCTCAGCCGCAGCAGCGGGCCAAACTGCACCAATGTGACCCGCAGCTTGCGCAGCGAGACCCGCATCTGGTGCAACGGCTCAGGATCCTTGTCGGCCAGCACCGGGGCGTGCCAGTCCACCAACGAACGCACCTGACGGGCGATCAGGCCGATGGCCAGATCGCCATTCGTCAGCTGGGCAGGATGGCTCAACGGAACTCGGGGCGTTTGGTCTGCTCGAGGCTGCGCTGCAGCGCCAGACCCAGGCTCATCCCCGGGGTCAGTTCGCCATCAAAGGCACTGCCCAGCACATGGCGATACAGCTTGGACTCCACCAGCCGGTAGGTGCTGGACGGCAGGGGGATGTAGCGGGCCTTTTGCACCAGTTGCAGCCCGTTCTGCAGCGTGGTCGTCAGAAAGCGGCGGGTCTGCGGTTGGCTGCGCACCATCTGGTCGTTGACGTACAGGAACAACGGCCGCGACAGGGGCACGTAGGTCTCGTTCTGCACGGTGGCCACCGAGGGCGCCACCAGGCCCTTGCTGCCCAGGATCCACAGCGGCTTCAAGGCAGCGGTATTGGAGGCGTAGTAGGCATAGCCGAAGTAGGCCAGGGCCAGCGGATCCTTGGCGACGCAACGCACCAGCACCGCATCGTCCTCGCTGCTGGTGATGTCGGTGCGGGCGTTGGCGCTGTCGCCGTTGACCGCTTTGTTGAAGTAGTCGTAGGTGCCCGAATCGGCACCAGGACCGCACAGCCGGATCGGCTTCTTGGGCCAGGCGGGGTTGACCTGGTGCCAGCTGGTGATCACCCCCTGGGCCTTGCGGTTCCACAGGCGGCCCAGCTCGGCAATGCTGATGTGCCGGGCCCAGCTGTTGGCCGGGTTGACCACCACCGTTAAGGCGTCAAAGGCGACCGGCAGCTCGACAAAGCGCACCCCCTGCTTGGCGCAGAGGGCCAGCTCTTTGCGGTTGATCGGCCGCGAGGCATTGGCGATCGCCAACTGCCCCTTGCAGAACTGGCGGAATCCGGCGGAGGTACCCGTCTCCTTGAGCTCAAAGCGCACATCCCGGTTGCGGCCGCCCTGCTGGTAGGCGGCAATCGCCTGCTGCATGATCGGGAACACCGTGCTGGAGCCGCCGATCCGCAGCACTGGCGGTGTGGTCTGGGCG
>CAZJIF010000031.1:0-16280 GCA_964546045.1 uncultured Klebsiella sp. | reverse complement strand
CGGGAACACCGTGCTGGAGCCGCCGATCCGCAGCACTGGCGGTGTGGTCTGGGCGACGGCCGGCAACGTCGACAACACCAGGGCAGAGGCAACCAGGGAGGGGCGCATGATCAGCTCGCTTCCTCAAAATCCTGGGTCAGGTGCACACCACAGGGGGTTAAGAGCAGGTTGTCAGCGGGGCTGGCTGTTTACCGCGGCTGGCTGTTTACCGGGGCTGGCTGTTTACCGGGGCATCGTCCAGTCTTCAAACCAACCGCGCCGCCACAGCCACACCACCTGCACGATCGCGATCAGGGCCATCAGCACCAGGGAGTACTCGTAGCCGAAGCGCCATTTGAGCTCCGGCATGTGCTCGAAGTTCATGCCGTAAATGCCCGCCACAAACGTGAGCGGCGCAAAAATGCTGGTGAGGATCGTCAACGTTTTCATCACCTGGTTCATGCGGTTGCCCACCCCCGCCGCGTAGGCCTGGGTGATCGCATCGCACTGCCCGCGCAGCAGTTCGATGTGCTCGAACAGCAACTCGACCAGCTCGGCCATCTCGCGAAAGCCGCCCAGGGCTTCGGGGCCCAGCAATTGCTGGCGCTGGCGCAGCAGCACCCGGATCTGGTGGCGCAAGGGCCAGATCTGGGTCCGAATCGTGCGCAGGTTGCTGCGGTATTGAAAGGTGCGAGTCAGCAGCTTGGGCTTGGGCCTGCGCAGGGTGGCCGATTCGAGGTCATCGAGGCGGCCGGCGATCTGCTCGAGCATCGGAAACAGCTCATCGAGCACCCCGTCGATCAGGTAGTGCAGGATGTCGTCCAGATCACGCTGTTCGAGCTCGCATTCCTGGCGTTCCAGCCAGGCCGTCACATCGGCGACGTGCTGGCAGTAGGGCGATTCGTCAAAGCTGACCAGCACCCCCGGCAGCAGCAGCAACCCCAGCTGGGTGCTCAACAGGTGGCTGGGCTCGTGGGCGAAACCCAACCGGTGCAGCACCACCAGCACCGCCCCATCCAGGCCGGCGACGCGCGGCCGCTGGGGCAGCTCCAGCATCAAGGGCAGCAGATCGGCCGGAATCTGCAACGGTTCCAGCACCGCCTGCACGTGGTGCGGATCGCCCAGCCCGTTGACCCGCACCCACAACGGCACCCCCTCGTTGTAGAGGGCCGTCAGGGCCTCGGCCGAGTCAAAGGGGACAACCCGCGGGCCGTGGCCATGGAACACCACTGCCGAATAGCGACTGGCGGGCCGGCCACCGCTCACGTACAGCGACGTGGGCAGGCTGGCGGGGCGTTCCTCCAGCCGGCGGGATTTCAGAGCACCAGGGGTTGAGTGCAGCAAGGGGGTTCGGGGTTGAGCCAGCGATCCACCGCCACCCCGAAGCCCAGCAGGCTGGCCTGAATCACCAGGCAGCCAGCGACGGCAGGGGTCCAGGTCACACACCACTGTGCCAGCGTTTTCACCGCTCTGCCACGCCAATGGACTGCCATTGCAGCGCAGCGTCACCGATCCGGCAGTGACCTGCAGCACAGCCCGTTGTATTAGTCGACCCTTAACCAGCCCTTTCTTAAGGTTGGCGCTGGCATCAGCGGACCGCGACCGTGACCAGCCCCATTCCGCTCTCCCAGCCTGAGGCTGATGGGCCCGACCCGTTGGTGCGCTCGCCGCTAGAGGCCCACACCAGCTACCGCGGCCGGGACTGGAGTCCGCAACGGTTGATGTTCCATCAGAACCTCGAGAGTTTTGCCGATCGGGTCGGCCTGATCGTGGGACTGCAGAGCAACGGCAAAATGAGCCAGGAGGAGGCTTACACCGAAATCCGCAAGATCTGGAAAGATCTCAAGACCAGCAAGGATGTGTTGCTCACCGATCAGGACACGAGCGCAGACTAGGAATCACGTTTGCAACCCCGCGGCGGCGGCGCCATGACTGCTGACCTTGTGCTGGTGCTCAACGCCGGCAGCTCCAGCATCAAGGCCGCCCTGCTGTCCTGTGATGACGCCGGGACGATCACATCGCTGTGGCACGACCAGCAAACCTGGACCCTGCCGGCCGAGGTGCCCGGCGGCATTGCGCTAACCACCGCGGTTGACCAGTGCCTGGCCCCGTGGTTGCCGGCAGCGCTGGCCCCCTGGCAGGGCCACCTGGGTCTGGTGGCCCACCGGGTGGTGCATGGCGGCGAACGGTTTCGCCGGGCCTGCCGCATCGATGCCGAGGTGCGTCGTGGCATCGAGGCCGTCAGCCCATTGGCGCCGCTGCACAACGGCGTTGCCCTGGCGGTGATCGACTGGATGGAGACATGGCTGGCGCCATGGCAACCGGGGCTGAGCCAATGGGCCTGCTTTGACACCGCCTTTCACAGCACCCTGCCGGTCGAGCAGTTCACCTATGCCCTGCCGGCTCCCTGGCGGCAGCAGGGGTTGCGGCGCTACGGCTTCCATGGTCTCAACCACCAGCACGTGGCCGAGACCGTCAGCCAGCTGTTGGCCGAAGAAGGTCAGGATGCCGAGCAGCTGCAGGGGGTGCGGCTGATCAGCGCCCACCTGGGGGCCGGCTGCTCGCTGTGTGCGATCCGCCAGGGGCGCAGCGTTGCCACCACCATGGGGCTGACCCCCCTGGAGGGGCTGGTGATGGGCAGCCGCAGCGGCTCGGTGGATCCGGGGCTGTTGCTGCACCTGCTGCAACACCAGGGCCTCGGCGCCGCCGCGCTGGACGACGCCCTCAACCACCGCAGCGGCCTGCTGGGGCTGTCCGAGCTCAGCGGCGACATGCGCCAGCTGCGCCAGGCCGCCGCCGCGGGCCACAGCGGCAGCCAATTGGCCATTGCCGTGTTCACCGCCCGGCTGCTCGAGGGCATCGGCGCCATGGCGGCGGTGCTGCGGGGCGTCGATGTGATCGCCCTCAGCGGCGGCATCGGGCAAAACGATGCGCAGCTGGCCCACGACCTGCACCAGCAGCTGCAATGGCTGGGACCGTTGCGACTGCTGCAGATCCCCGCGGACGAAGAGGGCCAGATCGCCCGCCAGTGCGTGCAGCAGCGCTAGGGAGCAGCTCCAGACAGCAGCAGGTTCACAGCAGATCGCTGGCAGTTACTGAGCAACAGTGCCTGCACAGTGGCTAACAACTTTACTGTTGAGCCCCCACGGATCAAGGCGCCGACACAACGCGTGAACTGAATCTGCCGCGTTTCGGCATCGACGTCAGTTGCGTGATCAGGAGCTGGTCAACCTGAATCAGAGCCCAATGGCTCGAAGAATGTTCTCTTGCAACCCATCACTATGGCAACTGCAGACAGTACCAACGTGGCGATCAATGAGGCCGATATTTCATTCGGCCTCGACGGCGCCGTCCTTGCCGAAGCCGGCAAGGTTGGCCCCCCCAGACAACCCAACACCACCACCGATGTCGCCGCCACGGTGAACGGCGATGCCAATGCCGCAGCGACCAACCAGGCACAGGTGGGCATTCTCAACTCGACCGTGGCGGTGGGCCTGAACGGCACGGTCAACGCCGCGGCGGTGTCTGATCTGGCAGCCAAGGCCACCGCCGTCACCGGCACCACCACCGCCGAGGCGTTCTACCAGGGCCCTGTGGGCGCCATCGTCAACACCGGCCTGGTCAGCGGCACCGACCTGTCGGTTGGCAAGAACGGCATCGTCAATGCCGCGGCCGACGCCACCGCCCAGGCGATTGCCCGTTCGATCACGGGCGACGCCGCAGCCAGCGCCGATGTGGGCCAGGCCGCTGCCCTGTTTGACATCAGCCTGAAAGCCGGCGAAGGCACCAGCCTCAACGCCACGGCCAAGGTGGGCCTCGACACCAAGGCAGGCCTGGATCCGGCGGATGGCAGCACCAACGTCACCGGCAACGTGGTGGCCCAAAGCGGCAGCCGCGACCCCGATGGCACCCGCGTCGTCGGCATCTACGACAGCGGCGCCCGCGACGTTGAGATCAGCTTCGGCAAGTCGGCCAGCATCGCCGCCGGCGCCCAGGCCAACCTGAGCTCGACCGGTCGGACCGTGACCGGCGACGCCCAGGCCGGCAACGCCGCCGAACTGGTGGCCGCGATCGCCAGCGACAACCCCAACAGCCTGGAGGTCAAGATCGGCGAAAACGGCCCGATCAACGCGGCCGCCAGCCTGAGCACCGCCGCCGGGGCCAGCACGGTGAGTGGTGACGCCCGGGCGATCACCGACATCGGCACCGTGGCCGGCATCGTCGGCAAAGGCGCCACCGTCAGCATCGGACTGGATGGGGCCGTGGCCGCCTCGGCCGTGGCCACCAACACCGCCAACGCCGCCAGCACCACCGCGGTCAACGAGGTCAGGGCCCAGATCGACAACGATCAGGTGCTGGGCATCGCGATCGAGAAGCTCAGCATCGGCAGCGACGCCAGCTCGCTGACCGCACTGGCCAGCAGCACCCAGGCCGCCACCGCCCAACTGGTGGGGCCTGCCGATCCACCCAATGCCGTGGCCAAGGTGGCCAGCGGCGACCGGGTGGTCGGTATTGCCGACACCACCGTCAGCATCGGTGAAAACCTGACCGAGAACGCCACCGCCAACCTGGCCCGCGCCAACCTGAGCGGCGCGGCCGTGGCCCAGGGGGTCGGTTCCCCCGGTCAAACCACCGCCAAGGCGGGTGTGGGGTCCCAGGTGGCCGGCCTGCAAGGCAGCAGCCTGAGCGTGGGCAAGAACGTGCTCAATCCCGCTGGGGTGGTGCCCGGCACGATCGACGCCTATGCCACCAGCAACCTGGACGCCAGGGCCACCAGCGTCTCGGGCAACAGCACGGCCAAAGCCGGCTCGATGGGCATGCAGATGGCTCCGGCCACGGTCGAGGGCATCGCCAGCACCCCGGTGTGGATCGGCGAGAACGGCAACGTCAGTGGTCTGACCGGCTCAGTGGTCAACGCTGCAGCCACCAGTGTCAATGCAGACGCCAGTGCCCAGGCCGGCATGGTCAGCCGCGGTGTCTTTGACAGCACCATCAACATCGGCAAAAACGGTGCGGTCAGTGGTGTCTCGGGTGTGGGGTCCCCCATCACCGGCAACGCCAGCAGCAGCACCACCACCGGCAACGCCCAGAGCGGCCTGGGCCTGGAGGGCGACGGCATCAAACAGCTGATGGCCACCATCAGCATCGGCGAAGCCGGCAGTGTGACCGGCAGCGCAACGATGGCTGGCGGCGCCAGCGCCAAGACCGTCACCGGCTGGGCCAACACCTCGGCCCTGCTGTCGAACGACGGCATCGACCTGGGGCAGGGCATGGGCGCTCCGATCACCCCCAGCACCCCGAACGGCGGCACCGCCATCAAGGTGGGCACCCTGGGCAACGTCTCGGGCAGCAGCGTCATCGGCACCCTCAACCCGCTGACCAACCGACTCGAAACCCCGGTCAGCGCCGAGACCACCACCGGTGATGCCACCGCCACGGCCGACTTCGAGGCGGCCGGCATCGCCAAGCGTGGCCTGGTCACCCCCGGCGAGGTGGAGACCCAGACCAACGGACGCTCGCTGATTCAGGCGGGCCCCCTGGGCGGGTCGATCAGCGGCCAGTCGCAGGCCGGCGGTCAGACGTCGGCCCTGGCGGTCAGCGGCCAGGCCAATGCCAGCACCAGCGCCCGGCTCGATGGCATTGACGGCAGCGGCGGCCTGGACCTGCAGGCCGGCCTGATCGGCAACAACCTGGTGCAGGGCAAGGCCAACGGGGCCTTCGAGACCAAGAGCATCACCGTCAACGGCGATGCCACCGCCAGTGGCGATGCCACCGCGTTTGGAATCCTGGGCGACGGCATGGGCAAGATCCTGCTCAGCGGCAACCTCGAGGCGATGGCCGCCCTCACCAACACGGTGATGGCGATGACCACCACCGGCAACGCCAGCGCCTTCGCCAACACCCAGGTGGTGGGCCTGCAGGGCTACGACGTCCAGATCCTGGGCAGCGGCACCCTGACCGCCAGCGCCCTATCGAACACCAGCAGCTTCGCCTCGACGGTGAACGGCTCGGTGAACGTCTGACGCACCTGCGCATCGGGGGTTGAGGCGGCTCTGGCTGCCCAACCCCCCTTTTTCTCAAGCTTTTGTGTGACTCATGGCCGATCCATTCACCACGGGCGCCACATCCCTGGCGGTTGCCCTGCAGCTCAAGCCGGATTCGCTGCTTCAGGCCGGCATGGGCCTGCGCCTCAGCAGCGGCGGCAGTGCCACAGCCATTGCGCGCAGCGTGGTGGGCCAGGGCACGCCACTCGACCCCACCCATGCCCTGGCCCGGGCATCGGGCCTGGGGGCTGGCAAGACCACCAATGCCACGATTTTGTCGGGCGGTGGGCTGATCGACGGTGTGATCACGGCCAAGGCCGACAGCACCGGCAGCGGCCCCACCAGCGCCGAGGCCCTGGCCAGCAACATCGGCCTGGCCAACCTCACCTTCCTGTCGCGCAGCGGCCAGCCGCTGCAGATCGGCACCGCACTGAACCCGTTGGCGGCCCTGGCCAGCGCCCGCACCGACGTGCTGGTGCCGGGGCCCACCGCCGCACCCACCAGCCTGAAGGCGCTGGCCAGCGTGCGCGGCCTGGAGGGCCTGGCCCCCGGGGACCCTGGGGCGCTGCCCCGCTTTTACGGCCAGCCCTCAGCGGTGGTCGAGGCCGGCAGCACCCTGCAATTCGACAACGCAATCAGCCCCACCAGCGCCACAGGCAGGGCCGATGCGGCAGGCCTGGAGCGCTATGCGGTGCTGGCGGTGCCGGCCGATCCTGGTTCCCTTGGCATCCCGGCCCAGATCGGTGGCGAGGCGACCGCCCGCCTGAACCTGCTGGGCCAGGCTGGCCCCCTGAGCAGCCACGACCTGGCGGCCCGGGCCCTGGGCATCGACGGCAGCGTGATCAGCGCCAGCTGGGGCCGCGACACCCTGGTCAGGGGCCAGGGCGTGGCCGAACTGAGCGGCCTGTTGCCCAGTGGCGGCAGCGCCGAGCTGCTGGGTCTGGGCATCCGCAACAGCGCCGTCTATGGCGCCGATGGCCGCGACACGATCATCGGCCTGGGCGGCACCAGGGCACCCCTGGTGGCGGGCGCCGCGAACCCTGCGATCAGCCGTGACGCGGCCGGCATCGACCGCAGCATGCTGCTGACCGGTGCTGGCGACGACACGGTTTACGGCAGCCTGCTGGGCGATCAGAGCGCCGGCTTTGCCGGCATCCGCCAGAGCGTTGTGCGCACCGGCGCCGGCAGCGACCTGATCGCCGGCAGCAGCAGCGGCAGCCTGCTCGATGGCGGCGACGACGACGACACGCTGCTGCTGGACCGCAGCGAACACTCGGAGCTGCACGGGGGCGGTGGGGATGACCAGCTGACGATCCTCGGCAGCGCCATGGGCAACGTGCTGGCGGGCGGGACAGGCAACGATCGCCTCGCCCTGCTGGCCCCAGCCGACGCCGGCAGCGGCGGCAACGTGCTCGACGGCGGCTATGGCCACGACCACCTCGAGGCCGCCAGCGGCCAGGACCGTTACCAGCAGGCGACGGCTGGCCCCGCCCTGCAGGCGGCCCGGTCCGGCTTTGACACCCTGCTGACCGACCAGGGGTTCTGGGCGGGACTGAGCGACAGCCAACGGCAGGAACTGCAGCAAAGCGGCAGCCTGGGGGGTGTGGCCGTGGTCGACACCTTTGCCGACTTCGCCGCCGGTCCCGGCGGTGATCAACTGGAGCTGAACAGCTCGTTGGCCGGCATTCGCCAGGACCTGTGGCAGAGCGATGGCGCCCTGTACCGCGTCAACAACGGCGAGCTGGAGGTGATCGAGGGGCGGGGCAGTCAGTCGATCGGCCTGGTGGTCGGCAGCCTCGCCGAGATCCAGAGCCTGGGGCTGGGGGCGCCGACGATCGCCTACGCCACCGACACCAGGCAGCTGATGTTTGACGCCGACAGCGACTGGAGCAGCGGCTCGATCAGCCTGGGCACCCTGTTGATCGGCAACGGCGCCCAGCTGCAGCTCGACAACCTGGTGTTCGGTGGCGGCGCCGCCTGATCGCCATGCTTGCTGACCCGACCCAGTACAACAACGCCGTCGCTGAGGCGCTGACCGCGCTGCTGCGCCAACCCAAGGGGCAGCTGCTGCACGACCACGGCATCGTCCAGAAGGTGGCCCGTGAGCAGCTGGTGCAACAGCTGCAGAGCGATCCACCCGATCTGGAAGCGCGCTATGGCAACCAGGTGGAGCCCTTCTTTCTGGAACGGCGCGCCGCCCTGGAGCAGGTGGTGTTTTCGTTGATCAGACTGCAGCAATTGCACGCCGCCGAAGAGCTGTATCTGCGGCTCAGCGACGACGGTGCCGACTTTGGCGAGCTGGCCCGCGGCTTTTCGTTGGGCCAGGAACGGCTGAGCGGTGGGCTGATCGGCCCGATGGCCGTGGGCCAACTGCACCCCCGCATCGCCGCGGCCCTGGGCCGGTTGCAGCCGGGCCAGGTGCATCCCCCTGTCGACGTGGAGCCCTACCAGCTGGTGCTGCGGCTCGAGCACCGCGAGCCCGCGAGCCTGAGCGACGCCCTGCGCCAGCAGCTGCTCAACGAACTGCTGGAGCGCGAACTCGGCAGCACGGTCGAGGCCCAGGTCCAGCTCCAGCTCGAACACCTGCAACGCGAAGACCTGCACCCCAATGGTTGAAGCCCCCACCCAGCAGAGCCGGATCGCCGGCCTGTTGGGCTGCACACCCCTGCTGGCCGACCTGCCAGCAGCGTTGCTGACGGCCCTGGCGGCCAGCAGCCAGCTGCTGCGCTACGGGATTGGCCAGCCGATCTGCCGGCAGGGCCAGGCCAGCGGCCACATCTGGCTGCTGATCGAAGGCCGCGCCCGCAGCGTGGTGCGCAGCCGGCGTCTGCCCCGGGGGGTCGCCACCCTCGAGCGCCCCGAAGCCGGCGACCTGCTGGGGCTGGGAAGCTGGCAGACCGTGATCGCCTCGACGCCGCTTGTGGCCCTGGCGGTGCCCCAGGCGGCCCTGCAGCGGGCCATGGCGGAGTACCCACCCCTGGCGCAACGGCTGGCGGCCCGTGTGGAGCCGGCCGAACTGTTTGCCGTGCTCGATGCCCACCTGGCCGACGACCCGCGCGACCTGGGAGAAGCACTGGTGCCAGCAGCGCTGGCCCTGGCTCCCCACTGCCAGGTGCACAGCCAGGTCCAGGGGCACAGCGACGGCCCCCTTGATCCGTCGCGGTTGTGGCTGGTGGCCGGCGGTGATCGCCCCCTGGGACAGCCGGTGAGCGACCCGCCACCAGGGGCACGGCTGCTGGGCATCGAGCCCAATGCCCTGGCCAGCCTGCTCGCGCCGGCAGCGCCGCCAGCCGAAGCGCTGGCGACCGCAGCCGGCAGCGGCAATGGTTGGCACCGGCAACTGCTCGAACGCTGGCAGGCGCTGCAGCAGCTGCCCGGCAACGGCGAAGCCCTGACCATCGGCGAAGGCAGTGGCCTGGTGCACGATCAACCCGAGAGCAACGCCGACCCTCGGGGCGACGACGAGCGCCAACGCCCCCCCGACAGCTACCCCTGGCATGCGGGCACGGGCCCGCTGGATGCGGCGGTGGCGGCCTTTCGCATGCTCAGCGACCACCTGAACCTGCCCTACCGGCGCGAGCTGCTGCAGCGCATCTTTGGCGATCAGGCCCAGCGCCATGGCGAAGCCTCGCTGGCCCTGGCCGGAGCGGTGGCCGAATCGATCGGCCTGCAGACCCAGCTGCTCGAGGTGCCCGCCAGCGCCCTGCCGCGGCTGACGATGCCGCTGCTGCTGCGCTGGGGCAATGGTCTGGCGGTGGTCTACCGCTGCGATCGCCACAACCTGGTGATCGGCATTCCCGCCGCCGGCAACCAGCTGCTGAGCCTCGAGGCCTTCGCCGAGCAATGGGGCGAGGCCGGCGAGGTGCTGAGCCTGCGGGTCGATGCCTTAACGCCGCAACGGCGCTTTGGCTTTCGCTGGTTTCTGCCAGCCCTGAAACAACACCGCACGGTGCTGATCGAGGTGCTGGTGGCCAGCTTCTTTGTGCAGCTGTTCGGCCTGGTCAATCCGCTGCTGATTCAGCAGGTGATCGACAAGGTGATCATCAACAACAGCCCCGATGCACTGGGGGTGCTGGGGGTGCTGCTGGTGGTGTTTGCCCTGTTTGAGGGTCTGCTGCTGTGCCTGCGCACCTTTCTGTTCATCGACACCACCAACCGCATTGATCTGGCGCTTGGCACGCGCATCATCGACCACCTGTTGCGGCTGCCGCTCAGCTATTTCGACAGGCGGCCGGTCGGCGAGGTCAGCAACCGCATCGGCGAGCTGGAAAAGGTGCGGGGCTTCCTCACCGGCACGGCGCTGACCACGATTCTCGATGCGGTGTTTGCCCTGCTGTACATCGGCGTGATGCTGCTGTACAGCTGGCAACTGACGCTGCTGACCCTGCTGGTGGTGCCACCCCTGGTGGGTCTGACCCTGGGGGTGGCACCGATCGTGCGCCGTCAGCTGAACAGCCGCGCCATCGCCAACGCCCGCACCCAGAGCCACCTGGTCGAGGTACTCAGCAGCATGATGACGGTCAAGGCGCAGAACATCGAACTGCGCAGCCGCTGGAAGTGGCAGGACCTCTACACCGACTATGTCGCTGAGGGGTTCGACAACACCCTGTTGAGCACCACCGCCGGCACGATCAGCGGCTTTCTCAACAAGTTGTCGAGCCTGGTGGTGATCTGGGGTGGCGCCGCCCTGGTGCTGCAGGGCCAGCTGAGCCTGGGCGAACTGATCGCCTTCCGCATCATTGCCGGCTACGTGACCGGCCCACTGCTGCGCATGACCTCGATCTGGCAATCGGTGCAGGAAACGGCCCTGTCGCTCGAACGGCTGAGCGATGTGATCGATCACCCGCAGGAGGCGCCGCTCGACAACGGCAGCCGGCTGATCATGCCGGCGATCAGCGGCGCGATCACATTCCGCGACGTCCACTTTCGCTACAAACCCTCGTCACCATTGCTGCTGCGCGGGGTGAATCTGACGATTCCCCAAGGATGCTTCGTGGCGGTCGTCGGCACGAGCGGTTCGGGCAAAAGCACCCTGACCAAACTGCTGGCCCGCCTGTATGCCCCCGAAGACGGCACGGTGTTGATCGACGGCATCGACATCGCCAAGGTGGAGCTCTACTCGCTGCGCCGGCAGATCGGCATCGTCCCCCAGGACACGGTGCTGTTCGACGGCTCGGTCGAGGAGAACATCACCCTGACCCAGCCCGAGGCCAGCAGCGAGGAGGTGATCGAGGCCGCCCGGGTGGCGGCTGCCCACGACTTCATCATGGCGTTGCCGGCCGGCTATTCGACCCAGGTCGGCGAGCGCGGCAGCAACCTGTCGGGCGGTCAGCGCCAGCGGCTGGCGATCGCCCGCACGATCCTGTCCAAACCACGGCTGCTGATCATGGACGAGGCCACCTCGGCGCTCGACTACCAGACCGAGCGGCAGGTGAGCGACAACCTGATGCAGACCCTCAAGGGCTGCACGGTGCTGTTCATCACCCATCGGCTCTCGTCGATCGTCAATGCCGACCTGATCGTCTGCATGGGGCAGGGGGCCGTGCTCGAAGTGGGGCGCCACGCGGAGCTGATGGAGGCCCGCGGCGCCTACTACGCCCTGTACTGCCAACAGGGGGGCCAATGAGCAGCACCACCGGCAGCCGGCGCCGCACCACCCTGCCCCGCAGCACCCGCGGCTGGAGTCGGGCGATCGTCTGGAGCCTGATCGGCCTGGCCGGCTTTGGAGCCCTGTACGGCTCGATCGCCCGGCTCGAGACCTCGGTGTCAGCCGAAGGCAAGCTGCGGCCCGTGGGTGGTGTCAGCAACGTGCGCAGCCCCTACAACGCCCGCCTCAGCCGGCTGCTGGTGCGCGAGGGCCAGCTGGTGCAAGCCGGCCAACCCCTGCTGGCGATCGACGACCGCGCCCTGCGGGAACAGCTGCAGAACCTGACCGCCTCCGAGCAGCTGTGGCAACAGGAGGTGGACAGCGTGGCGCACCAGCTGGGACTGGGGCCTGCGACGCGCAACGCAGACAAGGGCAAGCCAACAGCAGGCAGCCCAGCCACAGCGGCCGACAGCAACGAGGTGGCCTTGCGCCAGGCCGCGGCCCGGCAGGACCGACTGCGCAGCGAGATCCAGCTGCGCCAGCAGCAGGGGGATCTGGCGGCCCTGCGGGCCCGCCTGCAGATCAGCAGCAACATCCGCCAGCGGCTGCAGCGGCTGCAGCGCGAGGGGGCCCTGGCCCAGCTCGAGCTGGATCGCCACAACGAGCGTCAGATCGAACTGACCGCCCAGCTGCGGCGCACCGAACAGGAGCTGGAGATCAGCCGCCGCCGCATCGAGGGCGGCCGTCTGCAGGAACGGCAGGTGCTGGCGAGCGATCGGCGCGAGCTGTTCGGCCGTTACGACCGGGCCCGCAACCAACTGGTCGAGGTCAGCAACAGGCTGCTCGAGCTGCGCGAACGGTTGCAACAGGCCGAGCTGCGGGCGCCCCAGGCGGGGCGGGTGTTCGATCTGCGCGTCAAGGCGGGCGAAACCCTGACCGCCGGGCAGCCCCTGCTGCAGGTGGTCGGCCAGCAGGGACTGGAGGCCGAACTGCGGATCTCCAACCGCGACATCGGCGTGCTGCAGCCCGGCATGCCGGTCGATGTGCGCATCACCGCGTTGCCCTTCACCGATTACGGCTCGCTCAAGGGAACCCTGGTGCGCGTGGGTGCCGATGCCCTGCCGCCCGAACCCAACAGCCCCCAGGAGAGCTTTGCCGCGGTGGTGCGGCTGCCGGCAGCGAGCCTGGATCGCCGCGGCCGGCGCCAGGCCCTGCGCAGCGGCATGGCCGTGACGGGGCTGATCCAGCTGGGTTCGCGGCCGGTGCTGGCCCTGATCAACGATCGGCTCGGCAGCTTTGCCGAGTCGACCCGCAGCCTGCGCTGACCGCGGCGCTACAGGGCGATCAGGGCGGGCAGGCTGGCCACCACGGTGCCTCCGCCCGTCAGTGGATCCAGCCACAGCAGCTGGGAACCGGTGCTGCCGGTGGCGATCGCCAGCTGCGGATCCAGGGGCGACGCCGTGCCCAACCCCGCGGCCGTGCCCAGCCCCGCCAGCAGCTGCTCGAGCGGGGCGATCGGCAGCAGGCGCGCCTGGCCCAGGCCCTCAAGGCCGCTGGGAATCAGGGGGGTGTCGGCATCAGCCCAGGCCAGATCGTCGCTGAGCCGAAGTGCCCCGTCCCACTGCAGATCGGCCAGCACCACCGAGCCGCCGCCCCTGACCTGGCTGGGCAGCACCCACAGATCGCGGCCGGCCTCACCCCAGAGGCTGAGACTGGCGCTGGGCGGCACTTCGGGCAACCAGAGACGGTCGTCGCCGCCACCGGCCCGCAGCTCCAGGCTCCAGGCGTCGCCCGCGGACGTGAGCCGCAGCCCGTCAGCCTGCGGCCCCAGTTGCACCTGGGTGCGCCCGCCGGCGCTCAGCTGCAGCGTGCCGTCCTGGACGGGCCCCTGCAGCAGGGCGCTGTTGCTGCCGGCGCCCAGATCCAGGCTGGAGTCCACGATCGCCCCATCGACCAACAGGGTGTCGTCGCCATTGCCGCTGCGCAGCTGGCTGCGCTCGAGCGCCACCGCCTGGATCTGCCAATGGGGCTGCAGCTGCCACTGGGAACTTGGCACCCCGTCGATCGCCAGCGTGCTGCGGATCTCGATCCGGTTGTTGCCACCGGCCAGTTCGAGCGCGCTGTCGCGCATCGCCCAGTTGCCCAGTTGCAACTGCCAGAAGCTGCCATCCAACCCGGCCGGCAACCCCAGATGGGTCTGGGCCGTCAGCCGCAGCAGGTCATCGCCACCGGGATCGAACACCCGGCTGCCCTGCAGGGTCGCCAGCGTGTGCTGGAGCAGCACAGCGGCACCTTCAGCCGTCAATGGGGCCAGGTCAAGCCGCGCGCTGGCCCCCAGCTCGGTGAGCCCATCGCCGGCCCCCAGCAGCAAGGTGCTGTTGAACAGCCCCTGGTGCTGCTGATCGATCGCCACCGCGGCCGGACCCCACGGGCTGCGCGACAGTGCTGTGAGTGCGTGCTCCGACAGCACACGCACCAGCGGCAACGGCGAGGCCCGCAGATCGATCGCCGCACCGTCGATCGCCACCTGCCGGCCCCGCTGCTGCACCCGGGCTGCCCCCAGGGCGGTGCTGGCCACCAGGGTGTCGTCGACCCGCAGCAGCACCAGCAGGGCCGGTGGCGGCACGGCGCTGCGGCCGGCCGCACCGACCAGCCCAGCCCCAGCCCCCCAGGGCGGCAGCCACAGGGGCTGCCCCAGCAGCGGCGCCGCCAAGGCCAGAGATGGCGCCAGCACCAGGCCGGCATCGGGGGCAGCGGTCGCCAGCAGCCCAGACTCACGGCCCGACACCGCCGCGCCACCATCGCCCAGGGGCGGCAACGTCAGCAGCGGCGGGGCATCGCCCTGGTGCAGACCAGGGCCCAGGCGGCGGCGCTGCCGGGGCAGAACCTCGGTCCCGGCGCCCCGGCCCAGGCCGGCATCGGCGGCAGCGGGCAGCGGCCCTGGGCCAGGTCCCAGGCCCTGGGCTGCAGCCTGCTCCTGCACCAGATAGAGCAGCACCAACCCCAGGGCGGCACCGCTGAACACGCCTTCGAGCCCCAGACGCCGGCCGTCGTGACGCCATTGCATCCCGTTTGCCAGAGCCTTCACCCGATCCCACACACCAGGTGCCCAGGCTGATCAGGACTAGCGCTCCGGGCGGTCCGGCGCCGCAGCACTGCCGCAGGCGGCCAGCAAGCGGCTCTGGGAGTCCAGCGTGACCGCAGGGGCGCTATCCCCCGGGCGATAGCGCAGCAGCCAGATGCTGTCGAAGTCGCCGTCGTCAACAGCGGGCATCGCACGCCAGCCCAGCCCCCGGGCCAGCTGGGGCAGATGGCGGTGCTCCCAGGCGATCACCAGGGTGGCGCCGGCCGAGGTCGGGTCGGCCAGCACCCGTTCACCGATCGCCTCGGACGCCTGTTCGGAGTCGGCAAACACGCGGATGTTGCGGCCACTGGCCACGGCCAGCGGCACCAGGGTCTGGTAGCTGCGGGCGTTCTTGCCCGTGTCCAGGTCAAAGCCGTAACTGGCCAGCCGCAACCCCTGGGGCCGCACCCCCAGGCAGGCCGGCAGCCCCGCCAGCTGCAGCGCCTGGCGCTGACCAATGGCCGACAGGTTGTAGTTGCTGGACTGCAGATCGGCTGGGCGGTCCTTGTGTCCATGGCGGATCAGCACCACCAGCTCTGGCCGGGCCTCGGCGGCGGAGCCGGCCAGGGCAACGAGCGCCAGAGCAAACAGGGCGGGAGCAACCATCGGCAAAGGGGCGTGAGCCTGACTCAATCACTCAGCAGCGGCAGCCCCGCCGGCGGCGGCACCAGCAGCTTGCCGAGCTCGGGACGCAGCTGTTGCCTGAACGCCTGCCACTGGGGCGAGGCGATCACATCACGGCTGATCGCACCGGCCAGGCGCTGGCTGGCCAGCACATCACTGGGGTAGTGAACAACGCAGTAACTGCGGGCATAGCCCCCCTGCAGACCCACCGCCAGCAGCCGCTCGCGGCGTTCGGGCAGCAGATCGGCCAGCAACAGCGACGCAGCGGCGTACCAGGTGGCATGGCCGCTGGGGTACGAGTACGTGGTCTCCAGCGGCAGACAGGGCTTGAACGACGGATCGCTCACGTAGGGCCGGGGCCTGGCGATCTCGTCCTTCAAGGCATCCTTGACCCCATCGATGCGTTTGAGAAAGGCCGGCAACCCCTGAAACAGGGTGGGGGCCGTCTTCGACAAATCCGACCCCACGGCCGCATCAAAGGTGCTGACGTTGCGGTGCAGGAAACGCCAGCTGTGCACCACCGCCTCGGGGTAGCGGCTGCGTTGGTTCCAGCGCAGAACGGCCAGATCATCGGCTTCGGCGGGCGAGCCCGGCGCCGGAGGCCGGCCCACCACGGCGCGGTACCGCTCGGCCTTGAGGGTCAACCCCGCCGCCGGATCGGCAGCCTGGGCCAATGCGGCGGTCCCCAGCGGCCCCACCTGACTGCCCGCCAACACCAGCAGCACCAACACTGCGCGCATGGCTGTTGTTTGCCGACTTCAAGGCGTCACTCTGCCGCAACCCGGTTAAGAGCAATCTCAGCTGCTGTCCCTGGTCTTAACCGGACGCTCATCCGACTGCTGCAGGCTGCAGCAGGATTGCGATACAGCCTGAGCAACGATGGCCAAACGCAGCGTTCAGGCTTACATCGAGGAGGTACCCA
>CAZJIF010000030.1:0-19136 GCA_964546045.1 uncultured Klebsiella sp. | reverse complement strand
AGCACGGCCACCCAGAAGCCGAATAGAAAGGCCAGATCAGCCATGCAGTGCCTGGAGCATCTGCGTCAACGCTAGCGACGCGGTTCGGGCCTTCAACGCCTGTTGCGCCGCCAGTTCTGCAGGGCCTGCAGGGACAGCCACAGCACCCCCAAGGCCACGGCGATCACGATCAGCACCTTGATCAGATCGGCGAATGGTTCCAGCCATCCAGCCACCCGCTTGTAGCCCTCGCCCAGGGCCGAACCCATCACCGTCAGCAGCAGCACCCAGAGCAGGCTGCCGGCGGTGGTCCAGAACAGGAACAGGCGCTGGGGCATCAGTTCGATCCCGGCCGGCACCGACACCAGGGTGCGAATCCCCGGGATGACCCGTCCCCAGAACACCACCGCCACACCGTGCCTGTTGAACCAGCGGCGGCTGTGGGCGAGGGCCTGGGGGTCGATCCCCAGCCAGCGGCCGCGGCGGGCCAGCCAGCGCTCCAGCTGTTCCTCGTTCACCAGCCGGCCGACCCCGTACCAGAACCAGGCCCCCAGGACCGTGCCGACCAACCCCGCCAGCACGGTGGGCACCAGGCCCAACTTGCCCTGGTGCACCAGAAAGCCCGCCAGTGGCATCACCACCTCTGACGGGATCGGCGGGATCACGTTCTCCAGCAGCATCACCAGGGCGATGGCCCCATAACCCAGCAGGGGATTGGCCTCGACCGCCTGGCTGATCAGGGCAGGCAGAGCATCGATGAACGCGGACAGGGTCATCAGGCGGTGGCGGGGGGTCGGGGGCCAGCGTCGGCATGTCGTTGCCGTTGCCAGTGCTGAGCGATCTTCTCAGCCTCCAGATAGACGAACAACAACAGGCTGAAGCCGATGCAGGTGAGTCAGTCGACGAGGTTGAGGGGTTGGGTGCCAAAGAAGGCCAACAGGGCCGGCACGTACACCAGCAGCAGCACCGTGATCAGCCCGAACACCAAGGCGGGCAGCCCGTCGCTCACCAGGTTCATCCACAGGATCTACAGGTTGCTGCGGCCACTGCGCAGCTCCAGGCGGTTGGGCTCAGGGCGTGCCAGGCCTGTGCAGGGGGTGGAGCCAAGAGGCGGCCTGCCAGCAGGGGGCAAACCTGAACTTAAAAACGACCGACGGTCGCTTCCCGATCCACGCCAGACCCCATCAACGGCTGTAACCGCTCCAGGCCTTGAGCTCCTCGAGAGACTGGACCCCCACCAGCCGCGTTCTGCCTTTGAGCTCCCAGGTGGGGAAAGCCTGGATCGCGGCGGCTTGGCAGCGTTCCCGATCGCCAGGCCCCTTGTCACACTCGATGTAGGGCAGCTGGGCAGCGCCCTGCTCGCCGAACAGGGCCTTCTGGCGGGTGCAGGCGGGGCACCACCAGGCGCCGTAGAACCGTGCTCCGATCGCTTCGAGATGGCGACTCAGGGCCAGCTGCTCGGCGTTGGAGGGCGGCAGGGCTGATCCTGTGGTTTCCGCGGGTTGTCCCTTGCCCGCTGGTGAGCCGGCAGCACTGGCCGTGGCGACGGTCCCCAGCAGCAGCACGGTGGTGGCGATCAACAGGCCCGAGCGGGCCGAAGCCGAGCGATGCATGAAGACCTCAGACTGCAACTGAAATTACGGGCAGTTCGGGCGTTGCGCCCGGCTCCTGTGAGGAAAGGCAAGCGTTCGGGCTTCCGCCCTGCGCTGGGGCTTCCGGCCAGACCTGCGGACTGAGACACTGGCTCCCATGGGCGTCAACGGCTACCGCGATTACTTCCAGGTGCTGGGGGTTGACCGCAGTGCCGATGCTGATGCGATCAAGCGGGCCTTTCGCAAGCTGGCGCGTCAGTACCACCCTGACGTCAACCCGAACAACAAGGACGCCGAGGCCAGGTTCAAGGAGATCAGCGAGGCTTACGAAGTCCTCTCCGATCCCCAGAAGCGTCGCCGTTACGAGCAGTTCGGGCAGTACTGGAGCCAGGCCGGTGGAGCTGGCAGCAGTGCACCAGGGTTTGACGTTGACTTTGGTCGTTATGGCAACTTCGACGACTTCATCAACGATTTGCTCGGTCGCTTTGGCGGCGGCGGTGGTGGCGCCGGGTTCTCTGCTGGTCCCGGCGGGTTTGGTTTTGGGTCCGGTTTCCCCGGTGCCGGTGCCCAGGCTCCCCGTGGCGCGGCCGCCAACCTCGATGCCGAGGCCACGATCAGCCTGAGCTTTGCCGATGCCTTTCGCGGGTGCGAACGGACCCTGGCGGTCAATGAAGAACGCGTTCAGGTACGCATTCCGGCTGGTGTCAAGAACGGCAGTCGGCTGCGCCTCAAAGAGAAGGGCAACCTGCAGCCTGGTACCGGCCGGCGCGGCGATCTGTACCTGAACCTGCAGCTGCAGGACCATCCGGTCTGGAAGCTCGACGGTGATCAGCTGCGTGCCGAGTTGCCGCTGAGCATCGATGAACTCGCCCTCGGCGGTGAGGTCCAGGTGGCCACACCCGACGGGATCGCCGCGGTTCAGGTCCCCCCGGGTATGAGCCTGGGACGCAGCCTGCGCCTCAAGGGCAAGGGCTGGCCGATCAAGGGAGGGCGCGGCGATCTGCTGCTCACCCCGGTGTTGAAGTTGCCGGATCAGTTGAGCTCCCAGGAGCGGCAGCTCCTGGAGCAACTGCGTGCTGTGCGCTCACAGGATCCCCGTGCGGATTGGCTCACGGCGGCCAGGCTTTGAGCGCTGCCTGTGGGGACGAGGGCGCCGCCTCCCGGTGCTGGCATGCTCCGTAGGATCCGCCAAGCTTGTTCGGCCCCATGGAGCTCACCTACCGACCTCGCCGGCTGCGACGCACGCCTGCCCTGCGGGCCATGGTGCGCGAAACCTCCCTGGCGGCGCGTGATTTCATCTATCCCTTGTTCGTGCATGAAGGGGCGGGCAACGAGCCGATCGGCGCCATGCCCGGTGCCCAGCGCTGGAGCCTGGAAAGCCTGGTGGACGAGGTGGGCCGGGCCTGGGACCTGGGCATCCGTTGCGTGGTCCTGTTCCCCAAGGTGGCCGATGGCCTCAAAACCGAGGACGGTGCCGAGTGCTTCAACGAGCACGGGTTGATCCCCCGGGCGATCCGCCGTCTTAAGGAGGCGCATCCCGGGATGGCGATCATGACCGACGTGGCCCTCGATCCCTACAGCTGCGACGGCCACGACGGCATTGTCAGTGCCGATGGGGTGGTGCTCAACGACGAGACCGTGGCCATCCTCTGCAAGCAGGCGGTTGCCCAGGCCCGCGCTGGGGCCGATCTGATTGGCCCCAGCGACATGATGGACGGCCGCGTCGGTGCCATCCGCGAAGCCCTTGATGAAGAGGGTTTCGAGCATGTCGGCATCATCAGCTACACGGCCAAGTACGCCAGTGCTTACTACGGGCCGTTCCGCGAAGCCCTTGATTCGGCCCCTCGCGCCGCCGCCGGCAAACCGATCCCCAAGGACAAGAGCACCTACCAGATGGATCCGGCCAACGCCCGCGAGGCCATCACCGAGGCCCAGCTCGATGAGCAGGAGGGTTCCGACATCCTGATGGTTAAGCCCGGACTGGCCTACCTCGACATCATTTACCGCCTGCGCAACGAGACCGAGCTGCCGATCGCTGCTTACAACGTCAGCGGCGAATACGCCATGGTCAAGGCTGCTGCCCAGAACGGCTGGATCGACGAGCGCGCCGTGGTGCTCGAGACCCTGCTCAGCTTCAAACGGGCCGGGGCTGATCTGATCCTGACGTACCACGCCTGTGATGCGGCCCAGTGGCTGCGTCAGGGCTGAGCCGCGTCTGTTGGCGCAGCGTCCCTGAGGTGCGATCCTGCTGACGCCGCTCGGCGATGGCGCTTGTTCGATGGCCCGCTTTCTGCTGTTGTGGGTCCATGGACCCTGGATCGCCGCATCGCTGATGGTGATCCTGGCGCTGCGTCTGCTGATGGCTGAGGACTTCAGCCTTCACGGGCATGGCTGGGGCCTGCTGGGAAGCGCTTCGATCTGCTTTTCGATCGGCTGCGTCTGCAAGGTGTCCTGGGTGCTGGCCCAGCTCAATCGCCGCCGTGCGGCGGCTGAACAGCAGCTGGAACACCTGGTGCTCCACTGAGACCCGCCGGGATGAACCGTTCCTCCGTGCTGTTGATCATTGGTCTGCCCTGGGCTGCTGCCGTGGCGGTGATGCTGATGGTCACCAAGATCCATGCGTCCGGCGGTCGCGTCGAGTGGGGTCTGCTGGGCAGCGGTTGCATCTGTTTCTCGATCGGCTGCCTGGCCCGCACCAGCGTCGGTCTGCACGACCTGGCCCAGCGCGCCGGCCGGCGGGGCGGTTCCGATCCCCAGCAACCGCCCCGATGAGCCGGCTGCGCTGGACAGCGACGGTGACGGCAGCGACGTCGGCGGTTGTGGTGGCCAGCTGGTTGCCTGCCAGTGGCATGCCGCCGTCCAGGGGATTGCTGCGGACCCTGGCGGCGTTTGAGCGCGACCTCGCCGAGCTCGATGGTTCCCTGCGGACCATCCCCGCTGCTCTGCCCGCATTCAATCCGGCGGATCCGGCACTGCAGGCCCCTGCGCCAGCGGCAGAAGCCACCACGGTTGGCGCCGCCCAGCTGCGGCAGGAGCGCGTGCTCACCCTGGGCCAGGCCCTGGCCGTGGCCGTGGCCAACAATCCCGAACTGGCCGAGCGCCGGGCCCGCATCGTTGAGATGCGAGGTCTCAAACGCTCGGTGCTGGGGCGTTTTTGGCCGCGCCTGGATCTCCAGTTGGCAGGTGGATTCGGGCAACGCAGCGAGGCCAACCAGGTGCTCGATGCCAACGCCGGCCTGTACCCGACCGGATCTCCCTTCCTGGTGGAGCCAGGTGGCTGGAACCGCATCCAGTCCAATCTGGGCAACGGCTGGGGCAGCCTGGCCCTCGACTGGGAGCTGATCAGCTTTGAGCGCGGAGCTGCTCTGGCCGAGCAGGACCAGCGCCTTGGCGCCAGCCTGCGGCAGTACGGCGATGCCTTGCGGCAGCTGCAACTGCAGGTCAGTGAGGCCTACTACAGCCTGCAACTGGCCGACCAGCTGCAGCGCATCCGTGCGTCGGTGCTGCGCAACGACACCCTGGTGCGCGATCAGGTGGGCGCCCTGCAGCGCTCGGGGCTGGTGCCCCGGCTGGATCTGCTGCGGGCCGAGGCCGCCTTGCAACAGAGCCGCTTTCGGCTCGAGCAGGCCGATGCCCAGCGCCAGAGCCGGCGCCAAGGCCTGACCAACCTGCTCAATGTCGCGTTTGGCACGGTGCTGATGGCCCACACCGATGTGTCCTTGCAGCCCCCCTGGCCCTTGCCACTCGACGCCACCCTGGTGGCTGGTCTGCGCCGCAATCCGGCCCTGGAGCAGCTGGCGGCTGAACGACAGGCCCTGCTGCGTCAGGCGGATCGCCGCAACGCCCAGCTGCTCCCCACGCTGCGGCTGTTTGCAGCCGGTGGGGGCAACAGTGATCTGCTGACCAAACCGGTGATTGACCTCAGGGGGTGCTGCGCCTCCAGCCAGATTCGCCAGCTCGCCAGCCAGAGCGCCGACTGGGTTGCAGGGCTGCGGCTGCATTGGCGGCTGTTCGATGCCGGTGTCTCGGGGGGTGAGGCCCAGGCCAGCCGTGCCGCCGCCGAAGCGGTGCTGCAACGCTTGGCCCGTCAGCGCAACCAGATCCGCCAGGAGCTGGAAACCGCCTTTTATGACTACCGTGCCTCGCTGTCCCAACTGACCGCGGCTGAAGCGTCCTACCGGGCCTCCAGGGAGGCCTTTCGCGATGCCCGTGCGCGTTATCAACTCGGGCTGGCCGATTACATCGATGTCAGTGACACCATCACCCTGTTGACGCGGTCGATGGAGGGCATCGCCGAGGCCACCACCCTGGCCAACCTCAGTTATGCCCGCATGCTGCGCCAGTTGCAGCCGGTGCCGGATCAGCCCGAACCGGAGCCCAGCCTGCCGCTCACACTTCGTTCGTCGGTGTCGCAGCCGGCGGTTCAGCCTTAGCCCGCAGCTCCAGCCGCTGGCGCAGGGCCAGGCTGCGCCAGGTGAGCAGCACCAGCAGGGCGATGAACCAGAACCACACCTCGGGGGCATTGCTCTGCAGCAGGACCACCAACAGCAGCACCTCGAGCACCAGAAAGGGCCATTCGCGTTTCATGGAAGGCTCCCCTGCTGCCTGCGACTGGGTTGATCCTGCTGCAGATCCAGCCGTGGTGTGCGATAGGTGCCGGTGAGGTCCCGCAGCACCGGCAGCACGTAGCTCAGCGGGGTGCGCCATTCGACATAGGCGTGGGCCCGCAGGGTGAGGCCCTCCTGGATTGGGAACACACTGCTGCCGTTGGACAGGGTCCAGCGGTAGCCGTCGTCGCTGCGGGCATTGGGCTGCAGCGCGATGGCGGTGCGGATCACGGGGCCTTTGGCCACCAGGGCCTCGGCCAGCGGTGGGTTGCCCATGGTGGTGTTGATGTCCTCGGGGGTGGCGGGCAGCCGGCTCACCTGGTCGACCCGTCCCTGAATGCCCCCGAAGCGGCCGCGTTGCTGCCAGTCGGGCACCACTTCAATGCTCTGGCCGCGCTGCAGGCGCCGGGCATCAGCCGGTTCGAAGTAGGCGACGGCCTGGAGCACGGCGGCCCTGCTGGTGTCGCTGACGGCCGCGGCGCCCAGGGTCCCCAGCCGCTGGCCCGGCTTGACGGTCTGTCCCTGGATCACCTGAAGGTCAAGGATGCTGCCGTCGCGCTTGGCGGTGAGCAGGCCCTCATAGCGGAGCTTGGCTGCAGTCACCCGCACGTCGCGGCGGGCATTGTCGATGCGGAAGCGGCGTTGTTGCCGTTCGCTGTCGATGTCGAGCTTGACCTTGGTGTAGGCGCTGATCACATCCTTCTCCCGGATGTTGAGCTCGTCGAGCTCAACCAGCAACTGGGTGTTGCGGTCGGATGTGGCCACCACCTCCTGGGCCAACGGGGCTACCACCTGGGTTCGGGCCAGGTGGTTGAAGTCAGCCACCTTCTGGGCATAGGTCTGCTGCAGGCGACGCAGCCGCTGCCGCTCGCGTGTCAATTTGGCCAGGGCCGTTGTGCGCACATCCAGGGCCGCCCGCAGGCGGATGGCGTCGCGACGATCGAGGTCGCTGTTAATGGCGATGAGTTCGCGCAGGTCCCGCTCCTGCCGCTCCAGCTGTTGTTCAAGGGCGGGTTGATCCAGCACCATCAACAGCTGGCCCTTGCGCACCCGGTCTCCCACCTTGACGTGCAGTTCCCGGATCTGACCCTCAGCCCGGCTGTCGAGCAATGTGGCGCCACCGGGAACAATCACCACGCCGCGGCCGATCACTTCGGTTGGTACCGGCCACACCAGCACCCACAGGGCCGTTAGACCGCCCAGGCCGATCAGGCTGAGCAGCACCCGGCCCTCGTCATCGCCGGATTGCCGCTTCAGCCAGTTCATCAGCCCCTGCGGTGCCATCAATCGCTGTCTCTCGGGCCCCATGATTCTCGACATGATTGGGCTCTGCACCGCTGCACTTGACAATGGAACAATCGTCGAATGAGCCCATGCCCGCCAGTCACCGACTTGGCCATGTCGCGCTGCGGGTCCAGGACATGGAGCGAGCCAAAGGGTTCTACACAGCCCTGGGGCTGCGTCTGACCTGGGATGCGGCCGACTGGGCGTACCTGCAGTCGCCGCTGACCGGTGATGGCATTGCCCTGCTCAGTCCCGAGTACCGCGCCGCTGGCCCCCATTTCGCCTTCCATTTCAGTGACCGCGCCGATGTCGATCGGGTGCACTCCAGGCTTCAGGAGGCTGGCCACGCCTGCGGCCCGGTGCATGACCACCGTGACGGCACCGCCTCCTTTTACCTGCAGGATCCCGAGGGCAACTGGCTGGAGATTTTGTACGAGCCGGAGGCTGGGATCCCCTCGAATGTGCCCGGCCAACAGGCCATCGCCCCTTCCCTGACCGCGGCCGGGTGAATCCAGAACACGAGACTCTGGAGCTGCTCGAGTGGCCGCGGCTGGCTGAGCAGGTGGCTGCATTTGCCAGCACGGCTGCCGGTCGCAGCCGCACGCTGGCGTTGCCGCTGGCGGCGGCGTTGCCGGACAGTCAGGCCTGGCTGGCCGAAACCGGCGAGTTGCTGGGCCTCGACGGGGTGCTCGAGGGTGGGCTCAGTTTTGACGGTGTGGTCGACATCGGCCCGGTGCTGCAGCGCTGTGCCAAAGGGGGGATCGCCAGCGGCGAGTCCCTGTTAGAGCTGGCCCAGACCCTGGCGGCTGCCAGGCGGCTGCGCCGACAGATCGACGATGCCGAGCTCAGGCCCCGCACCAGTGCCCTGGTGGCCCAGCTGCGCACCCTGCCTGAGCTGGAGCAGCGCCTGCGCTTCTGCCTGGAAGAGGGCGGACGGGTGGCGGATCGGGCCAGCCCACCGCTGGCCGGCTTGCGGCGCCAGCTGCAGGGGGTGCGAGCCGAGCGCCGTGAGCGCCTTCAGGAGCTGCTGCGCCGCTATGCCGCGCTGCTGCAGGACACCGTCATCGCCACGCGCAGCGAGCGTCCCGTGCTTGCGGTCAAGGCCGGCGCTGCCGCCCAGCTGCCCGGCCTGGTGCACGACAGTTCGGCCTCCGGCAGCACCGTGTTCATCGAGCCCCAGGCAGTGGTGGGCATGGGCAACCGGATCCGTGAGCTCGAGGGGCAGGAGCGCGAGCTCGAGCTGGCCATCCTGCAGGAGCTCAGTGCTCTGGTCGGTGAACAGGCCGAGCCCTTGACCCAGCTGCAGCAGGTGCTCGTGCAGCTGGATGCGGCCCTGGCCCGTGCCCGCTACGGCGCCTGGCTCGGGGCGGTTCGGCCCGAGCTTGTGGCCGATCCCCAGGCGGCCTTTGACCTGCGCGAGCTGCGTCATCCGCTGCTGCTCTGGCAGCAGCGACGGCAGGGCGGTCAGCCGGTGGTGCCCGTGAGCCTCAACGTCAGCACAGAGCTGCGGGTGGTGGCGATCACGGGCCCCAACACCGGCGGCAAGACCGTCACCCTCAAAAGCCTCGGGCTGGCAGCCCTGATGGCCCGCGCTGGCCTGTATCTGCCCTGCAGTGGCTCACCCCGCCTGCCGTGGTGTGGCCTGGTACTGGCCGACATCGGCGACGAACAGTCCCTGCAGCAGAACCTCTCGACCTTCAGCGGGCACATCCGGCGCATCGCCCGCATCCTCGAGGCGCTGGCGGCTCCCCAGCAGGGTGCCTCGCTGGTGCTGCTCGATGAGGTCGGTGCAGGCACCGATCCGCAGGAGGGTTCGGCCCTCGCCGCAGCCCTGCTCAAGCATCTGGCTGGTTGCGCCCGGCTGACGGTCGCCACCACCCACTTCGGCGAGCTCAAGGCGCTCAAGTACGGCGACCCGCGCTTCGAAAACGCGTCGGTGGGGTTCGATGCTGAGACCCTGGCCCCCACCTACCGGCTGCAGTGGGGGATCCCCGGGCGCAGCAACGCCCTGGCGATCGCCCGCCGGCTCGGTCTGCTCGAGCCGGTGCTGCAGCAGGCTGAAGCCCAGCTGGCACCGCTGGCGGCCGGCGATGTCAACCAGGTGATCGCCGGCCTTGAAGACGAGCGCCAGCGCCAGCAGGAGGCCGCCGAGGAGGCAGCGGCCCTGCTGGCCCGTACCGAGCTGTTACACGACGAACTGCTGCTGCGTTGGGAGCAGCAGCAGCAGCAGAGCGTCGAGCTGCAGGAACAACGGCGGCAGCAGCTCGAGCGCTCGATCCGGCAGGGTCAGAAAGAGGTGCGGCGCATCATCCGTCGCCTGCGTCAGGGCGATGGCCGGGTGGTCCGCAACACTTCCGAACTGGGCGAATCCGCCCGCCAGGCTGGCCAGCGGCTCCGCCAGTTGGAACAGCAGCACCGTCCGGCTCCCGAGCGGCGTGAGCACCAGGGGTGGATGCCCGCGGTCGGTGATCGCGTGCGGGTGCTTTCGCTCGGCAAGGCTGCCGAGGTGCTGGCAATCGCCGCCGATGGGCGCGAGCTGACGGTGCGCTGCGGTCCGATGCGGCTGACGCTCGAGCTAGCCGGCATCGAGGGCCTGCAGGGCGAAAAGCCCACGCCGCCGCCGCCGCGGGTCCAGGTGTCCGGTGTCACTGCCACCCGCGGCCGGGGGCCGGCGGTGCGCAGCGAGCGCAACACCGTCGACGTGCGTGGACTGCGGGTGCACGAGGCCGAAGCCGCCGTCGAGGAGCACCTGCGCAGCGCCAACGGGCCGGTGTGGGTGATCCACGGCATCGGCACTGGCAAGCTCAAACGTGGTCTGCGCCAGTGGCTTACGACCGTGCCCTACGTCGAGCGGGTCGCCGATGCCGACCAGGGTGATGGTGGCCCGGGCTGCAGCGTCATCTATCTGCGCTGAGCTCACAGGGGCGGCAGGCTTGGCCCTCCTGCTGCGGCAGTGCCGGTCGCCTGACGGGGCCTGGGCAGGGCGTCGCCCTGGCCATCAAAGAAGCGCCAGCCCTGGGGCTCCACCTCCAGATGGACCGTCTCGCCCGGTTGCCGGCTGCGCTGGGGGTCACTGCGCACCTGGACCAGGTGGCTGCCCTCCTGCAGGCGGCAGGTCAGCAGTTGTTCATTGCCCAGGGCTTCAACGTGGCAGATCTCGGCGGCCAGGTTGCGGTTGGTCGCCGGTGCCAGGCGCAGATGTTCGGGCCGCAGGCCGGCCATCAGTTCGGCGGGGCCGCGCCACTGGTTCAGGGCCTCGGCACTGGCTCCTTCGGGAACGAACCGGTGCCCGCCCAGTTGAATCTGCCCCTGGCTCAGCAGGGTCACTGGCAGCAGGTTCATCGGTGGGCTGCCGATGAATTGCGCCACGAACAGGTTGGCCGGCCACTGGTAAAGCTCCATCGGGGTACCCAGTTGCTGCAGCCGGCCAGCGTTGAGCACGGCGATGCGATGCCCCATCGTCATCGCCTCAACCTGGTCGTGGGTCACGTACAGCGTGGTGGTGCCCAGGCGCCGCTGCAGGGCCACGATCTGGGCGCGGGTGCCGGTCCGCAGCTTGGCGTCCAGGTTGCTCAGCGGTTCGTCCATCAGGAAGACCGCGGGTTGCCGCGCGATGGCCCGTCCCAGGGCGACCCGCTGTTTCTGGCCGCCCGACAGCTCTTTCGGGCGACGGGACAGCAAGGCCTCCAGTTCGAGACTGGCAGCCACTTCGGCGATGCGCGCTTCGATGTGCTGTTCGCGGGGCGACCGCAGGCGCAGGGGCGCCGGCAGGGGCCTGGTCAGCCGGTGCAGGTTGTCCTGCAGCTGGGCCAGGGGGCCGCGGGGGGTGCTGCGGCGCAGGCCAAAGCCGATGTTGTCGGCCACGCTCAGATGGGGGTAGAGCGCATAGCTCTGGAACACCATGGCCACATCGCGGGCGGCAGGCCGCAGCCGGCTCACCGGCCGGCCGCCGACATAAATCTCACCGGCGGTGGGCTGCTCGAGTCCCGCCAGCAGGCGCAGCAGGGTGCTCTTGCCGCAGCCCGAGGGGCCGACCAGCACCAGAAACTCGCCGTCGTCGATGCTGAGATCCAGGTTCTGCAGGACCGAGACACCGCTCTGCTGCCGGCCAGCCGAGGGCCGCGGCGGGTAGGTCTTGCTGACCTGCTGGAAGCGAACGTCAGCCAAGGCGGCGCCCCATCGGCTCAGCGGAAGCCGTGATCCTAGGTTTGATCATCATGCAGTTCATCGATCAGGCGCGCATCGCCGTCAGGGCCGGTCGCGGCGGCGACGGCATCGCCGCCTTCCGCCGCGAAAAGTACGTCCCCGCTGGTGGTCCCTCGGGCGGGGATGGAGGGCGTGGTGGCGACGTGGTGTTGCGGGCTGACAGCAACCTGCAGACCCTGCTCGATTTCAAATATCAGCGGCAGTTCGTGGCGATGGACGGCCGCCGCGGCGGGCCCAACAAGGCCACGGGCGCCAGCGGCACGACCCTGCTGATCCGGGTGCCCTGCGGCACCGAGGTGCGCGATGCACGCACTGGCATCCTGCTGGGCGATCTGACCGAACCGGGTCAGGAGCTGCCGGTGGCATTCGGCGGCCGCGGCGGGCTTGGCAACGCCCATTACCTGAGCAACCGCAACCGGGCTCCCGAGAAATACACCGAGGGCCGCGATGGCGAAGATTGGTTGCTGCAGCTTGAGCTCAAGCTGCTGGCCGAGGTGGGCATCATCGGACTGCCCAACGCCGGCAAGAGCACGTTGATCGCCGTGCTCTCGGCGGCACGCCCCAAGATCGCCGACTATCCGTTCACAACCCTGGTGCCCAACCTGGGGGTGGTGCGCAGGCCCAGTGGCGATGGCACTGTGTTCGCCGACATTCCCGGATTGATCGCCGGCGCCTCCCAGGGCGCCGGACTGGGCCATGACTTTCTGCGTCACATCGAGCGGACCAGGCTGCTGATCCATCTGCTGGATGCGGGCAGCCCTCAGGTGCTTGAGGACTATGGGGTGGTTGAGGGCGAGTTGCAGGCCTATGGCCACGAACTCGATCAGCGCCCAAGGTTGGTGGTGCTGAACAAGATCGAGCTGATCGAGCCTGCTGGGCTGGAGTTGCTGGCTCAGCAGCTTCAGCAGGCTTCAGGACGGCCGGTGCTGCGGATCTCAGCCGCGGCAGCCCAGGGACTGGAGTCCCTGCTGGCTGCGGTCTGGCGGGAGCTGGGGATTCAGTCGTCGTAAACCAGGCACTCGGGTGCGTCGGGGTTGAGGTCGCAGAACACCTCGAGGGGCGTCGGGTCGTGGTTGTCGCCGGGGTGATGGTCCTTGTATTCCTTCAGGCCCTGGAGTTCGGCTTCCAGGTGGCGGACCTTGCCCATGTCACCGGCGGCGCGGGCCGCTTCGATCTCGCTCTGATCCTTCTGGATGTGCTCGTCGATGGATTTCATGGCTTGACGGCTTGGAAGCCTCCGTTTCGGCGCGCCTACCTTACGGGCGCCGATGCCCGGGCGCGCACCCCTGTGTGTTGCTGCTGATCTGCCCAGTTGTGGCTAAGCCGGAGAGACAGGGTTGTCCGAGGTCGGGCCATGCCGAAGATCACGCAGCGTCGAGGTCGCCATTTCATTGACGACACCGGTCGTCTGTTCTGGATCAATGGTCCAGAGGATCACTGCTATCTGTCGGAGCAGAGGCAGTGGCGCCGCGGCCTCAGTTTTGACGATGTGTTGGATTGGAAACAATGCGCCCCCAGTGGTCTGGTCAGCCAGCGCTTCGCTTCGCTGCTGGCTGCCTGTGAGGCGTACGAACACCGTCAGATCAGCTGGTATCAGGACCTCTACCTGCGTCGCATGGGCGAGCAGATGGCTGCCCACCGCAGCGATGACGACTACAAGCCGACGGCGATGAAGCAGGCCGAGGCCCAGGGGGCCAGGCCAAGGATGCAGCCATGGAAATTGCCTGAGCCCCTTGGTCCGGTCTGTGGTCTGCCGCCCCGCACCGAGGTGGTTGGCCCCGGGGGAACGCCCGACTTGGCCCACCCCCGCCGCCGCCGCCGCTCAGGTCGGCAGTTCGCTGAGCTCTAGCCAGCGTTCCTCGCCTTGCTCGATGCGCTCGCTGAGGCCGGCCAGCTCCTGGCTCAGGCTTTCCAGAGCGCTGTAATCGCTGCTGCCGGCCCCGAGGATCTGCTCCAGTTCAGTGCGGCGGGCCTCCCATTGGGGCAGGTCGGACTCCAAGGCCTCCAGCTCGCGCGATTCCTTGAAGCTGCGTCGGCGCGGGGGCTGGGGCCGGCTCCGGGCAGGCAGCCCGGGGTCGTCGCCAGCGCTGGTGCTGAGGGCGCGGCTGCCCCCGCTGCTGGCAGTGCTGGTCGCCACATGCTCGAGGTAGGCGCTGTAGTTGCCCTCGAACCGTTGCAGCTGGCCGCGCTCAACGTTGAACAGGCGGTCAACGGTGCGATCGAGGAAGTAGCGGTCGTGGGAGACCACCACCACACACCCCCTGAAGTCCTCGAGAAAATCCTCCAGCACCGTCAGGGTCTGCACGTCGAGATCGTTGGTGGGTTCGTCCAGCAGCAGCACGTTGGGCGCCTCGATCAGCAGCCGGCACAGGTGCAGTCGGCGCCGCTCGCCGCCAGACAGTTTGCTGATCGGTTGATGCTGCTGGGCCGGTGGGAACAGGAACCGCTCCAGCAGCTGGGATGCGCTGAGGGTTGAACCGTCCAGCTCAACGCTGCTGGCGGCCTCCTTGACCACATCGATCAGCTTGCGTTCCCGTCCGGCAGCGTCCTGGGTCTCCAGCACCTGGTGGCTGTGCTGATCGAAATAGGCCAGCTTCACGGTGCTCCCCAGTTCAACCCGGCCCCCATGGGGTTGGCGCCGTCCGGCGATTAGATCGAGCAGGGTCGATTTCCCCGAGCCGTTGGCCCCGATGATCCCCACCCGGTCTTCTGGGCTGAAGTCGTAGCTGAAGTCCCGAAACAGAGCCGGCATGCCGGTCGTGCGGGCCTCGTCGCTGGCCCATACCGTCAGCTCTTCGGCCTCGATCGCCCGCTTGCCGAGGCGGCGTTGGTTGCTGGCCAGGCTCAGCTGGCCCCGGGCCTGGCGCCTGGGTGCCTCCTGCATGGCCTCGATGCGCTGGATCCGCGCCTTTTGTTTGGTGCTGCGGGCTTTGGGGCCCCGCTTGAGCCACTCCAGCTCGCGGCGCAGCACCCCCTTGAATTTGGCTTCGGTGGCAGCGAGCGAGGCCTCCTCCTCGGCCTTGCGTGCCAGGTAATAGGCGTAATTGCCGCTGTAGCTGCGGGCTTCGCCCCGGTCCACCTCGACGATGCGGGTGGTCACCTGATCCAGCACATAGCGGTCGTGGGTGACCAGCACCAGGGCGCCGCTAAACCGTTGCAGGTAGCCCTGCAGCCACTGGATGCAATCGGCATCAAGGTGGTTGGTCGGTTCATCCAGCAGCAGCACCTCGGGGTCAGCCACCAGGGCTGCGGCCAGGGCGAGGCGCTTGCGGTAGCCCCCCGATAGCTCCCCCACCCGGCGCTGGGTTTCACTGATGCCCAGGCGTTGCAGCACCTCGCGGATCTGTTGCTCCAACGCCCAGGCCTGGCTCTGGTCCATGCGTGCGTTGAGGTTGCCGAGTTCGCTCAGCAGCGCGGTGTCGTCACCCCCTTCGGCATGGGCCATGGCCAGGGCCTCGCTGACGAGGGTGTAGCGCCGCAGCAGCTCCATTTTCTGGCCGCTGGCACTGAACACCTGCTCCAGCACGGTCCGCTGGGGATCGAGTTCGGGCTCCTGATCCACATAGACCACGCGGGTGCGGGAGGCACAGCGGCGTTCGCCGCTGCCCAGGGGCTCCTGGCCCGCCAGCACCCGCAACAGGGTCGATTTGCCGGCACCGTTGGGTCCGATCAGACCAAGCCGCTCCCGTTCACCGATATGCAGGGTCAGCCCTGCAAACAGGGGACGCAGGCCGAAATCCTTACTCGCTTCGATCAGGCTGATCAGGCTCAAACCGCCTCGCCTCCTGTTGGGCTCACCTGACCCTGGCGCAGGGCCTCGAGATGGGCGAAGACGCTTTTATCGCCCACATCGGCCGCTGCCGGCATCGGAAATTTGCGCAGGCACAGGACCAGCAGCAGACCGCTCTCAAGGGCCAGCAGGGCCGTGGTGGCCCCCCCATCGAGCCCTCCGACCAGATAGCCCAGCAATGCCAGCGGCAGCAGCAGGGTCACGCCGATGGCCTCGGGCCGCTGAAAGCAGAAGAATTCCTTGAAACCGATCCCGGCCAGGGCCGCGAACAGGGGACCGATGGCCAGCAGCCACAACCGATGCTGGGTCAGGGCCAGGGCCATCGCGGCGGGGCCGACCCGCAGGGCCAGGGCCAGGCCGCCCAGGCAGCCCAGCAGCCAGAACAGCTGCAGGGTGCGGTGCAGCGGCCGCAAATAGATGTGAATCCAGCGCAGCGCCAGTCCCAGGCCCACCGCCATCAGGACCAGCCAGGGCCACAGCAGGCCTGGTCCCAGCAGGTGCCACTGCAACAGCAATGCCACCTGGGCCACGGCCACCAGCAGCAGGGCCAGTCGGTAGCCCAGCACCTCACGCCGATCCCTGGCATCAATGCTGTAAGTCCCGTACACCCCTTCGAACAGCGGATCACTCATGGGCGCGCTGGTAATTCCTGCACCAGTGTGGCCAGGGGTGGTCCCGCCGGGACCAGGCCGCCCGGGTTCAGCGGAAACAGGGCACCAAAGTAGTCGCGGCGCCAGGCCTCGGGCCAGCAGGTGTCCTGCACACCAGGCAGGCCATGAAAGCGGGCCCGCCATTGCCACAGGGCCGGCAGTTGCCACAGCGGCACCCGGCTGCAGCCGAACAGCGGCCCATACACCTGTTCCAGCCGGATCAGCGTCGGAAACAGCACCACATCGGCCAGGCTCAGCTGGTCGCCGCTGAGCCAGCCGTTGGGCCTGTTCGCCAGGATGCTGTCCGCCTGTTGCAGGGTCTCGAACAGTTCGGTTTCGGCCTGGTCATAGGCCGCCTGGCTGCGGGCGAAACCGCAGCGGTACACCCCATCGTTGACGCGGTGTTGCAACTGCTCACGCCACTGGGCCGTCGCAGCGGCCTGGGCCGGGGGCTCCAGGTCGAGGGGTACGGCCCCTGCGCTCTGGGGCCAGCGGTTGAGCAGCTCGATCAGGCGTGCGCTTTCGCTGACCAGGATGCGGTTCTGGCTGCGCGCGTACAGGGCTGGCACCGTTGCCCGCACAGACGCTTCTGCACCGCTGCGTTGATACAGCTCGACGAGGGTCTCGCAGCCCTCGAAGGGGGTGGCAAACCGCCAGCGGCCCGCCTGGGGATCGGGTTCGACCACCACCAGCTCGACCGAGGCGTCCAGTTGCCGGAGGCACCACACCAGCCAGGCCCTGTGTGCCCAGGGGCAGCTGCGACCCACGATCAAGACATGGCCTCCTGGCGTGGCCGCGTCCCCGGGCACCGGCGGCAGCGTCGCAAAGGCTCCCGCCGGCCGCTGGTAATGGCCGCCGGCATCGGCTGGGCCCAGGCCGTTCATCAGCTGCAGCCACTGCCAGTGCCAGAGGCAGCGGGCGCTGCGAACCAGAGCTGGTGCGGGGGCCATGGCTTGCGTCAGGCTGGGGTGGACTGAGCAGGGATCACCCAGCAATGCCAAGCGAAGCCCCGCCGGGTGGCTCAATCCTGGTGGTGGGCGGCACCCACGGCAACGAATGCCATGCCCCCTGGCTGCTGGAGCAGTGGCGCGCTGATCCGGCCACCCTGGCGCATCAAGGTTTTGCCCTGCAGCTGGTGGTCGGCAATCCTGCGGCCCTGGCTGCTGGCCGGCGTTACATCGACCGCGATCTCAACCGCAGCTTTGATCCCCAGTTGCTGGCCGATCCCCGGCAGCAGAGCCTTGAGGTGCGGCGTGCACGCGAGCTGCTGGACCGCCATGGTCCCGAAGGGTCGGCTCCAGCATTGCTGGCGTTCGATCTGCACAGCACCACGGCGGCCATGGGCAACAGCCTGGTGGTCTATGGCCGCCGGCCCTGCGATCTGGCCTTGGCGGCGGGGATGCAGCAGCGGTTGGGCCTTCCGGTCTACCTGCATGAAGCCGACGCTGCCCAGTCGGGCTTTTTGGTTGAACGCTGGCCCAGCGGCCTGGTGATCGAGGTGGGGCCGGTGCCCCAGGGAGTGCTGCGCGCGACGATCTGCCAGCAGACCCAACGGGGCCTGGAAGCAGCCCTGGCGGTGCTGGCCCAGGCGGCGGCCGGTCGGCTCAGTCTCCCGCCGGATCTGGTCGTCCATCGCCATCTGGGCAGCCTGGATCTCCCGCGGCGCGACGATGGCTCACCGGCCGTGCTGCTCCATCCCCGCCTGGAGGGCGCCGATTGGCAGCCGTTGCGGGCCAGTGATCCGGTGTTCATCGACATCACCGGCACGGTTCTGCCGCTGGGGGCAGCTCTGCCACCCCATCTGCCTGCCCACGCGACCTATTGGCCCGTGTTCATCAATGAGGCGGCCTACCGCGAGAAGGGCATTGCCTTCAGCCTCACCGTGAAGGAGCGCTGGCCGGTCGAGGAACATTGGTCGCACGACCTGGCCAGCCTCAGCGGTCGCCTTCAGCGCGGTGCGCCGTTGTAGTCGATCTGCTGGACAGAGCGTCCATCGGCCGAAACGGTGATTTCGGTTTCCACCGTGGGTCTCTGGTTCTGCTGCTGCCAGCCGGGGGCTCCGCCCTGAAAGCGGAACACGTAAGTATTGCTGTTGTTGGTGTTGCGGTTGTCCCGCGCGTTGTCGTTGTTGTTGCTGTCAGGCGTGTTGATCACGCAGGGGTTGTTCGGATTGGCGGTCTGAAACATGCATTGCGCCGGCCGGTAACGGCTCAGGCCACCGTTCTGGGCGATCGCGGTGGTTCTGGCCAGGTTGATCGCTCGAACAGCGCTGGCCGGAACAGCCGGCTGGGCCCGGGTGGGTGCCGATCCCAACAGGGTCAACGGCAACACCGAGGTGGTGGCCATGGCGGCGACGGTCAGAACCCTGGTCAGGCGAAGCGATGGCATGGCAGCGAGGAGGGCGCGCGGTGATCAGCTCCAGCCCAACGCCGGCGCACTCTCCTGTCAATCGCTGTTTACGGCCTGTGGTATCTCAGCCGCAGGCCAAGGTGTTCTGTTCCTTGGTGCAGGGCAGATCACTGACACTGCCATCGGCCCAGTAGATCCGCAGACGATCGTCCTTGGTGCCACTGCGGAACGTCAGGGACTTCACCACGCCAGCCGGGGCGCGGTCATTGGCACCAGCGGCAGGGGCGGCAGGCAGGCGGTTCAGTCGTTGTTCCAGTTGCTGCAGCTGCAACTCCAGCTGTTCCTGCCGTTGCAGCAGTTGATTGAGGCTGGCGTTCTGGCGCGGTTGGCAGCCGGCTGAAGCCAGTGCCAGAGGCAGAGCCCAAACAAGGACAAGGGGCAGCCGGGACATCCTCAGGCGGCCCGCCAGGGCGCGGTGATCCTCCGTCTCCCAGGGGCGCTGCTGCATGGTCCTGCGGTGAACGTCATCGTCCTAGCAGCAGGGCGACGGTTCGGTTATCAGCGCAGCTGATGGGTCCGATCAGAACCTCTTTGGGGTTCAAGGGGTGGGGTTGCCGCCGGGGAGCGCAAACTTCCTTTACAGTGCTTTACGACGGTTCACCGTCCTTTCGGGATTCCG
>CAZJIF010000029.1:0-19183 GCA_964546045.1 uncultured Klebsiella sp. | reverse complement strand
GCCTGAGCAACGATGGCCAAACGCAGCGTTCAGGCTTACATCGAGGAGGTACCCAGCTGGGACGGTGGGACCCGACTGGCCGGGCCTCCCCTGTCGGGCATGCAGTGGTTGGTGTGGTCGCTGGCGACAGCCGGCAAATTCTTTGAAGGGCTGATCGTGTTTATGGGCGGCATCGCCCTTCCCCTGATCGCCGAAGAATTTGCAATGACCAGCACCGACAAAGGTCTGGTCACCGCCGCCACCCTGGCGGGCATCCTGATCGGCGCCCTGGCCCTGGGGGGCCTGGCCGATCGCTTCGGCCGCAAACCGGTGTTCATCGGCGAGATGGTGCTGCTGGCGATGGCGCTGGTCGCGGCAGCCTTCAGCCCCAGTACCCACACCCTGGTCGCTGCCCTGTTTGTGATCGGCCTGGCCCTGGGGGCCGACTACCCCACCGCCCACCTGGTGATCTCCGAGAGCATTCCAGCGGCGGTGCGCGGCCGCCTGGTGCTGGGGGCCTTCAGCTTTCAGGCCCTGGGGGCGGTGCTGGGGACGGCCATCGCCGCGGTGGTGCTGGGCAGCAAGCCCGAACTGGGCACCTGGCGCATTTTTTATCTGATCCCTGTCGTGCCGGTGCTGCTGGTGGTCTGGGGGCGGCTGTTTCTGCCCGAGAGCAGCCATTGGCTGGTCATCAAAGGGGATGTCAAGAAAGCCGAGAAACAACTGCGCAAACTGCTGGGCCGCAAGGACGTCGAACTGCTCGATCTGGAAATCGCCGAAGAGGGCCACATCGAACGCAGCAGCGATTGGAGCCAGCTGTTTCAGGGCAAGCTGCAGCGGGCCACAATCCTGGCCTCGGTGCCCTGGTTCCTGCAGGACCTCTCGACGTACGGCATCGGCATCTTCACGCCGGTGATCATTGCTGCCGCCTTTGGCGCCGAGGCCAAAGAACACACGGTCGCTGCGATCATTCACAACGACCTGCTGGGGGCCCGCGGCACGGCGCTGGTGGATCTTGGATTTCTGGTGGGGATCGCCTTTGCGATCGCCCTGGCCGACCGCTGGGGCCGCATTCCCCTGCAGATTCTTGGTTTTGTCGGCTGTGCCGTCGGGCTGATCATTGCCGCGCTTGGCAATCTCAATGGCCACAGCAATCTGGTGGTGATCGTGATCGGCTTCGTGCTGTTCCAGTTCATGACCAACCTGGGCCCCAACGCCCAGACCTACCTGCTGGCCGGCGAAGTGTTTCCGACGCGGGTGCGTGGCCTGGGCGCCGGACTGGCCGCCGCCACCGGCAAGGTGGGGGCCGTGCTGACGGCCTTTTTCTTTCCGACGCTGCTGGCCGACTGGGGCACCGCACGCCTGCTGCCCGTGCTGGCAATCACCTCCCTGGTGGGCGCGGCGATCACCTGGATCTACCGGATCGAAACCACCGGCGTTGACATGGAATCGATCTGACCAGCCGCCATGGACCTGCCTGGCCCGATCACCCTGCCCTGCCCCCTCAGCGCCGGCTGGCAGCTGGTCGAGCAGACCGTGCTGCCGCGGGCTGCCGGGGGTGGGTATTCGGCGGGGGCCTATGACGCCGCCAGCGATGCGCTGTGGTTGCTGAGCGATGCCCCCCGCGGCAGCGTCAGCCGCTGGCAGGGTCTGCGCCACGGCGGGCTGGCGGGACTGAAGCCCCTACCGCCGTTGCCCCTGGCCCAGCCCCAACCCATGGATGGCGAGGGGCTGGTGCTCGACGGAAACACCCTGTGGGCCAGCAGCGAGGGTCGGCTGGAGCCACCACGGCCGGCCGAGCTGCTGCGCTACGACCTAAGCACCGGGCAGCTGCAGCAGCGCCTGGCCCTGCCCGCCGACTGGCAGCTTGCACAGGGCAAGGGTCTGCAAAGCAACGGCGGACCCGAATCGCTGACCCGACTGCCTGGAACCGGCACCCTGCTGATGGCGGCCGAGCGCCCGCTGCAGCAGGACCCGCCCGACCGAGTGCGGCTGCTGCGCTGGCAGCTGGGGCGCGCAGCGACGCCCCAGGCCACCCCGCTGCAGCCCCTGGCCGTGCCGCCAGGCGGCTGGGGGCTGACCGACCTACTGGCCACGGGCCGCGGCCTGCTGGGCCTGTGGCGCCGGTTTGAGGCCCCCGACCAATGGCAGGCGCGGCTGGTGCTGTACCCAATGCCGGGCCCTGACCCGGCGGCCGTGCCGCTGGCGCCACGCCAACAGTGGGACCTGAACCGACTGGGGCTACCGCGCGACAACTGGGAGGTGCTGCTGGCCGGCCCACCCCTGGCCAGTGGCCAGCCGACCCTGCTGCTGGCCAGCGACGACAACTTCAACCCGCTGCAGGCCAGCCATCTGGTGCGCCTGAGCCCGGTGCAGCACCCCACCTGCAAGCCATGACTGCCACCCCACCCCTAAGCCTGTGCCTGAGCCGTCGCCGCCTGCTGCAGCTGCTGGGGATCGGCAGCACGGCGGCAGCGGTTGGGCTGGCCCCGCGTCAGGATCTACCCGCCATAGCAGCCGGTCCCCAAGGGGTGGGCTTCAAGCCCCTACGGCCGCCGTTGCCCCTGCCGGGCGACGGTCTGAGCGCGGCCCAGCAGCGCCAGATCTACCGCCAGCAGACGGTCGAAGATCGGTTGCTGGTGCCCCAGGGGTTTGAGGCAACCCTGCTGGCGGTCTGGGGAGACCTACTGGCAGACGGTCGCTTTGGCTTCAACAATGACTACCTGGCGCTGACAGAGCTGGACGACAACCGTGCCCTGCTCAGCGTCAACTTCGAGTACATCAGCCCCCTGACCTGGGCAGCCGGCTTCGGCGAAGCCGTAGGCACGCCGCTGCCGCTGGCTCCCGTGCAGCAAGCCCTGGCCGCGCGCGGCGGCAGCATCGACGCCAGTGTGCTGCCCGCCGCTGATCCCCTGCTGGCGCTGGTGCGCCAGGTGGCCCGGGCGGCCATGGCCGATCTGGGCATCGGCGTGCTCGAACTCGAGGCCAGCCCCGGCGGCGGCTGGCGGCGGGTGCGGGGCAGCCGCTTTGAACGGCGCATCGATGGGCTGACGCCGATCGGCTGCAGCGGCCCGGCGGCGGCCGTGTTTCGCCATCCGGCTCCTTTGGGCTATCGCGACGGCCAGGGCACCGCCATCCGCGGCACCTTCGCCAACTGCGCCGGCGGCACCACCCCCTGGGGCACCGTGCTGAGCGCCGAGGAAAACGTTCAGAGCCAGGTCAGCGAAGCGGTGTTTGCCGATGGCTCGGCCACGGCACCGGGCCAGCGCCCCTTTCGCTGGGATGGCAACCGGCTCGACGGCCTGGGCAATCCCTTTGGCTTGCCGGGCAACCACTACGGCTGGATGGTCGAGTTCGACCCGCGCCGGCCCCAGCAACCGGCGGTCAAGCACAGCTGGCTGGGGCGCTTTCGCCATGAAGCCGTCGCCGTGGTGGCCACAGCCGGTGCACCGCTCATCGTCTACTCGGGCTGCGACCGCCACGGCGGCCATCTCTACCGTTTTGTCAGCGATGGGCTGGTCAGCGATCCCAAAGACCCTGCCAACGGGCGGCTGCTGGAGCAGGGCCGGCTCGAGGTGGCGCGCCTGGAACCCGGCGGCGGCGGCCGCTGGCTGGTGCTCGAGGCCAGCACCCGGCTGGATCCACAGCAACCCAGTCATTACAAGCGCTTCGGCATCGAGCAGGCCACCCTGCTGCCCCACAGCGACCGCCGCCGCAGCGGCGCCGAAGCCTTAGGCAGCGATGCCGCTGTGGACGCCTACTGCCAGCGCCACACCACCCTGGCCGACCTCTACCCCCTGTTCGGCGATGACCCCGAAGCGGCTGTTCGCCAGCAGGGGGCGATCCTGATCGACGCCCACCTGGCGGCCAACGCGATCGGGGCCACCGCAGCGGCCCGTCCCGAAGACACCGAGATCGACCCGATCAACGGCGACCTGCTGATCGCCTTTACGGCAGCGGGCCGCAGCGACGAGGGCGGTGCCGACCCCGCCATCTTTCAGGGCCCTGGCGGCCAGGCCAACTGGCCCCATGGCTGGGTGATGCGGCTGCGCGATGGCGACAGCCGCCGCGGGGCCCGGTTCGGCTGGCAGATGGAGGCCACCGGCGGCACCCCCTGGCAAGGGGGACTGGGGTTCAGCAATCCTGACAACCTGGCCTTTGACCCCGCCGGCAATCTCTGGATCACCACCGACCGCTCCAGCAGCGCCAGCCTGGATGTGTTCGGCAACAACAGCTGCTGGGTGCTGCCGCGAAGCGGGGCGGCAGCCGGGCAGGCCCTGTGTTTTGCCATCGGCCCGATGGGCTGTGAACTGTGCGGCCCCTGTTTCGATGCCATGGGCCGCACCCTGTTTCTGGCGGTGCAACACCCCGGCGAAGACCACGGGGTGCGGCAGGGGCAAGCCCGGGAGGCCCAGGCCCACACCCTGGTCGACCGCAACGGTCAGCGCTTCGAACAACTGCGCTGGGTGCCCCTGGGCTCCAACTGGCCCTCGGGTGTTCCTGGTCGCCCACCCCGCCCGGGGGTGGTGGCCATCCGCCGGCGCGATGGCCAGCCGCTCACCTAAACCCGTGCCTGCCGCGTTCAAGGCCGGCGATCTGCTGATCAGCAGTGGCAACGGGCCCCGTTGGCGCGTCGTGCACGCCGTACCGGGGCGCCTGCGCCTGGTGGTCGAACCAGGTGTGGTGTCGTCCGAGCTGCTGAGCAACCTGGTGCATCTGGCCCGCCACCGCCGCTGGTTGCAGGCGGTGCGGGTCAACCGCTGGGCCGGGTCGGCCGTGATCGCCTACCCCCCGAGCCGCCGTCTGCGCCGCAGCGCCGTGGTGCAGCTGCTGGAGGCAGCGCTGCAGGCGCCCCATCCGGGATTGCCGACCAGCCCCAGACCCGCGCTGCAGCGCGCAGCCCTGGGGCGGCTGGGCGTGGTCGGCGGCCTGCTGGGGCTCGAGCTGGTGCTGGGCCTGCCGGCGGTGGTGATCAGCGCCGGCCTGCTGCCGCTGCTGCTGGGGCCATTGCTGCTGTCGAGCTGGGCACACCTGCGCCGCGGACTGGTGCCGCCACAGAGCCTTGATCTGCTGTGGTTTGGCAGCTTGCTCTGGCGTGGTGAGGTGCAGGCCGCGTTGCTCGAATACAGCCTGTTGTGCAGCTCCCAGCTGATGACCAGCTGGAGCCGCTCTCCCCGCTTCAGCCGCGAACTGCAGCAGCAGCTCGACCAGCACTTGCAGCAGATCACCCTGCCCAGCCGGCTGCCCTGCGGCCAATGGCAACCGCAGCCGATCGCCCAGATGCAACAAGGTGCGCTGGTCGCCGTGGGCGAAGGTTCGGTGGTGCCGGCGGCGGCCCTGGTGGTGGCCGGCAGGGCCTGGGTCAGCTGCCGGGCCCGCGACGGCGACCCTGGCCTGGTGCTGGTGCAGGCGTTTCAGCGCCTGCCGGCCGGGATCGTCGTCCACAGCGGTGCTGTGGTGATCCGATTAACAGTCGATGTCGTTCAGGACCGCGATCTGCGTGGGCTGCGCTCCCTGGTGCAGCGCCGCGGCGAGCAGGCACCGCTGGACCGGCCGCCGCGGCTGGTGGCCAAGGCCCAGCAATGGCACAAGCAGTCGATTCCCTGGTTGCTGTTGGCCGGTGGCGGGGTCATGGCCCTGGGCCGCCCCCATGCCGCTGCGGGCCTGATGCAGTTTGACCCCGGCAACGACTGGCAGCATTGCGCCGCAATCGTCTATGGGGCGGCGCAGCGGGCCGCAGAGACCAGCGGCATCGCCCTGCGGCGGCCCGAGGTGATCGACGCCCTGGCCCAGTGCCGTCAGCTGGTGATCAGCGATGCCGTACTCGGCAGCTGGTCCACCCGCCAGCTCAAGGCGCTGCACCACTGCGACCCCTGGACCAGCCGCGAACGCGTGATTCAGATCCTGGCGGGATTTCGGGTGCGGGTGCGCCCGGACGGCCTGGCCCCCCTGCGCAATCTGCTGCTCGAGACCGATCTGGAGCCGGTGGTGGTGGACGATCTGGAGCCGCTGCCGCCCCTGGGTTACCGCGGCCGGGTCGATGGTGTCACGTACAGCATCGGCGGCCTGCCCCTGCTAAGGCATCTGAAGCTGCGACCACCCGAGGGGCTACCCACGGCGCTGGACCGGGTGTTTCTGCTGCGGGGGCGGCAGGTGCTGGCGGCTGCCGATTTTGAACTGCACCTGCCACGGCGGTTCGTGCGCCTGTTCAAGCGGCTGCGCACGCTGCATTGCCAGATCCACCTGCTGAGTGGCTGGGACACGGGCCTGGCCCCAGCCGCCTGCCGCCGGTTGGGCCTGCCTCGCGAAGCCATGCTCGTGGCCGACTCGATGCTGCAGCGGGTCGACCTGGTGCAGCAGCTGCGACAGAGCAGCGCAGCGCCCGTGGCCTATCTGGGCTACGCCTACAGCGATGCCGCCGCCCTGGCCGCAGCCGATGTGGCCATCGCCCTCGACGATGGCACGGTTCCCTTCACCAGCCTGCTGGCCGACCTGGTGGTGCCCGCCGAGCAGCTGGATCGCCTGACGGACTGCATGACCCTGGCCCAGCGGGCCCGCCGGCTCAACCGCAGCAACATGGCCCTGGTGGCCGGCCCGCATGTGCTGGCCCTGGCCCTCAACCTGCTGCATCCGCTGCATCCCCTGGCCTCGATCCTGCTGACCGATCTGCCGCTGCTGGTGGCCCAGCTCCAGACGCTGTTGCTGCTCAGCTGGGACGGGATCCCGGCACGAACTGACGCTCATGCTGGGCCCCGGCCAGCATGCGGTTCCAGTACAGCGACGGCAGGATCTTGCGCTTGACGAACCACATGCTCCAGCGCTCCTTGGTGGGATCGAGCGGAAACGACGGGGTCGGTTCAGCCTTGTAGTTGAACTCGGCCATGATCGTTTTGCCGTAGCCGGTGATCAACGGGCAGCAGCTGTAACCGTCGTAGGCCGCCTCCAGGGGCTGGCCTGCGAGCAACGCCAGCAGGTTGGCCACCAGCACCGGCGCCTGGCCCCGCACTGCCGCCGCGGTCTTGGAATTGGGCATGCCGCTCACATCGCCCAACGAAAAGACGTTGGGGTAGCGCACGTGCTGCAGGTTGTACTGATCCACCTCGACAAACCCCGCAGCATTGGCCAGGGGGCTCGAGGCCACCACCGCCGGCGCCGCCATCGGCGGGGTGACATGCAGCAGGTCGTAGGGGATCACCTCCTGCCGCTCGCTGTCGTTCTCCTTGACGGTGAACACCGCCTCCTTGCTGGCTGCGCGCACTGCGGTCAGCACGTGGTTGTAACGGGCATCCACACCCTTGCGCTTTGCCACCTCCCGCAGGGGGGCGGCATAGGCCGGGATTCCAAAGATGCCGGGCGTGGCCGTGGCATAGATCACCTTGGCGGCCAGACGCTTCTGCTTGAAGACGTCATCAGCCAGGTAGGCGATCTTCTGGGGGGCGCCAGGACACTTGATCGGCATTGGCGCACAGGTGAACACAGCGTTGCCGCCCTTGAACGCCTGAATCGCCTCCCAGGTGTAGGGGGCGTAATCCTTGCTGTAGTTGCTGCACACACCGCCCTGACCGAGGGCCTCGCGCAGCCCCTCGATCCTGTCCCAGGCCAGGGTCAGGCCGGTCGCCACGATCAGCACGTCATAACTGAGGGTCTGACCACCGCTGGTGGTGACCCGGTTGTGATCGGGATCAAAGGCCGTGGCGGCCTCCTCGATCCAGGTCACACCGCTGGGGATCAGGTCGCGCTCGGCGCGGCGGGTTTCATCGAGGCTGAACACACCACCACCCACCAGGGTCCAACCGGGCTGGTACCAGTGCTCGTGAGCCGGCTCCAGGATGGCGATGTCCAGTTGAGGGCGGGCGCGGCGCAGCTGGGCGGCAGCGGTGATGCCACCAGCACCGCCGCCGACAACAAGAACCTGGTGGTGGGTCATCGTTGGAATTGCAGTCATCCCTGGTTCAAGTTTGCCGTCGAATCGCCGATCGGGCAGCTCATGTCGACCGCAACGGGCCGCACCTGCCAGATCCGCTCGGCGTACTCACGTACGGCGCGATCGGACGAGAAAAAGCCGCTGCGCGCCGTGTTGAGCAGACTCATCCGCTGCCAGGTCTGACGGTGGTGCCACAGCCCATCGACCACCTGCTGCGCCTCGAGATAGGCCCCAAAGTCGGCGATCACCGCGAACGGATCCCGTCCCACCAGGTTCTGCACCAGGGGCCGGAACAGTTCGGTGTCGCCGCCGCTGAAGTGGCCCGATTCGATCAGGGCGAAGATCTCCTGCAGCAGGGGGTTGCCCGCCACCCACTCCCAGGGGCGGTAGCCATCGCGATGCAGGGCGCTGATCTGGTCGGTGGTCTGACCGAACAGGACAAAGTTGTCCTCACCCACCAGCTCGCGGATCTCGACATTGGCCCCGTCGAGGGTGCCGATCGTCAGCGCGCCGTTGAGAGCGAATTTCATGTTGCCCGTGCCTGAAGCCTCGAGGCCGGCGGTGGAAATCTGCTCGGACAGATCGGCCGCCGGGTAGATCTTCTCGCCCAGTTGCACATTGAAATCAGCGAGGAACACCACCTTGAGCAGGCCCTTCATCTCCGGATCGCTGTTGACCACCTCGGCGATGCCGTTGATGAAGCGGATGATCAGCTTGGCCATCGCGTAACCGGGCGCCGCCTTGCCGCCAAAGATCACCGTGCGCGGGGCCAGGCCCGCCGTGTCGCCGCTCTTGATGCGCAGATAGCGGGCAATCACCCCAAGGGCATTGAGGTGCTGGCGCTTGTACTCATGAATGCGCTTGACCTGCACGTCAAACAGGCTGGTGGGATCGACCAAAAGGCCATTGCGCTGGTTGATCACCTCAGCCAGGCGCCGCTTGCCGGCCAGCTTGCAGGCCCCCCAGCGCTCCAGCAGGGCTTCGTCGTGTTGCAGGGTCTCGAGGCGCTGCAGCAGGGCGATCTCGGCGGGCCAGGAGGCGCCCACCGTCTGGCTCAGCAGGGCGTTCAGGGGCGGGTTGGCCAGGGCCAGCCAGCGCCTGGGGGTCACGCCGTTGGTGACATTGGTGAACTTCTGCGGCCACAGCGCCGCAAAGTCTGGGAACAGATCCCTCTGCACCAGCTGGCTGTGCAGGGCGGCCACGCCATTGACGTGGTGGCTGCCCACAACGGCCAGGTGGGCCATGCGCACCGCCTTGGCGCCGGACTCGTCGATGATTGAAACCCGGCCCAGGATCTGCTCATTGCCGGGGTGCTTGAGACGCACCTGCTGCAGAAAGCGGGCATTGATCTCGTAGATCAACTCCAGATGGCGTGGCAGCAGCGCCCCGAACAGATCCAGCCCCCAACGCTCGAGCGCTTCCGGCAGCAGGGTGTGGTTGGTGTAGGCCAGCGAACCCGACGTGATCGCCCAGGCCTGCTCCCAGTCAAAGCCGTGCTCATCGAGCAGCAGCCGCATCAGCTCGGCCACGGCGATCGCCGGGTGGGTGTCGTTGAGCTGCACCGCCCAGTGCTGCTGAAACTCGGCGATGGGAATGCCGCGGCGCCGCAGGTTGGCGAGCATGTCCTGCAGCGAGCAGCTGACAAAGAAGTGCTGCTGCATCAAGCGCAACCGCCGGCCGCCGTCGGTGCCGTCGTTGGGATAGAGCACCTTGGAGAGGGTCTCGGAGCCCACCTTGGCTTCGACCGCGCCGTGATAATCGCCGCTGTTGAAAGCGTTGAAGTCGAAGGACTCAGCTGCTTCGGCACGCCACAACCGCAGCCGCCCGCAGGTGTTGACCCGGTAGCCGGGAACCGGCACATCGTGCGGGATGCCCACCACCACCTGGGCGGGCACCCAGCGCACCCGGTAGCGCCCCTGGTCGTCATGCCAGGTTTCGGTGCGGCCGCCGAAACCGACGCTCTGGGATTTGGTCGGCGCCACCAGCTCCCAGGGCCAGCCGCCCTTGAGCCATTTGTCGGTGATCTCGACCTGCCAGCCCCCCTTGATCACCTGGTCGAAGATGCCGAACTCGTAACGGATCCCATACCCCGTCGCCGGGATCTCGAGCGAGGCGAGCGATTCGCTGTAACAGGCCGCCAGCCGCCCCAGGCCGCCATTGCCCAGGCCTGGTTCCTCCTCGACAGCAAACACCTGCTCGGGGTCGCTGATGCCAAAACGGGCCAACGCTTCAGCCGCCTCCTCCTGCAGGCCGAGCATCAGCAGGTTGTTGGCCAGCTGGGGACCGATCAGAAATTCGGCCGACAGATAGGCCACCGCCTTGGGACGTTTCTGGCGCAGCAGATCCTTGGAGGCCAGATGGCGGTTCATCAGCCGATCCCGCACCGCATAGCTGAGCGCCATGTAGAGGTCATGGGGGCTGACGTCGATGGCGCTGCGGCCCAACGAAAAGAACAGATGCTCCGCGATGCCCTCGAACAGGTCGTCGGCGGTCAGACCGGTGCGTTGCCGGTCGCCGTAGCTGGCCGGCAGGGGCAGCGAGGAACCGGGTTGGGGACGCTGGGGCTGGGTCGTGGTCATGACGGCGCCTGGCGAGGGCTGACGCTCTCAAACTGGCCAGCGCCCGTTAAGACGGCAACAAGGTGCCAAGGGTTTCAGCATTGCTTCACGGGCCTCTTCACTTGCCGCAGCCCGCAGGCCGGTCAAGCATGGGGCGGGCTCTGTCCGTCTGATCCGCCCGCACCATGGCCGCGTCCGAGCCCCAGCCAGCGATTCTGATCTGCGGTCTGGGCAAGCTGGGACAAGCCTGCCTGCGGCGGCTGCAGGATTTTGATGTGCCTCTGTTGGCCCTCGACCGGCACGCGCCTGACTGGCGCGATCCCAACTTGGCCCACGCCTTGCAGGCGCCGGTGGTGGTCGGGGACATGCGCCGTGCCCACCACCTGGCCCAGGCTGGGGCCGCCAACGCCCGTGCCGTGCTGCTGCTGAGCTCCGAAAGCACGGTGAACCTCGAAGCGGCCCTGCAGGTCAGGCTTCTCAATCCGTCGGCCCAGATCGTCGTGCGGGCCTCGGGAGAGCAGCGCCAGCTGGGGGATCTGCTCGAGCAACGGCTCGCCCGGGTGACGGTGGTCGACCCGGTGGCCCTAATGCGTTGGGCCATGTTGCAGGCCCTGCGTCCCGGGGACGCCGCCGCCCGCTTTGACGCCGACGGCCAGGTGCTGACCGTGTTTCAGGGGGTCGGGCAGGACCGGCGCTTTCAGCGACCGCTGCTGCTCGATCAGCGCAGCACCGGGTGGTTGGTCGCACCGCTCGCGTTTCAGGGCAACGGTCCGAGCGCAGGGTCCCCTGCAGCTGGTCCCAAGCGCCCAGCCCAGCACCGGCTCTGGCTCCGACCCTGGACATTGCGCTGGCCCCTGCAGCCACACGGCCGCTGGCTGCGGCTCGATCGACGCCAACGCCGTCGGGCGTTGCTGCTGGGGAGCCTGGTGCTGGTGCTGTTGATCGCAATCGCCCAGCTGGCGGCGGGCTCCAACTGGCAGCAGGGGGTGTTTGTAACCCTGGCCCTGCTCAAAGGCGAATTCGTTGATCCCGTCAACGTGGTCCTGGCCGGTCGCCCTCTCAACAGCAACAGCGACAGCTGGCTCGTGAGCGGCAGCCTGCTGCTGTCGCTGCTGGGCACCCTGCTGACCTCGGCCCTGGTGGCCGTGATCCTGGAGCGACTGCTGAGCGCCCGCTTCGGGCTCACGGTTAAACCCCGGCTGCCCCGCGGCGTGCAGCCGATCCTGTTGGTGGGCGGTGACGGCCTAGCACAGGCCCTGAGCAGCGAACTGCAGCGCGAAGGGCACTGCGTCTGGGCCGTGGACGCCCAATCAGCCGCCCTCGAGGCGGTGCAGCGCAGCCTCAAGGAGCGTGGGGTGCTGGCGATCGGCATGCTGTCGGCCGATCTGCTGGCCAATGTGGAAGGAGTGCTGGCCCTGCAGCGCTGCTGGCCCGAGGCACGCCTGGCCATGGTGACCACGGCCGAGCAGGCAGCCGAACAACTGGGCGAGCTGCTTGGCGGGGTCACGGTGATCTCAAGCCTCAGCCTGGCCGCCGACGTCGTGGTAGCAACTGCCTTCGGCGAGCGGGTCGAAGGCGTGTGGCCCATCGGCGAAGCCATGGGACTGCTGGTGCGGTACCGCATCCAGCCGGGTGACAGCCTGTGCGGCCTCAGCCTGGCGCGGGTGCAGCACGGTTACGGGGTCACGGCGATCGCCCTCAAGCGCCCCTCCCGGGGCGATGGCCTGGCGCTGCCGCCGGTGGATCTGGTGCTTGCCCCTGAAGATCAGCTGTTGATCCTGGCGACCCTGGCCGGCCTGCGCCGCATCGAGCTGGGCCAGCTGCAACCACCCAGCCAGCGGTTGCGCCTGCGGCTGCGGCGGCCGCTGCCGTCTGGTCGGCTGTTCGAGGTGCACCGCAATCTGGCTCGCTATCTGGGCTGCAGCGTCGAAGCCGCCCATGGACTGCAGCTGGGTGAGCAATGGCGCGAACTGGCGGTCGATCCAGACATCGCCACGCTGCTGGTCGACAATCTGGGCCGGCTTGGGCTGGACCTGGAGCGGGTGCCAGAGGCCAAGCTGGAGTGATCAACACCGGTTGGATGAACAGCCTGACGATTCGCCAGCCGGATGACTGGCACGTGCACCTGCGCGACGGTTCGCTGTTGCAGGTGGTGGCCCCGGCCACGGCGCGGCAGTTCGCCCGCGCCATCGTGATGCCCAACCTGCGCCCACCGGTCACCACCACCTCGGACGCACGGGCCTACCGCGATCGGATCCTGGCGGCAGTGGGCCAGAGCGCTGACGGGGCCTCGAAGGCACGATTCACGCCGCTGATGACGGCCTATCTGACCGAAACCAGCGACCCGGCCGATCTGGAGCTGGGCCACAGCCAGGGCGTGCTGACCGCCGTCAAGCTGTACCCGGCAGGCGCCACCACCAACTCGGATGCCGGCGTGCGCACGATCGGCGCCATCACCGCGGTGCTTGAGACCCTCGAGCGCATCGGCATGCCGCTGCTGATCCACGGCGAGGTCACCGACCCCGACATCGACATCTTCGATCGCGAGGCGGTGTTCATCGAGCGGGTGCTGGCCCCCCTGCTGAGGCGCCACCCGGGCCTCAAGGTGGTGCTCGAGCACATCACCACCAGCGACGCGGTCGACTTTGTGCGCAGCGGACCGGCCAACCTGGCCGCCACGATCACACCGCACCATCTGCACATCAACCGCAACGCACTGTTTGCCGGCGGCCTGCGGCCCGATTTCTATTGCCTGCCAGTGGCCAAGCGCGAGCTGCACCGCATCGCCCTGCGGGGCGCGGCCACCAGTGGCAATCCGAAGTTTTTTCTGGGCACCGACTCGGCCCCCCACGAGCGCCATGCCAAGGAAAGCGCCTGTGGCTGTGCCGGCATTTACAACGCCCCCTATGCCCTGGAGAGCTACGCGGCGGTGTTTGAAGCCGAAGGCGCCCTCGATCGGCTGGAGGCTTTCGCCAGCGAGCATGGCCCGCGCTTTTACGGATTGCCGCTCAACACCGGCACGGTGACCCTGGAGCGTGTCGGCGTGACCGTGCCGCAACGCCTTCACAGCAACGGCGCTGCGGAGCCAGTGAGCGACCTCGTCCCGTTTCACGCCGGTGAAACCCTGGCCTGGTTACTGCGCTAACGCAACGAGCTGTTGCGCCGCGCCACGGCAGGGGCCGCCGGCGGTTTAACAACACTGGGGCGTTCTGTTCAGGCCCAGAGCCGGCCATGGCCTTCTTCGTCCAGCTGACCGAGGCCATCAGCCGTAACCAGAGCCTGCTGGTGACCGGCCTCGACCCCAACCCGGAACTGCTGGCCAGCTGGGCCACGGCCCGTGGGCTGGGGGGCCGCTCGTTCCTGAGCCAGGCGCGCCATTGGATCAAGGCCGTGGTCGAGGCCACCGCGCCGCTGGTCTGCGCCTTTAAGCCCAGTCTGGGTTTTTACCAGGCCCTGGGCCCGATCGGCCTGGAGCTGCTGGCCGAGGTGCGCGACCTGGTGCCCAGCGACATTCCGCTGATCATCGATGCCAAACACGGTGACCTGAACAGCTCGTCGGCCCTGGCCCACTACCTGTTCAAGGACCTGGGTGCCGATGGGATCACCCTCTCGCCCCTGGCGGGCCAGGACATCGCTGCACCATTTCTGCTGTACCCGGACAAGGCGGTGGTGATCACCTGCCACAGCTCCAATCCGGCGGCGCGGGTGCTGCAGCACTACCCCGACGAACAGGGACCGCTGTTCCTGCACATCGTGCGCGAAAGCCAGCTCTGGGCCACCCCCGAGCAGCTGCTGCTCGAGGTGGGCACCAGCGACGCAGGGGTGCTGGCGGCCGTGCGCCAGGCGGCACCGCAACGGTTTGTGCTGCTGCGCAGCCTCTGGGGCGAGGAAGACCAGCTGGAACCGCTGCTGCAGGCCGGCCTCAGCGACGCCGGTGACGGGCTGTTGCTGCCATTGCCCCAGAACCTGCTGGTCGAGGACGATCTGGCTGAACGCGCCGACGCCCTGCGGCGGCAGATCAACCAGAGCCGCGATGCACTGCAGCCCTCACCGGTTCACGACGGCCAACAGAGCTGTGCACTGTGGTTGCCCCAAGCCAGCCAGGGCGCCGATCCGCTGGCGCCCTTGATCGTCGACCTGTTCGACATCGGTTGCCTGCTGTTTGGCGAGTACGTGCAGGCCAGCGGCGCCGTTTTCAACTACTACATCGATCTGCGCCAGATCATCTCGGACCCCAACCTGTTCCACCGGGTGCTGCATGCCTACGGCAGCCTGCTGCAGGACCTGTCCTTTGAGCGCATCGCCGGCATTCCCTACGGATCCCTGCCCACCGCCACCGGGCTGTCGCTACAGCTGCACAAACCGTTGATCTACCCGCGCAAGGAGGTCAAGGCCCACGGTGCACGGCGCCTGATCGAGGGCGACTTCGAACCAGGTGACAAGGTTGTGGTGGTCGACGACATCTTGATCACCGGTGGCAGCGTGCTCGAGGGCATCGCCAAGCTCGAAGGCTCCGGCCTGGTGGTCAGCGACGTGGTGGTGTTCCTCGACCACGGCGGCGACCACGACCGCCGCGCCAAGGAGCGGCTGGCCGAGGCCGGGTACAACGTCCATGCTGTGCTCGACATCACCCGCATCACCCAGGTGCTGCAGCAGGCAGGCAGACTCGAGGCCGACCAGGTGGCCGCGTTGCTGCCCGGTGCCCCACACCCCTGAGGCCCAGCGCTGGAGCGGCAACGTCAAGCCTTGAAATCGATCTCCGATCCGTTTCTGAAACGGCCGGTGCTCACCCTGGTGTGCAGCCTGGTGGTGCTGCTGGCCGGTCTGGTGGCCCTGCCGGCGCTGCAGGTGGAGAACCTGCCGCCGATCGCCCCCAGTCGCGTCAGCGTGCGGGCCAATTACCCCGGTGCCAACCCCGAAATCGTTGAGCAGGGGGTCACCTCCATCCTTGAGAAACAGCTCAATGGCCTGGAGCGCCTGGACACGATCCGCTCGACCAGTTCGGCCAACGGCAGCTCGATCAGCCTGAGTTTTGCCGGGGGCGATCCCGAGCTGAACCAGATCAACACCCAGAACGAGGTGGCTGTGGTCAGCCGGCTGCTGCCCGCCAGCGTGGCGCGGCAGGGGGTGCAGGTGCGCCGCAGCAGCGACGATCTGTTGATGGTGCTGAGCTTCAGCGCCGACCGCCGTGTCTACAGCGACACCTTTCTGAGCGGCTGGGTCGACCAGGTGATCCGCGACCGGATCCAACGGGTGCCTGGGGTTGGCAGCGTCTCCCTGGCGGGTGGCAACAGCCTGGCCTTCCGCCTGTGGCTGGATCCCTGGCGCCTTGAGGAACGGGGGCTGACCATCACCGATGTGCGTACGGCGCTGCAACAGCAGAACGTGCTGGCGGCCCTGGGGCAGAGCGGTGATGCACCGAGCCCCCCCGGCCAGGAGCTGACCCTGCCCCTGCGCATGGAAGGCCGGCTGCGCACCCCCGCCGAATTTGAGCAGCTGGTCGTGGCCCGCGACGCCAAGACCGGCGGCCTCACCCTGCTGCGCGATGTGGGCCGGGTCGAGCTGGGCAACGAGAGCTACGACGCCATCGCCACCAACCTGCGCGGCGATCCGGTGGTGGCCCTGGTGATCAACCAGCGTGACGGCAGCAACGCCATCAACGTCAGCCGCGCCGTCAATGGGGCACTGGACGAGCTAGAGCCCAGCTTCCCGCCGGGCATCGCCAAGCAGCTGATCGTCGATGAGGCTGACTACGTCAAGGGCAGCATCGACAACACCACCGCCAGCCTGCGCGACGCCGTGGTGTTGGTGTTCGTGGTGCTGCTGCTGGGCCTGGGCAACAGCCGGCTGGCCCTGGTGACCGCGGTGGCGGTGCCCGTGGCCCTGATCGGGTCGCTCAGCATCCTGTACCTCACCGGCCAGTCGCTCAACACCCTGACCCTGTTCGGCATGGTGCTGGCTTCAGGCCTGGTGGTCGATGACGCGATCGTCGTCAGCGAAGACATCGGCCGGCGGCTCGAAGCGGGCACCCCGCCCCTGCAGGCGGCCCGGGCGGCCATGGCCGAGCTGGGCAATGCCGTGATCGCCACCTCGCTGGTGCTGATCGTGGTGTTCGTGCCCGTGCTTGGGCTGGGTGGCAGCGTCGGCCGCCTGTACGCGCCGATCGCGATCACGATCAGCGCCGCGATCACCTTTTCGACCTTCAACGCCCTCACCTTCACCCCGATGCTGGCCAGCCGGGTGGTCCGCCCCGACAACCCCGAACCGGCCTGGTTGCTGCGCTGGATCGATCCCCCGCGGCGCTGGCTCGAGGCCCTCGAGGCCCCTTACCGCCGCCTGCTCGACCACACCCTGGCCCGCACCCGCCTGGTGGTGGGCCTGCTGCTGGCCGGCATCGTGATCACAGGTCTGGCGCTGCAGGCCCTGCCCAAGAGCTTCATCCCCCAGGAGGACACGGGTCAGCTGCGCGGGGTGGTGATCCTGGCCGACGGCCTGGGCCTGCAACAGACCCAGGGGGTGATCGACCAGGTGCGCGACGTGGTGCGCAGCGAACCGCTGATCACCCGCGCCACGTTCTTTGCCGGTCGCTCCTTCGGCGACAGCAGCCCGAACAAAGGCTTGTTCTATCTGCGCCTGGCGCCGATCGAGCAGCGCAGCGGCGCCGCCCAGAGCACCGCTGCGGTGGCCGAACGGCTCAATGCCAAGTTGCGCACGCGCATCCGCCAGGCGGTGGTGCAGCTCAGTGAACCGCCGTCGGTGCGTGGCTTCAGCGGTGAAGGTGGGCTCGAGCTGGAGCTGCTCGATGTCAGCAACGGCCAGCTCAGCCTGGGGGCGTTCGAGCAGCAGGCCCAGGCCTTCATTCGCGAAGCCCGCGCCACGGGTGCCTTTGAGCGGGTGTCGACCCGGTTCAGCGCCGGCTCTCCTCAACTGCAACTGGTGCCTGATCGCCTGCAACTGGCGGCGCTGGGGGTCGATCTGGCCACCGTGGTGGACACCCTGGGGGCCAGCTTCGGCAGTGATTACGTCAACGACAGCTTTGAAAGCGAGCAGGTGCGCAAGGTGATCGTGCAGCTCGACGGCCGGCGCCGCCGCGATGCCGACGACGTGCTCAACCTGATGGTGCGCAACCGCGAGGGCCAGCTGATCCCCCTGCGGCAGCTGGTGCGGCTGGAGCAGAGCAGCGGCCCCACCAGCATCAACCACACCCGCCTGGTGCGCTCGATCAGTGTGCGTGCCCTGCCCAAAGCGGGCGTCAGCACCGGCCAGGCCATGGCCCTGCTCACGCAGGTGCAGCAGCGTCAGGGAGGGGTCACCGAGCTCGAATGGGCCGGCCTGGCCCGCGAAGAGGACCGGGCAGCCGGCAGCAACGTGCGCGTGTTTGCCCTGGGGGTGCTCGTGATGCTGCTGGTGCTCGCGGCCCTGTACGAGAACTTCGTCGATCCGCTGATCATTGGCATCACAGTGCCCCTGGCCCTGCTGGGGGCCAGTGCCGGTCTGGCCCTGCGCGGCATGGCGCTCGATGTGTACGGCCAGATGGGTCTGCTGGTGCTGGTGAGCCTGGCCGCCAAAAACGGCATTCTGATTGTCGAGTTCGCCAACCAGCGCCTGGCCGGCGGTGAACCGCTGGAGCTGGCGATCCGCGAAGCCGCCGCGCTCCGCCTGCGGCCGATCCTGCTGACGGCGATCTCCTCGTTAGCCGGCTTTTTGCCGTTGCTGGTCGCCAGCGGCTTTGGCTCCGGCAGCCGGGTCAGCATCGGCACGGTGGTGTTTAGCGGCCTGCTGGCCTCGACTGCCCTCAGCCTGCTGGTGGTGCCGGTGATCTACCGCCTGGTCAAGCGCTGGGAGCTGGGTCGGGGTGTCAGAACAACGCCAGCAGGATCGCCACCAGCAGCGTGACCAACAGCACGGTGAACAGTCCACCCAGGGCCAGCACGATCACGCCGGCGATCAGTCCGTAGCGCCTGGTCGTGCGCGGAAACAGCAGGTAGAGGATCAAACCCAGGGCCACCGGCCACAGGGGCGGGATCAGCACGCAGATGGCGGTCAGCAGCAGCAGCTTGCGGCGCCGAATGCGGCTCTGCTGCTGCTGCGCGATCTCAGCCTGGCGCTGCTCCTGCAGGGACGCCAACTCATCGTCGGCCAGCCAACGGCCGTGGCGGCGCGCCTGCTCGAGCTCACGCTCCAGTTGTTGCAGCGACTGGGTCACCGACACACCTCGGCCAGGCAGACAAGCGGAGCGGGCATCATCCCCTGATTTTGATCACGCCACGAGGTTCTTGGGGGTGCCGGAGCGCCGCAAGTGACGGTCCGCTGTGAACAACAGCATGGGTCTGGCACACCAGCAGATGGGTGTCGAGCAGCAGTCGCGTCACGGCAGCGCCTCGAACAACCCATCCAGTGGTGCATCGAAGTCATGACCCAGCTGTTCATCGCTGAACAGGGCAGCGAGAGCATGGTCCAGACCCACGCCTATTCCAGAGCAATCTCAGTTTGCAGAATCGCCTGGGCTGGCTTTGCGATCGTCGCTATCACCCAGCCGCCCATCAATTGCATCAGCAGTGTGCGCGCTTCGCTTACTTTCGCCTGTTTCTATCGACGCCTCAACCTGGCCGCCAAGCTCCTGCAATTGCAAGTGGTTCCGTCATAGGGGTAGGGGGACTTGAACCCCCACAGCCTTGCGGCCTGCAGATTTTAAGTCTGCTGCGTCTACCGGTTTCGCCAT